>JAZRMQ010000037.1:0-14217 GCA_045647745.1 Bacteroidaceae bacterium | reverse complement strand
TTCATCGGTCACCTCTATTTCAAATGGTACATACAGCGAGTTCCATTCGGTGTTGGGCAGCTCGCGGTAGTAGGTAAGTTTTTCCACGTCGTAATCATCATCTATAATGACCCTGCTGTAATAGCCGTCGTAGATTTCCACCTCGGTGGCATCGGCATCATAGTGTCCGCAGTCGATGCAGATACTGCCGTGGTAATTGTGGTTGTCGGGGTCAATATCGCTGTACTCGGCACCGCAAAGGTCACAGATATTGCCGTGCTGGCAGGTGGGCTTGTTTTCGTCTTTCTCGGTGGAATGCTCCTCAGTCACCTCGCCACAGATTGAGCAAGTGAAACTATGTGTGCCGTCGCCGTTGTCGATGGCTGTGGTATGCTCACCGCCTTCGTGGGTACACTTATAGCCACAGTTCGCACATACGCCGTTGGCATAGGTGTGTTCTCCCTCGCATACCCAGTTGCCGTTTTCATCCTCGACAAGCAGCGTGCCTAGTGCGCCGTATTTCACAGAACCTTCTTCTTTAGTTACTCCTGAGCTAGCTTTATATAGAAACTTATTTACTGTGGTGCTTATTATATAGCCGTTACTACACTGTATTCCAGGCGTATGAGGTGTATCTCCACTATAAGGGTCGTATATAATTACTGCTCCGATCCAATCTGCCAGACTGCCCGTACCGCTATCCTTACTATTTCCCAGATAAGCATTGATCGTAGAATTTTCAATGACTATATCAGGAACTGAGCTCGCACCAATGGCGGAACAAAACTCACCGCCATACAATACACCTCCTTGGTTGCTTCCCAGTGCTGTAACAGTCGCATTTTTTATCGTGATTGTTCCGCAAGAAGTGAAAGCACCAATTCCCGGATTGCTACTCATATAGCCACTTGAATATGCGTTTACCGTTATGTTTTCGATATAAATGTTTCCACAAGTCACATTTTCATAACTAAAATCATATCCAGTGCCACCTATTCCGGCACCATCCATACCGGCTCGTGCAGTCAATATATTATCTCTGCTATCCGACTTGATAATGACTGTGCTGCCGGACTTCACATAAATACCTGCACCACTATTGGAGGTGAGGTTATTCGTGCCTGTTATCCAAACAGTAGTCTCACTATTGTCGGCAACAATATCAATAGCATTCACTATATTTTCATTGTCCCACTCTTTACCAACAGTAATGCTTACATTATTCAGAATAATCGTCGGATTTCCGCTTTCTACCTTGATGCCGTAGCTGCCTGTGCCGGTGAAGGTGTATTCTTCGTTGTCGCTGATGATATAAGTCGCCGTCAATGTAGACAGGTCTATAGTCGAGGTCTGCGCCAACACTCCTATTGGCATCATAATTGCTATTAAAGCAAATAATAAAGTTTGTAGAGTTTTTTTCATATTAGGTTAAATTTTATACATAAAAAAGCACAACTTAATGGCGTGTTTTTATTGAAATATATTAGCCATTGATTGTGCAGCGTTTATTCCTGTTGTTTACTGTGGTTGTGGTCAGATGTCATTGCAATGAAAACAGCATTTGTTGGAGGGTGAACAAATGATGCCCACACACCGCAGTTGTTGCTATTTACTTGATTGCTGTCCACCTTAAATTCTGTTTTTAGTAATTGATGATTTTGTTTATTCTCTCGTTTTTTAGGTTAATAATCTTTTGTTTGTATATATTTCAATGGCACAAAAATAGTGAAAATTCTGTTTTTTTTTATTTAACTTGTGTTGTTTTTAATAAATAAACTTTACTTTTGTTTTGTTAACTTTTATTTACTAAAATGGGGCGTTTTTTAATGAAATAAGTCCACTTGGGCTTCTTGGTAATTTCATAATGTAGTTAAAATATTAAAGCCAATTTGTATGTGGATACACTACATAATTCTAATATATAGGTAAAATTGTGTTTGCTTTTGTATTTGTATGAAGAATGTTTTTCTATACCTCTTTACATTCGTTTTGCAGGCTCTATGTTGCAATGTGATGGCGCAGGAGATTAGCGACGTTTCGTCGTCTTTAATGTTCTGGTATTCTCCTTTGGATGGTTCTGGTAAAGTAGTTACTGAAACAACCTCCATTGGCAAAAACAATGTGGGGTATGCGTATGCCGAACTTACAGGCCTCAGAGGCGGGGGCTCAGAAGCGTATGGACAGTTCTTTTGGGAACAGAAATTTTGGGATAAACCAATATTCATTCATACTGAATACAGGGGAGTCGCTGCTGATTCATTTTACGAAAGTACTGCATTTGTGGGTGTGGCCTACTGCATCTATACCAAGCGTGGATACCTTGCTCTCGAGCCTCTTGCAATGTGGCGGCAGCGTTTGGGTTTTGGAGGTCAGTTTTCTGTTGTTGGAGGATGGGAATGGAAACGTTTTATTCTTGAACATTATACCGACTTGTGGAAAACACATAAGATGGATTCTGTAATTGACGTCTATTCGCAGACAAGATTGTTTGTCAAGGTTTATAAGCGATTTTCGGCAGGAGTGATAGGGACTATATACTATAAGCCCGGTAATATTGTTTCGGAGGGGGTATATCTTGCATTGCGATGGAGATTAAGTTAAATATAAGTGATAGGCATAAGACTGTTGTGGCAATGCTGATTTATGCCAATATTGTGAATTCCAAGAAACGTGAAACTGCTGTTACGGAAACAGTTGTTTCTTAATCGACGGGAAAGAATATAATACTTTTTAAACTCTATTGCATTATGGAAATAGTCAACCTTCTACACTTTGGTAAACGCTCCGAACTGCGCCAATGGCTTGAAGAGAACCACAACAAAGAGAGATGTTGTTGGGTGGTGACTTATCGAGGCAAGTGTTCGCCTGAGTGGCCGGCTGTGCCATACATTGATGTGGTGGAGGAGGCTCTTTGTTTCGGTTGGATAGACAGCACGCTTAAACGGCTTACCGATGGCCGGTTGGCCCAGCGTCTCTCTCCTCGCCGAGCTAAAAGCCATTGGACTCAACTTAACATTGACAGATGTGCGGAGCTTGAACGTCGCGGGCTGATGACTGATGCCGGCAGACGAGCTCTCAATTGCATTGCTATCGCAAGGCACGATTTCTTATCTTCAATGTAATATCCATATAACTCTGCTTGCCTTCAATGTCGTCGGCATAGTGAACTTTGGCATCACGCCCTTTGAGGATGTGGCATTTGTCACACGACGCGCAATCGTGTTGACATTTCTAGAACTTAGGCTCGGCGTTCTTCTTTGGTGGAGTTATCTATCTTCGGGGGATTGCAAACTTTCTTTAAATCAGATAATTGCCACCTTAATCACCCCATCCAACTTATTCTCGAAAACACGATAGGCTTCTTCAATCTCGCTCAAAGGAAAACGATGTGTGATGAGTGGGGTGGTGTCAATCTTTCCGGCTTCAATGAGTGTAGGCTTCGGCTTCTCCACCAAAGCAAATTTTCCTTTCTCGATATATGTGTATGCAATAATATTTGTCTGAATATTTATTTTTCTAATTTCCATCCGTGGTCCCCGTGGTAAATCATCTGCTTGGTCATACCACCATCGATGCAGATATTCTCGCCCGTGATGAAACCTGCCTTTTCGCTGCAAAGGAACATTGCCATATTGGTTATGTCCATAGGGGTGCCCACTCTGCCAACGGGTTGCTGTGTGGCATCAGGGCCTTCGTAAACGGTGTATGCTGTATCTATCCAACCGGGGGAAATAGAGTTTACCCTTGCTTTTCCTGCCAAGCTGACTGCCAATGCGTGAGTGAGTGCGGCAATGCCACCCTTGGCTGCAGTGTAGCTTTCGGTCTGTGGCTGGCTCATACGATCGCGAGAAGAAGAGATATTGATGATAGATGCACCAATTGCCAAATGGGGCATAAAGAGTTTTACCAGATAGAATGGCGCGGTAACTCCCACGCTCAGGGCGTACTGAAACTCCTCATAGGAACACTCGTCAATGCCCTTCATCAATGGTAAGGCATTGTTGATGATTATATCCACTTTGTTGTGCTTGCTTAGCACCTCGGTGGCAAATGCTTCCAGCACCTCTTTCTTGGAAATATCTCCAACGTAGTGCTCTCCTTCTTGTTTGTCTATCACATATACTGCGGAGCCCTGTTTGCGGAATTCATTGGCGATGCATCGGCCAATGCCGTTTGCTCCACCTGTTACTATTATAACTTTATCTTTGAACATAACTATCTTTCTTTTTTATATCATCAACATAATTCGCTCTTCGACCGGCTGCCTTTGGCGAGCCTTGGCTGTACTTTTAAGATACGAAGAGATGTGTTAAATGATTTTGTTTCTCCGAATCGATGCAAATATATGAATAATGATTTAAAAAATATCTGTACAACCTTTGTCGATAATTTCAAAGTGCTAAAATTAGTTTCAAAATTCTTTAAATATTACTATTTTTGTGCTTGCCGGCTGCGTTGGGCAGCATAGGTTGCCATATTGTTAAATTTTGAGATTACGATGAAACAAGAAATTAATCCGCGAGAGTCGTTGAGGGGCGAGGCGTTTGAGCTGTGGATGTCTTCGCCAATGCCAATGGTTACATTGACTAAAACGTTTGATGTGACTAATGTTGTTAAACTAAGCCGGCGCAGTGGGCTGAAGTTTAATGCGTTGTTGTGTTGGTGCGTTGTCAGGGCGGCGAGTCGTGTGGAGCAGTTTTACACGTTGCCGGAGCAGGGAAAATTGTTCCTTTATGACCGGTTGGCTGTTAATGTGATTGTAAATAATAGCAATGGTGGTATTAACTCGTGTGATATTCCGTTTTTTGAGGATATTGCGCAGTTTGTTGAGTGTTATAATAGATTGACTAAGCAGGTGGCCGAGGGGTGCAAGAGCGCATTTCTAGAGGATTGTATGATTGTGGGAACGTCGGCAATAGTACAAACGGAACTGGACTGTATTGTTAATCAATATACCGATAAATTTTGTAATCCTATGCTGATGTGGGGTAAGTATCGCAAGCATTGGTTTAAAACAATTCTTCCAATTTCTTTTCAGTTTCACCACGTGCAGATGGATGGTGGTGATGCTGCTCGCTTTCTTGATTTTCTACAAAAGGAGATTTTTGCTTTAAAAATATAGTTGTTTGTGGCTAGCTGTGGCGGGCCGTGTTTTGTGGTGATACCAACGTTGCTGTGCCTGTTTGTTAATTTCCCCTGACTTTTTGTTTTATCCATTCGGCCGGGTAGGCGATGACTTCGGACGGATATAATCTTAAAAGTTTTATTTGTCTTTTGAATGCGAGGAAATAGGATTTTAGGTTGTTGAAATGGGCGTTTCTGACAAAGCCTTTCATAATGTTGGTGCTGTGGCCGAAATTGCCCGATGAGATGATGTCTTGTATAATCATTTCACCATCTTTTTTTGCTTTGGCGGTGGTGGTGTCGAGAGGTATGATGCCTTTCTCTAATCCTAGATATTTTTCAACAACATAGGCCATTGCTGTCATTGAGCGTTTGATTTTGAGCTTGTCGACGCACCAAAGAAATAGTTCTTTGTCAATCTCTTGATGTTTTTTTTGCCACAAACAGCACCAATCGCATATTTGTCTTAACCCAATGCCTACTTGCAATAAATGGTGCATTGAGTGCAGGAATACGTAGATTACATTTATCTGTGGTTGTGGAACAAGAACGCTGAACTCGCCTAGTTGCAGAGACTCGGCGCCGGTGAGGGGTATTCTTTTTTCAATCTCTTGCCAAGCTTTGCGGTTTCTGCTGCAATAAAAATCGACGTAAACAAGGTGATTCTCGACCTCGATATTTTTATAGGTGAATGCCCTGTGGTAGCTGGTGTCGGGCTTGAATATCACGCCGTCCCATTGTGCTGCGGCATTGTTTGCTTCGTCGTATTTATCAAAGAAATATAAATCAATGTCTCCCGGGTGTCGGTGTAGGGGGGTGGGGTAGTATTGTGCTAGGCCTTGGCCTTTAAGGAGCACTACATCGAGTCCTTTGGCGCGGAATTTTTCAACAATATCCTGTATATTGGAATTGGCGGCTTTGCTCATTCTTTCTATGGCGTTGGCTTGTGTGTACCACTGTATGATGAGCTCGCTGCCGGGCTTTGTTGTGCTGGAAATTTTTGTCAAAGCATCGAAGGTGATACCGAGCATTGCTTGTTTTTTTGCAATTTGATATATCTCGCTCCAATCTATTGGTTGAGTCAATGATTCGGGTATGCTGACGTCGTTGAGAGCATAGCGAACCAAGTCTAGAAATTGAATTTCGGAGTTTTTGAGATACATATTTGTATAAGGCTTTACGTGCCTTGGTTGATTGCAAATTGTTATTTGGCTCTGTTCATTAGTCTTTGCAGTGAGTTGTCAACCTTGTCTATGCATAGGTTGAGCTCAAAGTTCTTGGTGTAGAATTTATAGCCGTTTTCTCCAATGGCTTTTAGTTGCTCGGATGGCATAAGGCTTAGCTCTTTTAGGATGTTGGCCATTCCTTGAACGTCGTCGGAATTTACGCTCCAACCACATTCTGCGGTTTTTATCACCTCCTGTCCTTCACCGTTCAACATTCCCAATATAGGCTTTTTGTTTACCATATATGCTTGTACTTTTGCAGGCAGGACTAGGTTGAATGCAACTTCGTCGGCTAGGGATACCAGCATTACATCGGCTTTTGCAAAGAATGAGGACATTGTGTCTATGGGCCATCGTCCCATTAAATGCACTGTGGAGTCGAGGCTGTTTTCTTTGACAAAATTCTCTATCCACGCTTTTTTGCGTCCGTCGCCAACAAGGACAAAGTGTATATCTTTTTCCTCTTTCAGCAACAGGGCGCTATTCAGCACATTCTCCATATTTTGTGCCTCGCCAATATTGCCGGCAAACATCACGATGAATCCTTTGGGGAGCTCCGGGATGGTTTTTAGGGTTATGTTGCCCGATGTGTCCTCGCAGAAGTTGGGCAGATATTCAATCTTCTCCTCCGGTACTCCTTTCTCTATAAGCAGACGTTTGAAGCCCATTGAACTGATGTGTATAATATCGCTGTTGCGATAGACTTTTTTCATCATCTTTTCAATGATATTGTATATCTTTTTATTGTTTATGCCTCCTGCTGCAAGGCTCTCGGGCCACATATCAAGTATCCAATGGTCTATTGGGGTGCCCCTGAGCTTCTTTATAAGCACTGCCGGAAGGCAGATGAATGCCGGCGATGTGTTATGAATGAAGATGCAGTCGTACTTGTGAAAGATTGCTTGGTATAGTGCGTAGAAAAAGAAGAAGAACATTGCCGAGGCGTAGTGTATGATCATTCGCATTGCCTTTCCATTGCCACGGGGAATGTGTGGCACGCGAACCACTGTAACCCCGTCAATTTTTTCAACCCTTCTCTTGAATAGCGAATATCCCTTATGGTATTTGCCCTCGGGGTAGTCGGGTATGGCTGTCAGGACCTTTACCTCGTATCCGCGCTTAACCAATTCAAATGCAATGTCGTTGCACCTGAATGTTTCGGGGTGAAAGTGGTTGGTAATTAAAAGACAACGTTTTTTATTGTTCATACTTTATTGTTTTTATTCTTTTCTCCAGACCATTTTGTTTACTACTCCGGTGTAGCTTTGTATCAGCTTGACGATTTTTGTTGATACGTTCTCATCGACGTAGTTGGGTACCGGTATGCCGTGGTCGCCATCGTTGTTCATTCTAACGGCTACATCCACTGCTTGCAGCAGGTCGTGTTCGTTGATGCCTGCAAGCACGAAACAGCCTTTGTCGAGTGCCTCGGGACGCTCGGTGCTGGTGCGAATGCACACTGCAGGGAATGGGTGGCCGACGCTTGTAAAGAAACTGCTCTCCTCGGGGAGTGTACCGCTGTCGCTGACAACAGCAAAAGCGTTCATCTGCAGGCAGTTGTAGTCGTGGAAACCAAGGGGCTCTTGGCGCATAACTCGTTTGTCGAGAACGAAGCCGCTTGCGTCTAAGCGGTTGCGGCTGCGTGGATGGCAGCTGTAGAGGATGGGCATATCATATTTCTCGGCCATTGCATTGATGGCGTTGAAGAGTGAGAGGAAATTCTTCTCGGTGTCGATGTTCTCCTCGCGGTGTGCGCTAAGGAGGATGTATTTACCTTTCTCTAATCCTAGACGTTTGTGTACGTCGCTGGCCTTTATCTCTTCGAGGTTTTCGTGTAGAACCTCGGCCATTGGTGAGCCGCTGACGTATGTGCGCTGTGGAGCGACGTTGCTTGCGTTCAAATAGCGGCGTGCGTGCTCGCTGTAACAGATGTTTACGTCGGAGATGATGTCTACGATGCGACGATTGGTCTCCTCGGGCAGACACTCGTCCCAGCAGCGGTTACCGGCTTCCATATGGAAGATGGGGATGTGCAAACGTTTTGCTCCAATCACTGACAGGCAGCTGTTTGTGTCGCCAAGAACAAGAACTGCGTCGGGCTTTGTCTGCACCATCAGTTTGTAGCTTGCATTTAGAATGTTGCCCATTGTTGCACCAAGGTCGTCGCCAACGGCGTCCATATAAACTTCGGGGTCTTTTAGCTTAAGGTCGTGGAAAAAGACTCCGTTAAGGTTATAGTCGTAGTTCTGTCCGGTGTGGGCAAGTATTGTGTCGAAATATTTACGGCATTTGTTTATGACGGCTGCCAAGCGGATAATCTCGGGACGTGTGCCGACAATTATTAAAAGTTTCAGTCTTCCGTCGTTCTTGAACTGAATGTTTGAATAGTCTGTTCTGATTTCCATAATATGTTTTTTATACGGGTTCTCCATAGGTGTCGGGGCGGCTTGGGTCAAAGTTCTCGTTGCACCAGATGATTGTTACAAGGTCGTCGGTTTGTGAGAGATTGACGATGTTGTGGGTGTAGCCGGGGATGGTTTCTACCACTTGTATGTTGTCGCCGTTGACTTCGAAATTAATGACTTCGTCACTGCCGTGTTTTCTTTGTTGTATGAGGCCTTTGCCGTGCACGACGATAAACTTCTCTATTTTTGTGTTGTGCCAATGCTGTCCTTTGGTGACGCCCGGCTTGGAGATGTTTACTGCAAATTGTCCGTGGTGCGCAGAGCGTATCAGCTCGGTGTAGCTGCCGCGTTCGTCAATATTCATTTTTACGGCATAAGCAAATTTCTCTTTGGGCAGATAGCTGAGATATGTTGCGTGGAGTGCCTTCTCAAAAGCATTATTCAATGTGGGAACGGCTAGGGTGCTGTTCATAGTCTTGAATTTGTTCAGTAGGTCAACAATCTCTCCCAGCTTGACTCTGTGCACGGTGGGAACGTAGCAGAATTTGCCGTCGATGTGCTCTTTGCCTGCGGCTGCGGCTATGAGTTCGTCAACAACATCGTCAATGTAGCAGAGGTTTAACATTACGCTTGGGTCGTTTACCTGAATGGGTAAATCGTTGGCAATGTTGTTGCAGAATGTGGCTACCGCGCTGTTGTAGTTTGGACGACACCATTTTCCGAAGAGGTTGGGGAAACGGTATACAAGAACCTTGGCGCCTGTCTCGGTTGCATAGTCGAACATTAGCTGTTCACCGGCGCGCTTGCTCTCGCCGTAGGGGTTGTCGAGCTCGGCTTGTATTGATGAACTAATCATCACGGGGCATTTGTTGCCGTGTTTTTTGAGTGTGTTCAACAGGGTTGATGCAAAGCCGAAATTTCCCTCCATAAACTCTTTTGGGTCTTGCGGACGGTTGACGCCGGCAAGATTGAATACAAAATCGCACTCTTTGCAATATGTGTCAAGTTCTTCGGGGGTGCTGTTAATGTCGTATCTAAAAATTTCCAGTCCTTCGGCCGGTAAATCATACCATTTGGCTTTGCCTTCGGCTATATTTTTAAGTTGTGCACACAAGTTCTGTCCGACAAAACCATTGGCACCGGTAACCAAAATTTTCATCTCTGTCTGTTTTTGATTTATGTGTTACAATTTGAGAATATCGCCTTCGCTGAGTGGGGTGTAGGCGCCATCTTTTGCTTCAAAAATGACGGTGCCGGGCTCAAGCACTTTTATTGTGTGCCATTGACCTGCCGGAATTTGCACTGCCGGGCAGTCGCCGCCGGCCTGCATCAGAATGGTCTCTGTTACCTCGCCATTGTCGTTGTAAAAGATTTCTTCGAGACTGCCACGAACCATCACTACCGTCTCTGATGAAAATCGGTGGCGGTGTATCGGGAGAACTGTGCCGGGCTCCAATGCGTTGAGCATACGTTGCGAACTGTCCTCGGAAGATGTTCGTAGATCGAAGTTTAATCTCAATCGCTCGTTGGCTTTAGCTTTGTCGCAAAGCGAATCGAGCATAGGCTTGTCTATTCTCATAGTAATTATTCGCTACGTATTTCTTTTGCTTTTGAACGTGGCTGCAAGCCAAGGTCTTCGCGGATGAAACGGAGTTTTAAAAGCAATTCTTTCATTCCTTCAACGTCCAAACGGCGTGTGTTGTGGCTGTGATAGTCCTCAATTTTTGAAATCTCTTCGTTGCCGTCGGTGAAGAACTTATCGTAGTTGAGGTCGCGTGTGTCGCAGGGTATGCGGTAGTAGTCGCCCATATCAATGGCTTTTGCCATCTCCTCGCGTGTTACAAGTGTCTCGTAAAGTTTCTCGCCGTGACGTGTGCCAATTACTTTAACCTCTGTTTCACCATATTTTGGATTTATTTGTGCATAAGTCTGCTTCAAGGCCTCGGCTAGTGTGACGAGTGTAGCTGCCGGTGCTTTCTGCACAAAGAGGTCGCCGTTCTCGCCGTGTGTGAAGGCGTAGATTACCAAGTCGACAGCGTCGTCAAGGGTCATCATAAAGCGGGTCATATTAGGGTCGGTGATGGTGATTGGCTTGCCCTGTTCCATCTGCTCAACCCAAAGAGGAATAACCGAGCCGCGGCTTGCCATCACATTGCCGTAGCGTGTGCAGCAGATTGTTGTCTTTGCATCGGGGCCAAGCTCGCGTCCTTTGGCTGTTGCAACCTTCTCCATCAGAGCCTTTGAAATTCCCATTGCGTTGATGGGGTAGGCTGCCTTGTCGGTGGAGAGGACTACAACGTTCTTTACTCCGTGCTCGATTGCTGAGAGTAATACGTTGTGGGTGCCGATGACATTGGTCATTGTGGCTTCCATTGGAAAGAATTCGCACGATGGTACTTGCTTTAGAGCTGCTGCTGCAAATACATAGTCAACACCGCGCATTGCTACGTCGACCGATTCGCGGTTACGAACATTGCCGATATAGAATTTAACTTTTGGGTTCTGCAATGCGTGACGCATATCGTCTTGTTTTTTCTCGTCACGGCTGAAAATGCGGATTTCCTTAATATCGCTGTCGAGGAAACGACGCAATACTGCATTTCCGAATGAACCTGTACCTCCTGTGATTAATAGGACCTTGTCTTTGAAAATTGACATAATTGTATGATTTTTAATGTTGTATGCTTTATTTTGTGTTGTTTGCCGTTGTTTTAATTTGGCTTTTATACAACAAGCCAATATACGCAACACTCAAAGATAGACAGATTTATTTTTTTAAAAAAGTTTTTTGCTATAAATATTGGTCTTTGGGTTGAAAATTGGCGCTTTATGGCGCATTTTGTTGTGTTTTAAATGATTTTGTGTTAAATGGTTGGGGTAGCTAAAAAAACAAGAAGTGCGCCGTGGCGCACTTCTTATAGTTCTTCAAAATCAAATACTTCGGCATCGCTGTCGTACCAGTCGTCGACAAATTGGTCGAGGTCGCGGCGTTCCTTTTTGGTGGGGCGGCCTGTGCCTCGCATACGTCCGACAAAGCCGCTCATCTTGCTCATCTCAAGAATTTCGTACTGTTCCTTTGGGGTGACGTTCTCCATAAGCTCGGGGACTAGCTTTGCTCCCACGCGGTTCTCGGCACACTTTAGTACTTTGAATGAGTAGGTGATTGGAGCCTTTTTTACATTGACAATATCGCCCACGCGTATATTATGCGCGGGTTTTGCCGTGCGGTCGCCAATGCTGATGTGCCCTTTTTTGCAGGCTTCGGCAGCAATGCTACGTGTCTTGTAGATGCGTACCGCCCACAGCCATTTGTCTATGCGTGCCTGTTCACTCATTATTGCCGGTTTTTCCGTTGCCTTTTTTGTTGAATTGGTTCATTGTGCGTGCAAGGCCTGCAAAGCAGAAACTTTTGATGATTTCGCTTGTTGTATCAAGCTGCTGCTCAATGATTTTTTGCTCTTCGGTATCAAATGCGCCAAGCACAAAATTGACCTGATGGCCTTTGCCAAAATCGTTGCCTATGCCAAAGCGCAGACGTGCGTAGTTGGTGGTGCCTAATGTGGCTGCAATGTGCTTTAGTCCGTTGTGTCCGCCATCGCTGCCTTGCCCTTTGAGGCGCAATGCTCCGACGGGCAGTGCTAGGTCGTCGACGATTACCAGAATGTTCTCCAACGGGATTTTCTCCTGCTGCATCCAGTAGCGCACGGCGTTGCCGCTAAGGTTCATATAGGTGGAGGGCTTGAGCAAGATGAGCTTGCGCCCGCGCACTGAGGCCTCGGCTACGTAACCGTAACGTTTGTCTTGAAAAGAAGTATTGGACGCTTTGGCAAAAGCGTCCAATACCGTAAATCCTATGTTGTGGCGGGTTCCTTCGTACTCGTAGCCGATATTTCCCAGCCCGACAATCAGATATTTCATTTGCAGTCAGATTATTTTCTAGCTGCTGCTGCGGCTGCTGCAGATGCACGAGTTGTCTTAACTGAAGCAACAAGTGACTCTTTAGCTGATACCAACTCAAGACCCTCGTAAGAAAGCTCGCCAACCTTGATTGATTTGCCAAGCTGAAGCGCTGTAACGTCAACTGTCAAAATCTCAGGGATTGCTGTGTAAAGAGCCTTAACTTTGAGGTAACGCTGAACCTGAACGAGTTTACCACCGGCGCGTACACCCTCTGCAAGACCCTCGAGCTTAACAGGAACTGCCATAACGATTGGTTTGTCCTCTGTTACCTGATAGAAATCTACGTGAAGGATTGTGTCCTTTACTGGGTGGAACTGGATTTCTCTCATAACTGCCTTTACAGTTGTGCCGTCGATTGTGAGCTCTACAACGTGAATGTCTGGTGTGTAAACGAGCTTGCGAAGGCCCTCTGTAGGAACGCTGAATGCTTTTGCCTCTTTCTCTACACCGTAAAGGTTACAAGGTACGAGACCTGCGTTGCGGAGTGCGTTGGTGGCTTTCTTGCCAACCTCGGTTCTAGCTGAACCGTTGATGCTGATTGTTTTCATTGTTTAAATGTGTTACTCTAAATTAAGATTAAATTGATTCTGCTTAATTCGCCATCACACGATGTCTTAAAAGCGGGTGCAAAGATATATTTTTTTTTTGAATTATGCAAATAAAAGGTTTGTTCTGTGTTGCGGGAGTGTATTATTTGCTCTGCTAAAAGCTCACATAGCCCTCTCGGCCGGTTTTTCTCCGGCCGAGAGGGCTATGTATGCTATAATCGAATTTTTAGAATTCGATATCGATATTTAACTTTTCGTTCTCTTTGGCTTCTGCCGGTGCCTCCTGATAGCGTGGTACATATTCACCCTGTTCGGCAACAACGTAGCTGATGGCTTCGTTGAGGCTGTTCGCGAATTTTGTAAAATCCTCGCGGTAGAGGAATATCTTGTGCTTCTCGAACGAAAGAGTTGTATTCTCACCCTCTCCCGAAACTAACTTCTTGCTCTCTGTGATTGAAATGTACATCTCATCTTTGCGATTTTTCTTTACATCTATATAGTAGATGCGCTTGCCCGCTTTGATGGCTTGTGAAAATACGATTTCCTTGTCACTCTCATTCATACCACTCTTTTTACTCTCTTCCATAAATAATAGTTCAAAACTGTTTTACTTATCACGTTTCAGTGTTTTTGGCAATTGTGCAGTGTCTTTGGCTGCTTAATTGCTTGAACATTGTCAAACGTTTGTCGCAAATATGGACAAAAAAAATTAAAAATCAATGCTTGGGACTATCTTTTTTTAAAAATAGTTCGATTTTAGATGAATAATGGACAAAAACTCTTGTGTGTCTATTTGTTATTGGTGCAGATGTGCTTTTGTGTGCTGGTGGTGATGTTTGTGGAAAATGGTGATTTTGTTTAGATTTTTATTTTGTATCTTCGCGGTCTAATTTGGAATTTATGATCGATAGTACGATTACAAATATTTCTGTTTTTCAACGCAGGGGGTGGGTTGTGCTTTTTGC
Organism: Bacteroidaceae bacterium; assembly: GCA_045647745.1. GTDB lineage: Bacteria > Bacteroidota > Bacteroidia > Bacteroidales > Bacteroidaceae > HGM04593. The sequence goes on along the minus strand of JAZRMQ010000037.1, from coordinate 10 downwards.
ACTCACGGCT
>JAZRMQ010000036.1:0-3572 GCA_045647745.1 Bacteroidaceae bacterium | reverse complement strand
CTCGGCAAGGTTAGCACCTTTACCTCCCAACAAGTTTCTCATTGACGCATTACCTTCAGCAAGGCCATTACCAAAGGTATAGACTCTTTTGTCTGCCATAAATTTTTGAGTTTATTGTTTGTTGATAAATAAAAAATGTTTTTAGCTTCTCTCTTGTTGGGCTACGCGTTAAAAAACGAGTGCTCAACTAATTTGCAAATATAACAAAAATGTTTGTAATCCTAAATTTATGAGAGGAAATATCACTCTATAATTGGAAAAAAATGGTTTACTCTGTAAAAAAAGAGTTTGATGGGGCTTTTTGCTCTGTTTTTAGGGGAAATATCTCTGTTTTTTTGTGCGTGTCTTTATTTTTTATGCATTTTTGAGTTTTTTGTTGATGGTGGTAGTTGTGAGGGGTGTTGTTATAAAAATTAAAACAAGTTTTATGAATTTCGCCCAATTGTCGTATCTTTGCCAATAATTTGTATTTTGCGGTATTGTGCACGGTCGTTTATGGCGGCTGTGGCGTGCCTTTGTTTTTTAGAATTTTAATTTTAGGATGGCGAGGAAAAATAAAAATCTGCCGTTGCTGGAACGCATAGAGATTACAGGCGTTGCAGCGGAGGGTAAGGCGCTTGCGCGTGTCAATGATTTGGTTGTTTTTGTGCCCTTTGTGGTGCCCGGCGATGTTGTTGATTTGAAGGTGAAACGTAAAAAGCACAGTTATGCCGAGGCTGAGGCTGTGAAGTTTTATGAATATTCGCAGGAGCGCGCTGTGCCCTTCTGTAAACACTTCGGTGTTTGTGGCGGTTGTAAATGGCAATGTCTTGCGTATGAACATCAGCTCAAATATAAGCATCAGCAGGTAGTTGATGCTTTGACACGCATTGGAAAGGTGGAACTGCCCGAGGTTATGCCAATTCTTGGCTCGGAACAGACAAGGGAATATCGCAATAAGCTGGAGTTTACTTTTAGTAACAAGCGTTGGCTCACTTGGGATGAGGTTGAGGCCGGAACTAAATATGATAATATGAATGCTTTGGGCTTTCATATTCCCGGTGCGTTCGATAAGGTGCTCGATATTGAGGAGTGTGCGCTGATGCAGGGTTTGAATAATCGTTTGCGCAATGGTATCAGGGAGTTCGCGAATAAAGAGGAGATACCTTTCTACGACCTTCGCTCTCATTCGGGGGTGTTGCGCAGTATGATGTTGCGCACATCGACAACTGGTGAGGTGATGCTTCTGATTCAGGCAAGAGTGGAGTGTGAAAAAGATAAACAGCAGTTGGAAAAAACTTTACAATTTGTCGCCGATGAGTTTCCGGAGGTGACCTCTTTGTTGTATGTGATAAACAATAAGTGTAATGATACTTTTGGCGATTTAGAGGTTGTAACCTATAAGGGTACGGATGTTATCTATGAAGAGATGGAGGGTTTGCGCTTTAAGGTTGGCCCAAAATCGTTCTATCAAACAAATAGCAAGCAGGCGTATAATCTTTATAAGGTGGCTCGTGACTTTGCTGCGTTGACGGGCGAAGAGGTTGTTTATGACCTTTATACCGGAACCGGTACTATTGCTAATTTTGTTGCTCGCAATGCTAAGAAGGTTGTTGGTGTAGAGTATGTCGAGGATGCTATTGTTGACGCTCGTATTAATGCCGAGTTGAATGGCTTTGATAATTTGACTTTCTTTGCCGGTGATATGAAGGATATTCTTACCCGTGACTTCATTAGCGAACACGGAATGCCTGATGTGATTATAACCGACCCTCCACGTGCCGGAATGCATAATGATGTTATTGATACAATATTGTTTGCGGCTCCTAAGCGCATTGTATATGTTAGTTGTAATCCTGCGACGCAGGCACGTGATTTGCAGTTGCTCGATTGCGATTATAAGGTGGTGGCTGTGCAACCAGTGGATATGTTCCCTCACACGCATCACGTCGAGAATGTTGTTTTACTTGAACGTAGGAATTCTTAATCGTTGAAAAATAGAATAATATGCAGCGTAAAATAAAAAGTTTGCTTACTTTTAAAGTTGTTGAGTCGGCTCAACTTATAGCATTTATTATGGAGAAGATGCACGGTGTGAGTCGTAATAGAGCAAAAGCTTTAATCACTAATAGGGTAGTTATTGTAAATAATACAATTACCACTCATCCGCTTGCCGAGTTGAAGCCCGGTGATGTGGTGCAGCTCGACCGCTCTAAACATAAAAAAACGTTTCACTGCAAGGAGCTTGATATTGTTTTTGAAGATCCCTATTTGTTTGTTATTGATAAGCACCCGGGGTTGCTCTCGATGAGTAATAATTCACGTCAGCAAACGGTGCAAACGGTGCTCAATCGTTATCTTGAAAAGGGCGGTGGCCGCAATACTTCACATCTTGTGCACAGGCTCGACCGTGACACCTCGGGTTTGATGGTTTATGCTAAAGATGTGCAGACTCAGCAGTCGTTGATCAATGGCTGGCAGCAGCTTGTGAGTGACCGTCGTTACCTAGCTTTGGTGAAAGGGGAATTTGAGCAATCTCGTGGTCGTATACAATCGTGGTTGACCGAAGATAAAAAGTTTATAACTCATTCAAGTCCAGTGGATAATGGTGGAAAATACGCTGTGACACATTATAATGTTTTAACATCGTCTAATGGCTATTCGCTAGTAGAGTGCGAGCTTGAGACCGGTAGAAAAAATCAAATTCGTGTTCATATGGCCGACCTTGGACACCCGGTTGTTGGTGACCGTAAGTATGGCAGTGATGAGGACCCTATGCGCCGTCTTGGCCTGCACGCGTATATGCTTTGTTTTACCCATCCGGTGACCGGCAAACACCTTCGCTTTGAGACGCCTGTTCCTTTCTGCTTTGAGAAATTGCTCAATGACGAATGAGGATTGTTTTAAACTGATGATTGTGTGAAAAGATCTCTTTTTCTTTTTCTGCTTTTAATGCTATCGCAGTTGTTGGTGGCGCAGTCGCTCTCGGCCGATGGCGCTGTGCTCACAGCTCCGCGTGTGTGTAAAAAAGTGTCGGGGGATTCTGTTCGTTTGCGTGCAAGCGAAAGCGCAAAAATTGATAAGCAGGTAAAACGTGTTTATGCAAAGATAATGCAAGCCAACCGACGTGCAAGGGTAAAAGCTGCGCGCGAACTTGCGCGCAGGTATAAGCTTGGCGACCGAGTGATAATGCGAGGCGATAGTGGGCGCGACGTAAGGAGTGTGGCAAATATTTTGGTTAAAAAACTTTACATTAGACCAGAGGAGGTCGTCTCTACTTTTGACAATGGGGCTTTATATGATGGTGCGCTATACAAGGCTGTTCTGCGCTTTCAAAAGGATAGGAGTTTGCTCCAAGATGGCGTGATAGACAAAGAGCTTGTAAAGGAACTCAGGAAAAGAAAGTAGGGCTGTAGATTAATGTTTATTGCATAAAAAAAGGATGAAAAAGCTGATCTGACCCCAAAAAGTTGGACGAATTAATAAAAAAGTTTATTGGTAAAGAGTTCGGTATTGCACCGGACTCTTTCCTTTTAGTCTCAGTTTGATTCTATCATTGTTGTAGTAGTGGATATACTTCTTCAGTTCTTGCT
>JAZRMQ010000035.1:0-85038 GCA_045647745.1 Bacteroidaceae bacterium | reverse complement strand
CTGTCGCGGCACATCTCCTCAATGCCGAATTCAGCCTTCCAACCAAGCTCAGCCTCAGCCTTTGCAGGGTTGCAGTAGCAGGTTGCAATATCACCCGGACGGCGTGGCTTGATAGCATAAGGAACGGGAACACCGTTAGCCTTCTCGAATGCCTTAACAACGTCGAGCACAGAGTAACCGTGGCCTGTACCAATGTTGTAGATTGCAATACCCTTGTTTGCTACAATAGCCTTCAATGCTGCAACGTGTGCACGTGCAAGGTCAACTACGTGAATGTAGTCGCGTACACCGGTGCCATCGTGTGTGTCATAGTCGTCGCCAAACACGCCAAGCTCGGCACGCTTACCAACAGCAGTCTGTGTGATGTAAGGCATCAAGTTGTTAGGAATACCATTGGGGTTCTCGCCAATAGTACCGCTCTTGTGAGCGCCGATTGGGTTGAAATAACGAAGCAAAACAATATTCCACTCGTTGTCGGCCTTTTGAATATCCATCAAAACCTCCTCAAGCATAGACTTTGTCTGTCCGTAAGGGTTGGTGCAGTGACCTTTTGGGCACTCCTCGGTGATGGGGATGATAGCCGGGTCGCCATAAACAGTTGCACTTGATGAGAAAATCATATTCTTGCAACCATTCTTGCGCATAACGTCAACAAGAACGAACGTACCATTCATATTGTTCTCATAGTACTCAAGAGGCTTTGCGCAGCTCTCGCCCACAGCCTTCAAACCTGCAAAGTGAATACAAGCATCGAACTTGTGCTCGTCGAACACCTTTTGCAAACCCTCGCGGTCGCGAATATCTACCTTGTAGAAAGGAACATCCTTGCCAATGATTTTGGCAACGCGCTTCAATGAAATTGGAGAAGAGTTGTGAAGATTGTCAACTACTACAGCCTCGTGACCGGCCTCGGTAAGCTCAATCAAGGTGTGGCTTCCAATGAAACCTGCACCACCGGTTAATAGGATTTTCATTTTTTTTATTTGTTTAAAAAGTTATAAAAATTTCTATCAAAAAACATCTGCAAAAAACGCTGACAGCCTTCAGCGTGCACGCAATTTCTGCAAATTTAATACAATTTATCCAATAGCAAAATAATTGGGTTAAAATATTGATGTTTGCGCTTAAAGAGTGTGATAGCTCATTTGTTGGCATCAAATTCTTTCTCTTTATTTTGCTCTTGCAATTCCTTTGAGAACGAATAAGGCGCATCTTTGGGTCTTGTTCCGCGCAGGAGGTTAGGGGTGCTCCTCATCTGCATTTTAATTTTTGCGCCATCGGTCAATGTTTCGTGGGTTATAAAATTGTGATTGTGTGCTTTGCCGTTGAGCTTGATATTTGAAATATAGACATTCTCGTCGCTGTTCTCTCTTGCCTCAATCACAAAGCGCTTGCCATTCTCAAGATGCACCGTTGCACGGTCAAAGAGTGGCGAGCCAAGCACATATTCGTCGCTTGCCGGGCACACAGGGTAAAAGCCTAATGCCGAAAATACATACCACGCCGATGTTTGTCCGTTGTCCTCATCGCCACAATAGCCGTCAGGCGTCGGGGTGTACATTCTCTCCATCACCTCACGTACACGGCTTTGAGCCTTCCACGGCTCCCCTGCGTAGTTATAAAGATATACTATGTGTTGTGCCGGCTGGTTACCGTGGGCATAGTTGCCCATATTTATAACAGTCATTTCTCGTATCTCGTGAATGGGAAAGCCATAGTAGCTGTCATCGTAGTGTGGCGGCGTTGAAAACACCGAGTCTAGCATCTGTACAAAGAGTTTTTTACCACCCATAAGATCTATGAGTCCTTGTATATCGTGGAATACCGACCAAGTGTAGTGCCAGCTGTTACCCTCGGTAAAGTTACCACCCCACTTTAACGGCGAAAAATTATCTTCAAAGCAACCGTTACTCTTGCGGCCACACATTAAATTGTGCTCTTTATTAAACAGATTGCGATAATTGAAAGCTCGCTGCTCAAGTTCGGAAATCTCGCTTTGTGGGCGTTGAAGGGCTTTTGCTACCTGCAGAATAGCCCAATCGTCGTAAGCATATTCCAGTGTGCGCGCAGCATTTTCGTTTATGCCAATATCGCAAGGAACGTACCCTAAACGATTATAATGTTCGTGTCCCAATCTGCCGGTTGATGCCACCGTTGTGTGAACATTGTATGTGCCGTGCTGCAAGCCTTCGTAAAGTAGCGCGGTGTCATCTATTGCTATGCCTTTGACAAATGCGTCGGCAAGCACCGAAGCCGAGTTGTTACCCACCATACAGTCGCGGTGTCCCGGGCTGGCCCACTCGGGGAAAAAACCACTTTCGCGGTAGGTGTTCAGCAATCCTGCCTGTATCTCTTTGTTGACCGAAGGATAGACAAGGTTCAGCAGTGGAAACAGGCAACGGAACGTGTCCCAAAAGCCCGTGTCGGTGTACATATATCCGGGCTCGATTTTTCCGTTATATGGGCTGTAATGTATTGTTTTGCCTTCGTTGGTTATCTCGTAAAATTTGCGTGGAAACAGCAAAGAACGATACAGGCAAGAGTAGAAAACCCTTTTATGGTCAATATTCTCACTCTCAACCTCTATGCGCCCAAGCACGCTATTCCATCTTTCGCGTCCGGCAGCAACAAGAGTGTCGAAATTGTTATTGCCAAGCTCGCGCAGATTTACCTCGGCCTGTTCGGCGCTGATGAATGACGATGCAACACGCGCGTGCACCACCTCACCTCTTTTTGTCTTAAAACCTATTATTGCACCCGTGTGGTGTGCCGTTTGCTGCATTTTGTTGGTCGTTAGCAATGTGGGGCTTGTTGAACCATCGTCCGAAAATGTAGCGGTGTACTCAAATGGCTTGTCAAAGAGCACAACAAAATAGTTGCGAAAATTCGCCGGCACTCCCCCGCTGTTGCGTGTTGTGTAGCCAATGATTTTATTTTCCTCGGGGATAATTTCTATATGCGAACCATTGTGGTGCGCATCTACAGCTATATAAGAGTCTCCTTGCGGAAATGTGAAACGGAACATTGCTGCGCGCTCAGTTGGGGTAAGTTCGGTTACAATGTCATAGTCGGCAAGATACACCTTATAATAGTGAGGCATTGACACCTCGCCTTTGTGCGAGAACCAGCTCGCTCTCTTCTGCTCGTCACTCTCGGGGTAGCCACTCATTGGCATCAGCGAAAATTCGCCATAATCGTTAATCCACGGGCTCGGCTGGTGCGTCTGCTCAAAACCGTATATCTTGTTCGCAGTGTAGGTATATTGCCACCCATCGCCCATCTTTGCAGTGCGCGGAGTCCAGAAATTCATACCCCAAGGCATTGCCGTTGCCGGATAGGTGTTCCCGGCTGATAGTTCAAACGATGATTGAGTGCCAATCAAAGGGTTGACATAACTCACAAAATCACCCTTTTGCGCCATAACGATAGTGTGGCAAGAGATTGCAACGAATAGTAATATGCTTAAAATATATTTTCTCATAAACAAAAGAAATTCGCTTTGTAGTGGTAAATTTAGTAAAATGTTTTTAAAAAACTCTGTTACGACTAAAATAATTAATGTAAAACAAGGAAGTTAAGCAAAAAAGTATTACCTTTGCGCCGCTAATACGAGATATTGGCTAACTCAAATCATTAACCATTAAAAACTATTTAAAGAAATGGCAACAAAAATCAGACTTCAGAGAAGAGGCCGTAAGCACTACGCATTCTACTCTATCGTGATTGCAGATTCGAGATCTCCACGTGATGGAAAGTTCACCGAGAAGATTGGTACTTACAATCCTAACACAAACCCTGCGACTGTAGAGTTGAACTTTGAGCGCGCTTTGTGGTGGGTAAACAATGGTGCTACTCCAACCGACACTGTACGCAGCATCCTTTCACGCGAGGGCGTGTATATGATGAAGCACCTTCAGGGCGGTGTTAAGAAGGGCGCATTTGACGAGGCTGCAGCTCAGGCAAAATTCGATGCTTGGAAGACAGCTAAGACAAACGTTCTCAATGGTGTGAAGAGCGCTGAGGAGCAGGCTAAGCGTGACGACAAGAAGGCACGTTTGGAGGCAGAGAAAGAGGTTAACGCAGCTATTGCAAAGAAGGTTGCTGAGAAGAAGGCAGCTGAAGCTCTTGCAAAGGCTGAGGCAGAGGCTGCTGCTAATGCAGAGGAGGCTACTGAGGCTCCTGCAGAAGAGGCTGCTGAGGCATAAGAAACAGTTTCTTTTTTGCGAGACACTTTTTTGCAGTAATGCTCACGATAATCCCGTCGGCCGCAAGGTCGGCGGGATTTTTCGTCTCCGCAAAATACGGGCAGTGAGTCAAAGTCTAAGGGCTAAGCAAAAACTTTTGCAGGTGAGCCGAGTTTGTTGGTAAAAATCCTCTTTTATTTGCTCAATAGTTGTAAAAGGTGTATTTTTGCGTTGGATAAAGCGATAAAAAACAATGAAGAAAATAACATATCTCTCTCTTCTCCTTGCACTTATAGTGTCAATGCTTTCGGGCTGCGGCGAGGATAGAACATACGAGTATCTTGAATTGACCGAGGAAAACCAGTGGACCTACTCAAAAATGCAGGAGGTCTATCTGTGGCGCGACAAAATAAAAGAGCCCTCGCGCACAACATTTTTTTCAAAGCCATCAAAATTCTTCTCAACAATACTCTATAGCGGTGACAAGTCCTCTTTCTTCACCGATACAATTTCTGCAGGCAGCTATGGATTGACATTTGCTGTTATGCGTAACCCCATCGATGGGCTTCCAAGCAAAGTATATGCTCTAGTGCTTATGGTCGACCCCGGTTCTCCCGCTGATATTGCCGGAATAAAGCGCGGAATGTGGATATCTTCGGTTGGCGGAGCTGCGCTGACAATAAATAGATATTCATCATTGGAATCAGGTGGTAACACAACGCTTGCAACAGAGTATATCGACTACGACGATGACTCTCAAAAATATTATTGGGTTACGGGCGAAACGTTGCAGATGAGCGCATCGGCAAGTTACAACGAGCCGGCAATTTATCTTGACAGCATATATACAATGCGTTCAAAGAATATAGGTTATCTTGTGCTGAATAATTTTGACGGCGATAATTTTGTAGAGAAAACACAACAGATACTCTTGCGCTTTGCCGAGAGCAATGTAGATAACGTAGTTCTTGACCTGCGTTACTGCAGCGGTGGCTCAATAGCCAATGCAGCTGCATTGGCAAGCTCATTTGTTGCACCAGAACTTTATGATAGTACATTCTGCAAGCTTGTCAATATCGACAACGAGGCCGACACAATCTATCGTTACACCGAGCAATTGACAACACTCTGCGAGAAGAAACTATATATTATTACAGGTATAAAGACTGCCGGTGCAGCCGAAATTTTTACTGCAGCCATTAACAAGGCGCGTACAATGTACGATGTTATGACCTTTGGCGAAAAGAGCTCTGGCGTGAATACAATAACACGCCGATACGATTCCCCCTACGGCTTTGCTATAAACCCCGTTACAAATTTTGTAGCGCTAGCCGATGGAGAACTTTTTTCGGCAATCACCCCCGATTATCCAATGAACGAGCAGCAACAAATTGCAAATGTACACCCACTGGGTAGCGAACAGGAGTATATATTGTATAATGTACTCTCCTACTCTGTTAATGGAACATTGCCAACGGGTGAAAGCAATACTATTGCAGTGGCAAGGCATTGATGAATAACAGTTGCATTATGCGCCGCACATCCTTTGTTGAGAGGGATGTGCGGCGCATAGTATTTTTTCTGCTATAAAATCAGATCTATTTCTTAAACCTACCAAGGCATTGCAGTGTTATTCCTCTTGAATAACCATAAAAATGCAATGCAATGAAAAAGTATCTATTGTTTACCGTAGCAGTTGCTACACTTTTACTTTTGGCCTGTAACTCAAAAACAAAGAACAAGCCTGTACCCAATGAAATAGCGTTTGAGGAGGATAGCATTTATTTTGTAAACGACTCTACAATCGCCGACGTTCAGACCTTCGTCTTTGAAGGTACCTCTCCAATGGATAGTAACGCCATTGCCGACGTTATACTTGCTGTGCGAACCGTAAATCTTAACAGCGACGGCACATATACCATCACCACCGATTATATCGATGAAGGCATTGCAACACAAACCGATAATGGCGATGCAATGATTCTCTTGGGCGTCAACGATAGCACAGCAACAATCCTTGAACTCGTCTCCAATAACTACAACACCCCCACAATCTCCTTTATGATGATGGAGGATAGTTCTCTGGTTAAGGTTGATGAGAACGGAATGCCGGTGATGAAAAACCCTAACCACAAGCTGAATTTAAAGAAGTGACAACCTTGTAAATATTACTATTATGAAAAAGTTTTTAATCCAAACACTTGTTGTTGCTTGTATGTTTTTTGTGTCATCGTGTCAAAAAGACCCCGATACAGGCAAATTGGATAACAGCTACCTTGTGTACACTAATTACGACAGTGGTACCAATTTTAAGTCGTTAAATAGTTTTTATGTTATTGATAGTATTCTAATAATAGACAATAGTGAAAAAACTACCTATTGGAATAATGCAAACTCTGAGAAAATTATTGACGCCTTTGAAGCAAACCTCGCTTTGGCTGGTTATGAGCCGGCCGAGAGTGAGATTGATGCCGATTTAGTATTGCAGTTGAGCTACATTAACACCACCTATTACTTTAATGTCTACAATCCCGGGCCTTGGTGGAATAGCTACCCCGGCTATTGGAATTGGGGCGGTTGGGGCTGGTACTATCCCTACTCTTTCTCTTATAGCTACAGCACCGGTTCCATTATAGGCGAGTTGGTCGACACCAATGCTCCCACTCCTCTCAATGACAAACTCACCGTGGTGTGGAACACCTACATTTGCGGCTTGCTTAATGGCAATAATCTAAGCCTTTCGCGCACGATGGAGGCTATAGAGCAGGCTTTTGAGCAATCGCCCTATCTATACAAGCAACTTTCTGAAAAATGAATTTCCTAAAATTAAAGAGTATGAAAAGTCTACGAATTTTATATTGCACAGCGTTCCTCTTTGCCTTGGCTGTTGTTCCTTTGAAGAGTAAGGCTCAAATATCGCTGGATAGTTATTTTAATGTCGATTGGCAACTTAATATCCCGCTTGGCAATAAGTTTGCAAAAGATGTGAGTGGCTGGGGAATGAATTTTGAGGGTGGATATTATGTAACCACCAATATTGCAGTGGGTGGTTTTGTTAGTTTTCACACCAACAACGAGTACTTCTCGCGCCGAACCATTAATCTTTCTCCTACTTTGTCAATGAATAGTGACCAACAGCATCAGATGTTTACTTTGCCATTTGGAGCACTTATGCGTTACCGTTTTATTGAGGCCGATTTTCAGCCTTATGCAGCTTTGAAGTTGGGTGCCTGTTACTCCGAGTTTAATAACTACTATTATATCTTTATGAGCGGACAGGATAGATGGGGCTTTTATATGTCGCCCGAGGTGGGGTTTAATTGGTATCCTTGGCCAAATGGCATAGGCCTTCATATGGCAATATATTACAGCTATGCCACCAATAAATGTAACGTTATGAGTTACACCCAAGATGGGTTAAATAATTTAGGTTTTAGATTAGGTATAGCATTTTAAAGAAGATGACTGACCAGTCAATTAAAATAGGCTGACTAAAATTTTAGTCAGCCTATCTGTTTTATTCAGCTCGTTTTTTTTATTCGGCCGGAGTCATACTGACCTCGATGTAATTACCTTGGTCGATGATATATTTTGCCAACAGACGAATATCCTCGGCTGTGATACTGTTTATAAGATTGGTGTAACCATCGTAGGTATTCTTGCCCTGTACAAAATATTTGTACAACCAGTTTGTCCACGCTCCGTTTCTCTTTTGTCTCTCCTCAAATGATTTAAGCATATAGCTACGCACCTTTTCAACGTGCTCGCTAACGGGGCCTTCGGCAGCCATCTTCTCAAATTGCTTAACGATGATGGCCAAAAGCTCCTCGCGGCGGTCGGGCGACATCTTGAAGTTGATGCTGAGTGAATATTGGCACTCAGGCTCCTCGGCAATGCTGCCCTGAACACCTACACCGTATGTACCACCCTCTTTCTCACGAACCTCTTCGGTGTAAACAATGTTGAGAATTTGATTGAGGAAACTCATTGTCGCAATGTTCTTCAACGATGGTTCAATCTTTCCGGTGTATGTTACAACCTGTGTTCCTGTCGGAGTCTCCATTTTGTTTTTAAAGTTATTCTTGTAGATGCCCTCGCGCACCTTGACCGGCGAAGCAACAATCTCCTCGACACGGCCGTTGCAAGGAAGTGCGCCAATGTAACGCTCTACAAGAGGCTTTAAGGTGTTGAGGTCAATATTTCCGACAATAACAAAAGTGTAGCCTGTTGCATCGCTTGTTCTCTCGCGATAAATCTCCAGCACTCTATCGTAGTCAACCTTGTCAACATCCTCGGCAAGCAGAGGTGTCACACGTGGGTGATTGTCGTAAAGGGCTCTAATCAATGTGTCGCTGAGTGCGGTGTTTGGATTGAGGCTTCTATCCTTGAGATTATTGCGCATACGAGAGGTAAGTGACTCGAAAGCCTTTTCGTCCTTACGTGGCTGTGTGAATTTCAGATACATCAACTGGAACATCTGCTCAAGATCCTTTGTCGAGCAATCGGCATTGATGATGTCGTGTGTTGCACTCCAGCCAAAGCTTGCGCTTGCGGTGCTTCCCGATAGTTTTTTGTTGAGTTGCATTGCATCGAACACACCGTATCCGCCGGCGGGCACAAGCGACAGCATCATTGCAATGTTCTGACGCTCGCTGTCGGGGTAACGGTTTGTACCACCCACCTTGTATCCCGAGAGAGAAATCTTGTCGGCCTGAAAATCGGTAGGCTTTACAACAACCTTAATACCATTCTCCAAGGTCCACACTGTTGTGCCCCATTTGTCGTCGTTGCTGCTAACAACCTTGCATCCTGTGGGAATTTCGGCAAGCAACGGAGCGTCTACAGCATTGTCCTCGTATGCCGATATTCTTGCATTTTCGATTGCTCTTTGCAACATCTCAATATCTTCAATGCCGGGATATACTGCGCCCTCTTTTTCGGGAGCGAATGACACAACCACTTTATTGTCCTTGCGGAACAATGATGGAATAACAGCGTTCACCTCCTCGAGAGTGATAGCGTTTATAATCTCCTTTGTGAGCTCATATTCCACTGTGGGGTCCATCAGGTTGTTATTGTCGAGGAAGTGTCTTACACAGCTGCTGATGTAATATTCGCTTGTGCGCTTGTCACGCTCGGCATACCAAGTCTCTGTGCCGGCAAGCATCTGCTCCTTGGCGCGCTGAAGTTCAGACTCTGTAAAACCATAGCGGCGCGCTCTCTCAACCTCTGTGAGCACAAATGGCACACCTTCCATCACCTGCTCACTCTTGCAAGCTACCATAATTGTAAACGCATTCTTTGTCTGTGCAACGCCAAAATTGTTGTAACCTACACCGGCGTGCATATAAGGAGGGTTCTCGCGGCTAGCAATCTCTCTGAAACGAATATTCAGCAAACCAATAGCGATTGATCTCAAATTGTTGTCGTAAAGATACTCTTTGGTGTTGCGCATTTCGCGTGGAGCAGCATCGTGCTTGTACATAATCTGCAGCATATAATTCTGCTGCTCTTTATCCATTTGCTGTGAGAAAATCACCTCTTCGTTATCCTCAACAGGATAATATACTCGCTCGGCTGGCTTTTTAGCTTTTTTGATTTTCTTGAAAATCTTTTTCACCTTCTTCTCCATATCATCTACGTCAATGTCGCCAACGATGATGATACCCTGCAAATCGGGACGATACCATTTTTCGTAGTAGTCACGCAGTGCTTGATAAGGGAAATTGTCAACAACCTCCATAATACCAATAGGCAAGCGGCTACCATATCTGCTGCCGGGGAAAATGTCGGCAAGCATACGCTCCTGCATACGCATCATTGCGCTATTGCGGCCGCGCCACTCTTCGTGAATGACACCACGTTCGTTGTCAATCTCCTGTGGGTCAAGAATTAAGCCATCGGCCCAATCGTGCAAAATCCACAAGCAAGAGTCTATCGCCCCCTCAATATTTACGGGAACATTGTTGATATTATACACAGTCTCGTCGATAGATGTATATGCATTAAGGTCGGCGCCGAACTTTACACCAATGCTCTCAAGATAGTTAATCATTGACTTGCCGGGAAAGTGCACTGTTCCGTTAAAGCACATATGCTCAAGGAAGTGTGCAAGACCACGCTGATGCTCCTCTTCTTGAATAGAGCCCACCTTTTGTGCAATGTAGAAATTTACAAGGTTCTCGGGGTTGTTGTTACGACGAATGTAGTAGGTAATGCCGTTCTTTAGCTTGCCAACCCTGATTGTTGGGTCCAATGGCAACTGCTCACCCTCTTTGCCCGCCAATGCCGGAAGGCTGATGGTGAAGGCTATGATGCCCAACAAAAGAAATTTGATGTACTTTTTCATTTTTTATAATGCTTATAATGTTGGATTTTATTCTGCACTTTTATGTAACAAAATGCAAATTTAACAAAATAAGCAATACCTTAATACGTAATTATTTATTTTTAACAGTCAGTCGCCGGACAGGGCGTTCTTTTAATGAAGCGACTATGGCTTTTGTAATATCTGCACTGCTCTATTATGAAAGGCTTATTGTCGCCGCGTGCTGCGCGAAAAAGCACCTCGTCTATAATCTCTTTTTCATCTTTACTAAGACCATCGGCCGAACCGAAGTTAAAACATTTTTCAAACATTCCGGCTTCGCGATAGAGTTCTACTCTCATACTCGTCGGCAGCCTTTTCTTGCCCATCTTTTGTGCCTCAAGAATACACTCAATGAATAGCATATAATCCGGAACCGGGATTTTTTTCTCCACCAGTGGATTGCGATGATATTTGTCATTATAAGCGTGGATAATCTCCAAGAAGAGTGATAGGCTACGTTCATCATCCAATTTATTAGCATATTTGAATTGATGAAAAGCCTCTTGCAGCTCGTTCAGGCCGTAGCTTTTTGCATTGTCGCCCTGCTTCATCTCAACTCCCTCGGCAATATAATCGGAGTACCAGATAAACTTTCCGGTCTTGCGCGATTTTTGCACAACAGACGCTCTTTTATGCGGACAACCGAGCCGTCCATCGGACCATTCGAAACAGTTTAATCTACATTTTAAATCACCATTGCCATTTATTGACAAACGTGCCTGTGATTTCACACCCTCAATAGAACTAAAATGAATTTCTTTTATCAGAACATTAATCATATTTTTTTTATTAATATGTTTTGTAATTTTTACCAAATATCACAAAAAGCTGTTTTTCTTTAGCTTTTTTTAACAAGCAGGAGACATTTACCCCTTATAACATTTTTATCATTAGGATTGTTTTGGGTCAATGCAGCTTTTTTGCTTTTTTCTGTGTATATTCGCAAAAACAATAAAAAATAATACAATGATACGCTTTGATTCCGATTATATAGAGGGCGCACACCCTGCTATTTTAGAGGCGCTTGCCAATACCAATTTTGAACAGCACGTGGGTTACGGCTGTGATGATTATTGCGAGAAAGCCCGCAATATCATAAGGGAACATTGTGGCGACAACACCCTTGGAGTGCAATTTCTTGTCGGTGGAACGCAGGCTAATGTAACCGTTATTGACGCTTTGCTTTATAGCTATCAGGGTGTTATCTCGGCCGATAGCGGTCACATAAACGTGCACGAGACCGGTGCTCCCGAGGCTACCGGGCACAAAGTGATAGCTCTCCCCACGAGCGATGGACGATTGTCGCTTGAACAGATAGCCGAATGTTACCACAATCATTGGAACGACCACTCTCACGAACACACCGTTCAACCGGGAATGGTCTATCTTTCCTGCCCCGCCGAGAATGGATTGATATACAGCAAGGCCGAGCTGACGGCAATATCTGAATTTTGCCACCATCACGGGCTCTATCTCTTTGTTGATGGTGCCCGATTGGGTTACGGGCTTTGTGCCGAAGGATGCGATGTAACGCTTGCCGATTTAGCACGCTTGTGTGATGTCTTTTATATTGGTGGCACAAAGGTGGGGGCTTTGTTTGGAGAGGCTGTTGTTTTTAAGAGTGCAGAGATGCACCGTAGCTTCCGCTACGCGATTAAACAGCACGGTGGAATGTTGGCAAAGGGACGCTTGCTTGGCTTGCAATTTGAGCAACTGTTGAAAGGTGGCAACGATTGTCTCTATTTTAAACTTGCAAAACACGCAAATGAGATGGCTGCAAAGATACGCAAGGCATTTGAGGATAAAGGTGTTGAAATGTGGATAGACTCCCCCACAAATATGCAGTTCCCGTTGTTGACAAAAGAGCAACAGGCTATACTCGGTAAAGAGTTTATCCCTGAGTTCTGGGGAAAATACAATGATGAGCGCGACATAGTGCGCTTTTGTACAAGCTGGGCAACCACTCCCCAAAATGTGGACAAGTTATGTGATTATATTTCTAAAATGTTATAATCGATTGTAATATAATGAAAAACGAGCGTATAGATAAAGTGCTGGATTATCTCAAAGAGAAGGGATTGAAATATAGTTGGTACACCCACCCCGAGGCTCCGACAATTGAGATTGCCCGCCAATATTGGAAACAGGACGGTTCAAAGCATTGCAAGAATCTCTTTTTTCGCAACCACAAGGGCAATCGGCACTATCTTGTTGTGCTCGATTGTGAGCGTGACCTTGATATTCACGACCTCGAAAAGCGTCTGCATCAAGGCAAACTCTCTTTTGCTTCGCCACAGAGAATGGAGAAATATTTATGCCTGTCACCCGGCTCTGTGTCACCTTTCGGGCTCATAAACGATACCGAAAATCACGTGCACCTGTTTATGGATAAGAACTTGCTTGAGGAGAAAGCATTAAGTTTCCACCCCAACGACAATCGTGCAACAGTTGTCATTGAGGTGGATGAATTTATGAATTACCTTAATGTAATTGGTAACAGCTTTGAGTTTATTGAGCTGTACGACAGGTGATTAACGATGAACTTCTCGCAAAAGGTCGTTCACGGTCTTCACCGGGTTAAACGTGATGAGTGGCACCTCTACAAAAATTGTATTCCAGTCACTCATTGCTCCGTTCCACAAGCCCGGCAGCTCCATAGCCTTGAGGTCGCGTCCGTTCTTTGATTTGTGAGAAATAAAGCCGGTATCCTTATCAATGAATTTTGGCAGGTCAAATTTCTCACCCTTATAATTCTTTACAGCACAGACAAGGTCAACGGGGTTAAAGTGTGTGCCATTCTCGAACATTGCCTTTGCATCTGCATTATTCATATCAATTTGTGAACTCTCGAGTATTTGCAACGACACTGTGCCATCGGGGTTATATGCAAGGAATGGTCCACCACCCGGCTCACCGATATTTCTTACCATACCACAAACACGCATCGGGCGGTTGAACTTATTGCGCAAATAAAGCATAAGGTCGCCATCCTCCATCTCCTTTATATCATAATTGCGACACATCAACTTCTGCTGCAAAAAGTGTATCATCTCTTCAACCTGCTCTTGAGTGTACTGTCCGCTGTCAATCAACTGCAAATATTTGAACGCTTGCTGCTGAATGTTCACAAGAATACCGGCGAGCACCTTTTTATAGGTTACAGTCTCCGGTTTAAGACGGTCGGGGACAACGTTGTCAATATTCTTTATAAAGATTACATCGGCGTCAATGTCGTTAAGATTTTCAATGAGGGCTCCGTGACCACCGGGGCGGAATACCAATGTCCCGTTCTCGCGGAAAGGTGTGTTGTCGGCATTCACAGCAATGGTGTCGGTGCTCTGCTTTTGCTCCGAGAATGAAATTTCGTATTTTACATTGAAAAGATTTTCATAAAAGGCCTTGCGCTGGGCAACCAACTCTTCGAACAGAGCCTTGTGGTTGGGCGAAACGGTAAAATGTAGCTTTACAACGCCGTTTGTTGCGGCGTACAATGCTCCCTCAACAAAATGTTCCTCGGCTGAGGTGCGTGCATAATCCTCGTATGTGTGGAATTTGAGCAAACCTTTTGGCAAGGAACCATAATTCATACCGGTAAAGTCGAGAAGGTTGAAAACAACACTCTTGTACTCACCTTTTTCTATCAACTCTTTGATTGTGAGCTTGTTGTTCTTTGCGCACATCTCATTAAGGTCGTTAAAAAAGGCGAACTTGTCGATATTTTCAAAGAATTTCTTTTCAAAATCTGTTGTCGGCACATCATAATCGGCGCTCAGGAACGAGAATAAATCCTTGAACATACGGCTTGCTGCGCCCGACGCTGGAACAAATTTAAGAATAGCATTGCCCTCGGCGCAGTAGTTGTCCCACTCTTTCAAGTACTCCTCAATCTCCTGCTGCGAAGGTGTCAGCACTCCCTTTTCGGTAGTAGCCGCTCCCTCGAGCTTGAGAAACGGGAATCCTGTCTTAAATCTCTTTAACTGTTCGGCAACAATTTCGGCCGAAATACCTTTTTTGCTCAAATGCAATTGGTCTGCCTTGCTTATCATAATATGACTAGTTTATGGTTTTTCTGGGAGCTAAAATAGAAATAATTTCTATAAATGACAAAAAAATGCTGATTTTTAAAATAGAAAAACTAAATTCGCAACTTGAAAGGAGAGAAAATGATTATGAGCGAGTTATTGATGCACACCGATGATGAGAAAAAAGTTATTTTGGAACTTACCGAGGTTCTTGTAAATAACATTGAAGGAGGAGTTGAATCCGATGCTTACAACTATATTAAGGAGAAGACTGTTAATGCCATTTCCGAAGGTAAGGTGACAAGGGATGCTCTTGGTCTCAGCCCTGTTGTGTGCGATATTCAGACCGCAGTTCTTGTTGGTCAGGAGATTGGATACCAAAATGAGATTATAACAAGTATCCTGCTGAACCGCTGTGTCAATGCCGGCACAGCAACCATAGATGAGATAAACGGGATTTTTGGCGAGAGTGTAACAAAAATCCTCACCAATCTTATGCAGATTAACTCTCTCTATGCAAAAAGCCCCACGATAGAGTCTGAGAACTTTAGAAACCTCCTACTCTCCTTTACTAATGATATGCGTGTCATTCTCATAATGATAGCCAGCCGCCTTGTGATGCTGCGCAGCCTGTTTGGTTCGGATAATGACGAAGCACGCAAACTCGTAGCCAATGAGGCTTCAAAATTGTATATTCCTCTGGCACATAAGCTCGGTTTTTATAAACTGAAATCAGAGATGGAGGATTTTGCTCTGCGTTATACCGAGACTGAAGTATATGCAGAACTGAGCCGCAAACTCGAGGAGACAGCTGCTTCGCGCGAGGATTATATTGCATCATTCATCAAGCCTATCGAAAGGCAGTTGAAAATGCATCCACACATAAAATACCGCATCAAAGGGCGTACAAAGTCCATCAACTCTATATGGCAAAAGATGAAGAAGCAGCAACGTCCGTTTGAGCAGATTTATGACCTCTTTGCCATACGAATAATAATAGACAGCGAGCCACAGAACGAAAAAAGCGAGTGTTGGCAGGTCTACTCCATTGTTGCCGATATGTACACTCCCAATCCACACCGTCTGCGCGACTGGCTCTCAGTGCCAAAGAGTAACGGCTACGAATCGTTGCACACCACTGTTATGGGTCCCGAAGGCCGTTGGGTTGAGGTGCAGATAAGAACTGAACGAATGGATGCTGTGGCCGAGCACGGTCTTGCCGCACACTGGCGCTACAAAGGCGTGCAGAGCGAGAAAGGGCTAGATAATTTGCTTGCATCGATACGCGATACTCTCGAGAATATGAGTGAGGAGAGCGCAGCCGAGAATAAGTTTAAGATGGAGCTGTACAAGGATGAGATTTTTATTTTCACCCCAAAAGGCGATCTTTATCGCTTGGCAAAGGGGGCAACAATCCTTGATTTTGCTTTTTCAATACACACGGGGCTTGGTTGTCGCTGCACCGGAGCGTTGGTGAATGGCCGTAACGTTCCACTGCGTCACGCCTTGAATAATGGCGATCAGGTGGAGATTATAACCTCAAATAGTCAAACACCTAAAATAGCGTGGCTGAATATTGTGCAAACCGGGCGTGCTCGTGCTAAGATTCGTCAGGCGTTGAAAGAAATTCGTGCAAAGCAGGCTGATATGGGCCGTGAGACCATTGTGCGCAAACTAAAGAACCACAAGATTGAGTTCGATGAGTCTATAATGGACCACCTCATTCGCAAAATGGGCTTCAAGCGCCTGACCGATTTTTATCAGAACGTAGCCGATGGCTTAATTGATATTGCCGATGTTATTAAAAGGTATCAAGCATTGCTTAATCCCGAGAATGAGAACAACGAACCACAGCGCAGTGCCGGTGATTTTACTTTTAGCAACAAGGAACAGGGTGGCTCTTCGGACGTGCTTATAATAGAGCGCAACCTCAAAGGCGTAGATTATAAATTGGCAAAATGCTGTTCGCCAATATTTGGTGACGATGTTTTTGGCTTTGTAACCATTAATGGCGGAATATCTATTCACCGCAAGGATTGTGCCAATGCAAAGCAACTGCAGGAGCGTTACCCCTATCGTGTCATTGAAGCGCGTTGGAGCGAGATTGAGAACAATAATGCTCTTTTCCCGGTAACTTTGCGTGTTGTTGGTAACGACAATATTGGTGTTGTAACAAATATTACATCCGTGATTTCTCAGGAAAAAGATGTTATGATGCGTGGAATAAAT
The DNA here is from genome assembly GCA_045647745.1 of Bacteroidaceae bacterium. GTDB lineage: Bacteria > Bacteroidota > Bacteroidia > Bacteroidales > Bacteroidaceae > HGM04593. Next base: position 68,233 of record JAZRMQ010000035.1, on the reverse strand, counting down.
ATTGAGTCGCACGACACGCTCTTCTCGGGGACATTGTCGCTGCTCGTGGGTGGTAATACAAAATTGAACAAATTAATAGCCAAAATAGAGGGTGTTAAGGGCGTTAAGCAGGTGAAACGCGGTTGATATCCTACAAAAAACGAAAAAATATAAAACATTAAACAAAAAAAGATGAAGAAGATTGCTTTATTGATACTTTGTACACTATTCTCCTTTGCGGTAAAAGCCGACGACTCAAAGCGAGCAGAGATTAAATTTGAGAAAACAACCATCGACCTTGGAAAATTCGGCAGGGAGACACCTATTCGCAAATGTGCTTTTGTCTTTACCAATACAGGCGACTCCGATTTATATATTCATCAGATATTTACCAGTTGTCGTTGCACCGGTAAGGAGTATCCCAAATATGCTATTAAACCCGGAGCACAAGATTCAATAATTGTCATTTATAATGGTGAAAAATCTGCACCACGCAAATTCAGAACAAGTATCACCATTCACAGCAATGCAAAGACCGAGATGACAAAGGTCTACATAAAAGGTGAAATGTTACCAGCAAAGGTTCAAGAGACGGAGATAATAGAAATAGAAGAGTAAGCAGTGAGGCTTACTCTTCTATTTCTATTAGTGTATCTTACTCAAACATATTCATTAGTCTTCGCTTCACAGCGTCTGTCTCCAACAGAATATTGATAAACTCCTTTGCTGCACTCTTCTGGTAGGTCTCTTTAAGCCTTAATAGCGAAGCTTCCATTATATTTCCCGGTTCATTTAACGGAATTGCCTTAAAACGTGTTTTTCCGAACACTGCCGAGGTTGACAAAATTGTTGCATAGTGCCCGGTTGCCACCATCTGTAAAAGGATATTCGTTTCATTGAGTTCAAGGCTCGAGTGTAGCTCTACACCCTCTCTCTCGGTTAATTTATCGAGCATTGTGCGTGCTTGGAGTCCTTTTGACGGTAACAACAGACTCTTTCCCACGAGTTCCTGCAATTTAATATCCTTGCGCGTTGCAAGGGGGTGCTCCTTTGAAACAACAACAGCCAGAGTGTTCTCGAAAAGAGGCATTGAGTCAATATCCGGTGCATCGCATAAAGGCTTGTACGATAATACAAAATCAACCTTTCGTTCACGCAGCAGCTCAAGCAATTCGTCAACTGTTTTATAAATAATCTCGAGTTTAATTCCCGGAAATTCCTTAATAAAGCATATAACACCCTCGGTGAGCACGGTGCTAAGGCTGTATGTGACACCAATCCTCAATGTTCCGGTCTTTACATTCTGTAGGTCGTACAGGCGCTGTACCCCATCCTCGGCATCTTGTATCGTCTTGCGTGCAAAAGGCAAAAACTCCTCACCCGCTTCGGTGAGCGAGATATGTCGGCTGTTACGCAGAAAAAGCTCAAACCCAAGCTCGAACTCAAGCTGCTTAATCTGTTGCGATAATGTGCTCTGCGTTATATATAAATGCTTTGCAGCTACCGAAAAATTGAGATATTCGGCACTCTTTACAAAATATTTTAGTTGTCGCAATTCCATTGCTCTGTTTCTATTTTGTGTTCCGGATGCGAATATAAGAAATCTGCTCCACATAACGAATTATGCGGAGCAGAAAATATATAAACTCTATTTTTTAGTGAGCTATTAGAAGCCAATAAAAATCAACATTGTGTAACCGAGTGCAAGACCCATAAGACCAATGATGATACCAACCTTCATCATATCCTTCTGCTCGATAAAGCCTGTTGAGTGAGCAATGGCGTTAGGAGGTGTACTAATTGGCAAAATCATTGAAACTGAAGATGCAATAGCGATACCAACCAACATTGCCTGAGCACCACCGTATGCAGCCAAAGACTCGCCAAGGCCACCTGCTACCACACCAAGCACTGGAACAAGTAACGATGTTGCAGCCGAGTGAGAGATGAAGTTTGAGAAACCAAAGCAGATGAGACCGGCAAGAATCATAACTACAAGTGGTGAGAAGTTGTCAAATGGAACCGACTCAACGATAAGGCTGCTCAAGCTCACAGAGTTTGCATCTTTGTAGTTCAATGCTACACCAAGAGCAAAACCACCGGCAACCATCCAAAGAACGCTCCAGTTAATCTCCTCGAGGTCACGACGTGTGAGGATACCGGTTGCACAGAAGATAGCAATAGGAATCATAGCCACAACATTTGTATCTACACCCCAAAGGTCTGTACCGAACATCCACATAAAGATTGTTACGATGAATGCGATAACAACAGCCCAAGTGTGACGATTCCACTTAATGTCGCCCTCAATCTCAATCTTGATGTGCTTCTGCTTGAATGGGAAAAGGATGCGAAGGAGCAACCAAGAGAGCAAAAGAAGTACAATTACAAATGGAGCCATCTTGATAGTCCAGTCTACGAAGCTGATGCCCATATCCTGTGATGAAAGATAGTCAAGCGCAATCATATTGGGAGGTGTACCGATTGGAGTAATCATACCACCAAGGTTAGCACCAACGGGGATTGCCAATGCAAGAGCTACACGGCCTTTTCCATCAGCTGGCAAAGAACGGAGCACTGGAGTAAGGAACGCCAACATCATCGCTGCAGTCGCGGTGTTGCTCACGAATGCCGAGAAGATAGCTGTTACAAGGATAAAACCAAGCAACACAATCTCGGAGCGTGTGCCAAAAGGCTTCAAAAGAACGCGTGCAAGAGCAACGTCGAGTTTAACCTTTGTCAAACCGATAGCAAGTACAAAACCACCGATGAAGAGCATAATTGTTGGGTTTGAGAAACAAGCCATAATGCTCTTGAAAGGAACCAATCCTGCACCATTCTCAGGGCGAAGGAAATTGAATGCACTTGTCGAAACGGTGAGCAGCATCACTGTAACAACAATCATTGATGTTACCCACGAAGGCATAGCCTCGGTAAGCCACATAAGCGCAGCAAAGACAAATAAGGAGATAATGCGCTGGTGAATAACTGTCAAGCCCTCGATGCCAAAAGACTCTGTTGGCAAAAGCGCAATAACGGCTGTTATTGCAACAATAAAAATAAGCTTGATGGCGTTAAGAGGTAACTTTCTCTCTCTCTTGTGGGATTTGTTCTTCTGAATTCTTTCCAGAACCTTGTATCCCGGGAAATTTTTAAACATAGTTGAAAATTATTAAATGGATATTTAGTTTTTCTCGTAATCTCCAAAAATTTGCACAAAATTACAATCTATAATTTATTTTCACACTATTTATTTATCATTTTTTACGATAATAACTATCGGAAATAACGATGTAGTACAATATTTGTTAAAAAAATGCTCAATAGGCAACAAACTCTTCATTTTTCACTATCTTCGCAAAAAGACTTATAACAATAAATTTTATGAAGACAATAAACGTTCCCAAAATTATTCCATCGGGTGATTTGAACGAGCTTTTTGACAAGCTCCCTCTCTATTCTATAGATTGTTGCAACTGGCCCGAGAGTTATCCTTATGCCCCCGATGCCGGTTTTAAACTATTTCACGACGGCAAACGTTTATATATAAAATTCTTTGTTACCGAGAATGATATAAAGGCCGCGGTGACCGAGGATCAAGGCCGCACTTGGACCGACCCCTGTGTCGAGTTTTTTGTTTCACCTGAGAGCAATCTTGATTATTACAATTTCGAGTGCACCTGCACCGGAAAACTTTTGCTTGCGTGGCACCCTGCCGATGCCCCCAAAGAGGCCGCAACCAAAGCTGTGCTTGATAGTGTTGAGCGCACCCCATCGCTTGGTACAGCACCTTTTGAGTTACGTCAGGGCAAGCACTCTTGGAGTGTTATTGAGATAATCCCGGTAGAGGCACTTTTTAAGAGTGACGTGGATAATTTCGATGGAAAGGCGATGACTGCCAATTTTTATAAATGTGGCGATGAACTCCCCACTCCACACTTCTTGTCGTGGAACCCTATTGGGTGGCCCGAGCCTAGCTTCCATCGTCCCGAACAATTTGGAAAGTTGCTTTTTGAATAAGCCTTACTCCTTAATCCTCAACACAGCCTTGAGATTGCGTCAATGAGATAACGCTGATTAGTCCACCCCATTATGAGAAGGATTGTCAAATATCTGTTTATTCTTGCAATGTTGCCGTCAGTGCTTTGTGCACAGAGGGTCGGGCTTGTTATGAGCGGTGGCGGAGCGCGTGGATTGGCGCATATCGGAGTCATAAAGATGCTCGAAGAGAACAATATCCCCATTGACTACGTTGCCGGAACATCTATGGGTGCAATTATTGCAGCTCTTTATTCTATGGGTTACACTCCCGACGAGATGATTGAACTGATGAAGACCGATGATTTTCAACGTTGGTACACCGGTACAATGAATCAAAAGTATATGTTCTACTTTAAAAAGAACAGGGACGTCCCCGATCTTATAAGCCTGCATTTCGACATCAAGGATTCTCTGCACATTGTCAAGCCGTCGGCTCATTTGATAAAATCTGCACCAATGAATCTTGGTTTTATGGAGATGTTTGACGGATACACAGCTGCGTGTGACGGAGAATTCGACAAACTGATGGTGCCTTTTAGGTGCGTTGCAGCCGATGCTTACAACAAAAAACAGGTTGTCTTTTCCAATGGTGACCTTGGCGATGCCGTGCGTGCGTCAATGAGCTATCCTTTCTTCTTTAAACCAATAAAGGTCGATAGCGTTTTGCTCTACGATGGCGGGTTGTACAATAACTTTCCGCGCGATGTGATGGAGCAAGATTTTAATCCTGATATAATCATTGGCAGCGTGGTCAGTAATGCGCCCAATATGCCCGATGCTCGCGATGTTATGAGTCAGGCTGAAAATCTGATAATGGGACGTAGTGATTACACTCTGCCCGAGGACAAAGGCGTTCTAATCAGTATGCAGATAAAAGGAGTCAATTTGCTCGATTTTCAAAAGATTGACTATGTCTCTCAAACAGGCTACGATTATGCTCAACAATATATTGATTCTATCAAAAAACGAGTAAGGCGTCGCGAGAATATTGAAATTCTTGCAGCCAAGCGCAAAGCCTTTAAAGAGCGCGTTCCGGAGTTTGTCTTTGATAGTGTTGTTGTGCACGGCGTGGGCAAAGAGCAGGGAAAAGCCATTGCCGGTGAGTTTCACAAGCGTGGTAAAGAGTTTACGCTAGAGGATTGCAGGCGAGGCTTTTATGGCTTGCTCTCCGGCGACGTTATTGATGATATTATTCCGCACGCAGTCTATGATAAGCAAGACAGCACATACACTCTTCATCTTGATGTTACTCTCAATCCTCATTTTACATTAAAGATGGGTGCAGCTTTGTCGACAAGCGTCTCTAATCAGATATATTTTGGGCTGCACTATCGCGCGCTGAAAAATCACTTAAAAGAGTTTGTTCTCGACGGACATTTTGGAAAAGTATATAATAATGTGCAACTCTCGGGACGTTTCGATTTTCACACCTCGTTGCCGGTGTCGCTAAAATTTATCGGTTCATACTCCACCGTTGATTATTACAATATGAACTATCTATTTTCAAATGAAAATTCAATAGCTCTCAATCATCAGCGTGAATATTATGCAAAGATGAAGGTAATGTTTCCCTTTCTCAATCGCAGAAAGGCCGAAATTGGAATAGGTATTGGCAATATTAAGGATGAATATATACAATCGAATATAATTAATTTGAACGACCCGCAATTTGACTCTAATGAGTCGACTCTATTCAGTGGCTCGATAAAGTTTGAGGGAAATACGCAGAATAAAAAAGTTTTCCCAACAGAGGGTATGCACGAAACGCTTATAGCTCAGTTTGTTGTTGGCAAGGAGAAATATCAAGGGGCGGTAAATGTTCACAACAACGAGCAGATGCTCTCTTGGTTGCAGATAAGCTACACCCGCCGCGATAATTTCAGTCTTACGAATAAATTCACATTGGGAACATACGCGCAACTTTTCTATTCAACAAGGCGACTCTCAAAAACCTATCAGGCAACAATGATGCAAGCCGGCGCATTTACTCCCACACAAAATAGTATATTTAATTACGACCCTAAATTCCGCGCAAACCAATTTGTGGCCGGTGGTATAATCCCAATATTCAAAGTGAATAATTTTTTGCAGATACGCCCCGGTTTTTATGCTTTTGTACCCTATCGCAAAATTTATGAAAACAGCGACGGCACAGCCTATTTTAGCAAAAGACGTTTCAACGACTTTCAATATATTGCCGATTTGACAATGGTGGCACAATTTTCCAATATTTCAGCCAGTGCGTTCGTAAATTATTATAGCTCACACAATAAGCGTGTAAATATTGGTATCTCTTTGGGGTGGTTTATGTTCAGCGAACGCTTCTTTGAATAAAAAAAACATTTTTTTTGAAAAAAAGTTGTGGAAAAATTTGCAGGTATAAAAAAAAGCAGTACCTTTGCACTCGTCAAACGGAAACAATGACAACAACGGCCTCGTAGCTCAACTGAATAGAGCATTTGACTACGGATCAAAAGGTTACAGGTTTGAATCCTGTCGAGGTCACAAAGGAGTTCTAAGGAACTCCTTTTTTTATGAATAAAAATTAAAATTATGGACAAGGTATCGGACAACCCTTTAAAAAACCGAAACAGCAACCAAACTGCATTAATGGTTGTCACTGCACTATTTGTTACGCTGTATTTAGTGTCAAACATTATGGCTGTAAAAGTGGTCGGTTTGTTTAATCTCTTCTATTTTGATGCAGGCACAATCACTTTTCCTTTTGCTTATATGCTTGGTGACGTTCTCACCGAGGTGTGGGGCTACAGGACTGCGCGCAAAGTAGTTCTGCTCACGTTACTATGCAACATCCTGCTTGTGGTGTGTACGCAGATAGGCGTATGGATGCCCTCGCCAGATTATCTTGCCGAGAGTGAAGCTGCGTATAATACAATCTTTTCACACGTTCCACGCATTGTTCTAGCCTCCTTGGTGGGTTTTTTGCTTGGCGAGCTCTCAAATGCTTGGTTTATGGAGAAAATAAAGCTAAAGACACGTGGTCGCCATCTTTGGGTGCGCACAATTGGAAGCTCGGCCATTGCTTACATTTTTGATTCATTGCCATTCGTGCTCATTGCTTTTGGCGGCGTAGTATCGGCTCGCGACCTTTTGATGATGATTATTTTTCAATATTTTTCAAAGCTAGCGATAGAAGTTTTGTTCGGCACCCCAATGGCCTACGCAGCTATCTATGGCATAAAACGTTTTTTCCGTGGAAGATAAAATGCAACGCTACTCTTTGATTACCCGCAAATTCCCTCGTGAATTTTTGCTATTGCAGGGAACAGGCTGTCGATGGGCAAAATGTACCTTTTGCGATTACCACAGCGATGCGAGCAATACCCCTTTCGAGGTGAACCGCAAAGTCCTAGAGCGTGTTACCGGCGAATATGGCGTTGTTGACATAATAAATTCCGGTTCGGCAATGGAACTTGATAGCGAAACAATAGAGATGATAAAAGAAGTTGTCCGTGCCAAGGGAATAAAAACCATCTGGTTCGAGGCTCATTATATGTATCGCCATCGTCTTGCCGATTTTGCAAAGCTCTTTGCACCGGCAGAAGTGAAATTTCGTTGTGGAATAGAAAGCTTTGCCCCCACCCTGCGCTCAAGTTGGAACAAGGGCGTTCCGGCCAATGTAAAAGCCGAGGATGTTGCAAAATACTTTAAGGGAGTCTGTCTCCTTTGTTGCACCACCGACGATAGCAAGGAGAGGATTATAAACGACATTGCAATTGCAAAAAAATATTTTGAATACTTTAGTGTAAATCTTTTCTGCAACAACAGCACTGCTGTTAAAAGAGATGAAAAGTTGGTTGCTTGGTTTTTGAAAGAGCTCTACCCTTCACTGAAAGATGACAGACAAGTAGAGGTGCTTATCGAGAATGACAATCTTGGCGTAGGATAATAACGCACAAACTTATATCAACGGCGTGACCAGAGAGACCAACCAACCACAAAAACGATGCCACCAAGAGCGTTTTTTATATATCTCTTTTGTCAGTTTGTAGCTTTTCTGTTTATCAAGGTCAATATAGTGTTGTAGTTCGTCGGTCTCCTCCTTGCTAAAGACAAATATATTGGTCTCATAATCATATATCAGGCTTCGGCTATTCAAATTCGCAGAGCCTATTGTGCAGAAACTGCCATCTACACACATCACTTTTGAGTGGTTGAAGCCACCGGTGTACATATATACATCAGCTCCACGCTTCATCAGTTTATATGCCACGCGCCACACCCCATCGGGAATCATAGGCAAATCGCCCTTTTCGGATAGAAGTATTGTAACCTTTACACTATCATCGATAGCCTTTTCAATGGCTTTGCGCACGTTACGTATAGGCACAAAATAGGGGCTGATGATGGTGATACTGTCTTTAGCCGAGTTTATGGCATTAGCGTAAGCATCGCGCATTCGTGCCGGAGTCTTATGGGGCCAACGGTCAACAACGGCAATATCTGCTCCACCCTCTTTGTCGTGTTGTGGATAGTACTCTTTGCCATCAATGCGTTCCCCTGTCTCCTCGCACCACATATCGAGGAATATTTTTTGCAATTCATTGACAGCCTCACCCTCAACCTTTGAGTGCATATCACGCCATTCGCCAACCCCCTCAATACCTTGCAGATAATAATCGGCAACGTTTACACCGCCGATATAAGCCTTTTTGCCATCGATAATTACAATTTTACGATGGTCGCGTGCAAGCAGATGATTGACCCAAGGAAAATTCAAAGGGTCAAATTTCTCAATCTGAATACCGCTATTTCTGATTGCTCTGAGGTCTTTCTTTTTTAAAGGCTTGTTATTTGATAAATTTCCAAAGGCATCAAATAAAGCACGCACCTCTACTCCCTCCTGAGCCTTTTGGGCCAGTAACTCAAGGAGAATTTTGTTTATAGAGTCGTTGCGAAAATTAAAATACTCCAAATGAATGTGGTGCTTTGCAGCTCGTATATCATTGAAGAGAGAATCAAATTTTATGTGAGCACCATTCAGAATTACCACATCATTATTTGTGGTGTATGGTACCCCCTCCCCTTTCAGATACTGCACAAACGCCGAATCGGAACGCTCAAAATTGTCTCGTTCAATGGTTATAAAACTGCTGCGGCAAGAGGTTGTCAATGCTGCAACAATTATAAGTAATATGTAAATTCCGCGTTTCATCTTTTTCAGCAAAGGACTGCAAAGTTACAAAAAGCTCGGCTAATATAAAAATAAGAACAATGTGTATTCTGTTTTGTCGGGGTTAAATGGTGAAAATGAAAAAATATGCTTTAAAAAAGCCAACCAAACACTGTTTGGTTGGCTTTAGTTTTTTATAAAGAAATACGAATATTACTTCTCGGGGGATGTTATCAGCTGTATAAAATTCTCAGCTTCGGCAGATGCGTTGTCGGCATTGAGCAATCTTTTTACAATATCAACAACAGCCTCGGGAGTTGCAGTCTTCACAGCCTCCTCGTATTCGCTATCGTATTTGTCGCCAAATTCAACATACTTTTGAAGAGCGCTGCCCCAATATTGATTGCTTATTCTATCCTGAGGAATATTCTTCTGGATATTCTTGATAATCATATCGAACTTATCGGCAGGAATTCCCTCTTTAACAATCTTCTGCACGCCCTCAATGGCAAGCTTAGAAAGCTTTTCGGCACTCTCGGGGTTTGTCTCAAATACCACCTGAAGAATTGCAATATCCTTTGGCTCGCGACTAGTTACCGCAGCAACTCCGGCACCATATGTTCCACCCTCGCCCTCGCGCAGAGTCTCAACATAAACCATATCCAAATAGAGCTTTGCAATGTTCAGCAGCACATCGTTCTTTATGCTATAAGGAATATCTGCTGTGTACACCTGCAAAACAGTGCTCTTTGGAGTCTCCATCGGGATAGCCTCCTCTTTTATAATTCTACCCTTGACAATATCCTCGTTGCGGTCGATGAATTTACTACACTTCTTGCCACCGGGCAGCGAAGCAATATACTTTGTAACAAGAGGCTTTATTGTCTCGGCATCTACGTTACCTACAATATATACTGTTGCACCGGCAACTTTGCCAAACAATCTTCTGCTTGCTTTCTCAATGTCGTTAATGTTTGCCTTTTCAACAATATCACCGTTTATAACAAACATACGCTCATTGCCACCATATAATGTCTCCACAATAAGCTTTTGCAACTGCAACTGTGGCAACTTTTCAAGGTTGGGAAGGATAGCCTTTATTTGATTAATGCCAATCTGGAACTCCTCGCTGTCGTAGCGTGGTTCGGTGATATTCAGATAGAGCAACTGCATTGCAGTTTCAAGGTCCTTAGGCATAGACACAATGTCTATTCCGTGGCGTGTCTTTTCAATGTAGGTGTTGCAGCTGACACTCTTTCCTGTGAGGAGCTTTCTTAGCTGCACGCTGTTAAACTTTGAAACACCGCGATTTTGGTTATACAAAGCCCAGATATTATCATCGAACGAAGGCAGTTCGGCTGTCTCAATGAGTGAGCGACCACCATTCATCACAAGCTTCACACGCACCTCGTCGTTTTTGTGTGCTGTTGGCAGATAAACAACCTTTACCCCATTGCTAAGAGTCCACTCTGTTGAACCATAAGCGCCCTCTTTCTCCTTTTTAATCTTTCCGGGCTTGATGGCATCTGCATTAAGCAAAGGCTCGTTTGCATTCTCCTCAACAGGAGCTGCAATCTCTGCGTTTTTAACCTTATTAATAATAGCAAGCAAGTCGGCCTCGGTCGGGTGTGCTAAGCCTTCGCGCTCGGGAGCTGTATATGCAACAAGAATATTCTCTTCTGTAATCAATTGTGACAAAATCTGTTGGAACAGCATTGCTGGCAGCTGACTGCACACAGCCTTTACCAACTCTAGCTCAACCTCGGGAGCAAGCAGATAGTGATTGTTAAAGAAGTGACCAAGTATAGGATATACAAAGGCTGGGTTCTTGCGTGTGGGAGCAGACTCTACGCCTCTTTCGGCACTGCTGATAAATTCGGTTTTTGCACGCTCAAGCTCGCTCTCGGTGATGCCGTATCGCTTCATTCTCTCAATCTCGGCATAAAATGCTTCAAGAGCCTTTTGGTGCTCTCCGTCTTTGAAAGAGACCTCTGCCATAACAGCATCAGTGCCCTCTACAAGCGATGAAACGCCTAAGCTACCGCCTAGGAAAGGCGCTGTCGAAGAGGCTGTGACAGCCTCCATACGCTCACGGAATACATCGCTGATAATACCCTTGATAATATCAGTTGTAAAAGCAATATCTGTCGAAGCAAACTCTTTTGGCAAAGCAGCGCTTCTCCAAAGAATTTGGATAGAGGAGTTTGTTGTCTCGGGGTCGGTGATTATAGCTACAACCGGCTCGCTGTTTCCGGGTATAGGGATAACGGGCTTTACTGTAGGAACCTCGGGGGCTGGTATAGAACTAAATCTCTCTTTAATCTTTTGCTCCATCATATCAACGTCAAAGTCGCCAACTACTACAACCGCCTGCATATCAGGGTTGTACCATTTACGATAGAAATTTGTAAGGCTCTCATATTTAAAAGTCTTTAGCTGCTCTTCGCCACCGATAAGTGTGCGACGCGCCATCTTGGTGTCGCCAAAATAGTAAGGCAACAGGCGCTCGAAAGTTCTCCAGTTGGCATCGCGACGTGAACGGCGCTCCTCCAGAATCACGCCACGCTCGGCATCAATTTCCTCGGGGTCGCAAGTTACATAGTGTGCATAGTCGTGCAACACAAGCAAGCACGAGTCAATAATCCCTTCTCGAGTGATGGGGATATTGTTGAGCATATATTGTGTCTGCTCAAAGCCTGTTGATGCATTGATGTTGATACCGAACTCAGCACCTATACTTTGTAGATACTCCAGCAACTTCTTGTCGGGGAAATTCTTAGTACCATTGAAACACATATGTTCAAGAAAGTGCGCAAGGCCATCTTGGTCATCTTCCTCTTGGAACGCACCGACATTTGTTGCCAAATAAAACTCGGCACGTTGTGCCGGCTTGTCATTGTGGCGAATATAATAGGTAAGCCCATTTTCAAGCTTTCCTATTCTCACACTCGGGTCGACAGGCAACTGTGTCTGTCCGAATGAGGTGAGCGCTACAAACGCTAACGCCAACGAAATAAAAAACTTTTTCATAATCACGTATTTATTAATTAAATAATTCAATTCACTGATGTGTAATAGCGATACAATTCACAAATTTAGATAAATTTTGTATAAATAATTTTCATTGGTTATTTTTTTTTACAAAAACATCAACTTTTTATTCTCCAATACTCCATTTATGTGGCAATAGAGCAAGCAATGAGTGAATTTTGTTGGTAGCAAATAGTTCAATTCATAAAATAATGTGTATCTTCGCAAAATGAATGAAATACGATAATATAACAAAATCATTATGATATATAACGAGAGGGATATTCGCAATGAACACGTTATTGAGTGTGCAAAGCAGATGATGACAGCCGCCCGCACTGCTCCAAAGGCAAAAGGCGTTGATATTATTGAGGTTATGATGATAACCGGTGAGGATATTATAACATTGAGCAACTATCTTCATAAGATTGGCGAGGAGATGGGGCGCGGCGGTCTTATGCGCGATGCCGATAATATACAGTCGGCCGAGGCTGTTGTGCTGATAGGCTCACGCGAGGAGGCAATGTGTCTGAATTGCGGATATTGCGGCTTTCCAACTTGCGGCGAACGCACCCCCGGTGTCCCCTGCGCAATGAACACTATCGACGTTGGTATTGCAGTCGGCTCAGCTTGCGCCACAGCGTCCGATCTTCGTCTCGATACACGCGTTATGTATTCTGTGGGCTATGCAGCTCTAAAAATGGGGCTTATGCCGGAGTGCAACTACATCATTGGCATTCCTGTGAGCGCAAGCTCAAAAAATCCTTTCTTTGACCGTAAACGCAAGGTATAATAATGGAACAGACAAGACAAAAACTATATATGCCGGCCGAGTGGAAGGAGCAGCAAATGGTTCAGCTCACTTGGCCACACGAAAATACCGATTGGCATTATATGCTCGACGAGGTAGAGGCTTGTTATGTGCAGCTGGCTGCAACCATTTGCTCGCGCGAGCATCTACTCATTGTAGCTCCCAATGTGGAGAAGGTGCGTTCAACACTTAAACGCAACAATGTGCCCACAGCAAATATAACATTCTTTGAGTGTGATACAAATGATACTTGGGCGCGCGACCACGGATTTATAACCCTGTTAGGCAGCAACGTACCACATTATGTCGATTTTTGTTTCAACGGTTGGGGGCGCAAATTCGAGGCTGCGCTCGACAATGCCATCAACAGCAAGCTCTACGATGCAGGAGTTGTCAAGGGTGAATATGAGGATTGCACATCTTTTGTGCTTGAAGGAGGCTCAATAGAGAGCGACGGCAAGGGTACAATACTCACTACAAGCCAGTGTCTGCTCGCACCGCACCGCAACCAACCAATGGAGAAAGAAGATATTGAAAAATGCCTTCTCAATATGCTCCACGCCGAGCGTGTACTTTGGCTCGATTATGGAAATCTCATAGGTGATGACACCGATGGTCACGTAGACACCGTCGCTCGCCTTGCACCCAACGATACCATTGTATATATGCAGTGCAACGATGAGAGTGACGAGCAATACACCGATTTGCGCGAGATGGAAAAACAGATAGCAGAGCTGCGCACAGCCGCAGGCGAGCCCTATCGAATGTTAGCCCTGCCCTCTCCTGCGCCTATTTACGACGAGGATGGCGAGCGCTTGCCGGCCACATACGCCAATTTTCTTGTTATCAACGGCGCGGTGCTCTACCCCACGTATGCACAGCCTGCAAACGATGCTCTTGCAGCCGAGGTGCTTGCAACTGCATTTCCGGGTCGTGAGATAGTTGGTGTTGATTGTCGTGCTCTTATCAAACAGCACGGCTCTTTGCATTGTGTGACAATGCAATATCCAAAAGGTAAATAAGTTATAAAACTCAATCACATATAGTTGTATGGATACTATAAAAGTTGGAATAATACAGCAAAGCATTGGTGCCGACGTTGAGGCAAATAAACTAAAGCTTGCAGCCTGTGTTCGTGAGGTTGCTAAAAAAGGAGCGCAGCTTGTAGTGCTTCAGGAGTTGCACAACTCACTCTATTTTTGCCAAGTAGAGTCTACCGATAATTTCTCTTACGCCGAGCCGATTCCGGGGCCATCGACCGAGTTCTATGGAAAATTGGCCGCAGAATGTAAAGTTGTTCTTGTGACCTCACTTTTCGAGGCACGCGCCAAGGGACTTTATCACAACACTGCTGTTGTTTTTGATAGCGACGGCGGCATTGCCGGAAAATATCGTAAGATGCACATCCCCGACGACCCTGCTTATTACGAGAAATTCTATTTTACCCCCGGTGATTTAGGTTTCCGCCCCATTCGCACATCTTTGGGCGTGCTTGGTGTGCAGGTCTGCTGGGATCAATGGTACCCCGAGGGCGCACGACTTATGGCATTGCGTGGTGCCGACCTGCTAATCTATCCAACAGCTATTGGATGGGAAAGCAGCGATACCCCCGAGGAAAAGGCGCGTCAGCTAGGTGCTTGGCAAACAGTGCAGCGCGGTCACGCAGTAGCCAACGGCCTTCCGGTTATTGCTGTCAACCGTTGCGGTCACGAGCCCGACCCATCAGGAATGACCAATGGTATACAATTCTGGGGGCATAGTTTCGTTGCCGGCCCGCAGGGCGAATTTATCGCGGATTTTGGCGAACAAGAGCAATGTGACGTTGTTGAGATAAGCCTCAAACGCAGCGAGACAGTGCGTCAATGGTGGCCTTTCCTTCGCGACCGTCGCATAGAAGAGTTTGGCGCATTGGCAAAGCGCTATCTTGATAGTGAAGAGTAAATATTCAATTATCCCTCGCTGGCAGCGAGGGATAATTTGTTTTAAAATCATTAACACTTTACGCTAATCTCCTTTAGCATCCATTCAACG
Organism: Bacteroidaceae bacterium; assembly: GCA_045647745.1. Lineage (GTDB taxonomy): Bacteria > Bacteroidota > Bacteroidia > Bacteroidales > Bacteroidaceae > HGM04593. Next base: position 53,207 of record JAZRMQ010000035.1, on the reverse strand, counting down.
TCGCGCAGCAAATCCTGCAAATCCTGTTCGTGCTCCTCTTCGTCGGCCATAATACGCTTGGCAATGTCACAAGTCGTATAATCTACATTATTACAGAATGTCGCAATCTCATCGTAGCGTATAATCGCGCAACGCTCAGCCGATATATTCTGTTTGAGAACACTTATCACATCGCTGTTTACGGGTGCCGAATATTTGCATCGCGCATAATTGCTCCATTCTCCCGGGTCGAGCACCGGAGTGCCCTCAAGCTGTATTATTCTGTCAGAAACAAGCTTGGCGTGTGAAAACTCCTCCATTGCGTGAGCCTCAAATTCGCGTTGTACGTCGGAGCGCATACTGCCCTCAACCACTTGCGCACCAATCCAATATTGATAAAAGGCAAGCCACTCCTCGCATAGTGCAGCATTCAGTTGCTTGAGCAACACAGGTAATTCTATTCTCTGCTTTAAAATCAAAATACTTTCTCGTGCCATAAATGAAGAATTTTATAGGTTATGAAAGGAGAACATCAGCTGTCGATAGATTGTTCTAAATTTCAAATATATGCGGTCTCAAAAGGCACGTAAGGCAATTTTTGAAAAAAGTAAAAAATAATAGTGATATTATTGAATAATTGTTCACCTTAATTGCTTACATTATTTTAATTTTTATTAATTTTGCACACAAGTAGTGTTAAACACCAAAAGAAAGTGATATGAAACTGGCAATCGCCACAAAACCAACGTTCTTCGTCGAGGAAGACAAAATAATCACACGCCTGTTCGAAGAGGGCCTTGATTATTTATTCCTATACAAGGAGTATGCCCATCCTCAATTTATGGAGAGGTTGTTAAATCTTATACCAAAGAAATTTCATAAAAAAATATATTCTTGCAACAACAGACTAATGCAAGAGTATCGTCTTGCCGGTACTCTCTTCCCAATGGGTAGCTCACCTATAGGAAATGAAAAGGGAAAATTCGTCGGCTACGCTAATAATCTGACTCACTTGAAAGATTTGCGCAAGGTTTATGACATTGTTTGTTATGGACCTCTTGGCCGCACATATTATCAGAGCACAGAGCTGAACGAGATTGGCAAAAAGATGATAAACAAAAACACTTGGGCTTTCGGTAATATCGATGAGGACAACCTCAAAAGGCTTACAAAATATGGCTTCGGGGGAGTTATACTCGAGGACCTTATTTGGGATAACTTCGACTCTTGTCGCTCTACCGATTACACCGACCTCATCAACCGTTTCAAACGAATAAAAAAAGCTGTTGATAAGCTATAATACGACAAAACAAAAAATAATAATATAACTAATAACTAATTTATTATGAACGAGACTCCTTATATGGTATTTGCGGGAACAAAATCACGCTATCTCGCAGAAGAAATTTGCAAGGAATTAGGTTGTGAACTCGGACAGATGAACACCACATATTTTGCCGATGGTGAGTTCGCTGTTTCTTACGAAGAATCTATCCGTGGAAAGAATGTATTCCTTGTACAATCAACATTCCCCAACTCTGACAATTTGATGGAGCTGTTGCTTATGGTTGATGCTGCCAAGCGTGCATCAGCTAACAGCATTGTTGCAGTTATGCCATATTTTGGATGGGCGCGTCAGGATCGCAAAGATAAGCCACGTGTTTCAATCGGTGCAAAATTAGTTGCCGACCTTTTGAGCGTTGCCGGTGTCAGCCGCATCATCACAATGGACTTGCACGCCGACCAGATTCAGGGCTTCTTTGATATCCCTGTAGACCACCTCTACGCATCAATGGTGTTTGTTCCTTACATTCAGTCACTCAATCTCGAGGATTTGGTAATTGCAACTCCCGACGTTGGTGGTTCAAAGCGTGCAAGCGCGTATGCAAAGTGCCTTGGTGTACCCCTCGTACTCTGCCACAAGACACGTGCAAAAGCAAACGTTGTCGATACAATGCAGATTATCGGCGACGTAAAGGGCAAGAATGTTGTTCTTGTTGACGATATTGTTGACACAGCCGGTACAATTTCCAAGGCTGCCGACCTTATGATTGAGAATGGTGCAAAATCAGTACGTGCCATTGCTTCACACTGCATTATGTCGGGTAACGCATCAGAGCGTGTACGTGAGTCAAAGATGACTGAGATTGTATTTACAAACAGCATCCCTTATGGCAAGGGCTGTCCAAAGGTTAAGCAGCTCTCAGTGGCAAAAGGCTTTGCCGAGGCTATCAGATGCGTGCTGAACAACCAATCAATCAGCTCACACTACATCTGCTGATAAGCACACACTTAAATGAATTTAGCAAGTCACTGAACATTTTGTTCAGTGACTTGTTTTTTAATAATACTCCTTTATTTTTATGAGTAAAACAGTGTTATTATCATTGCTCTTCTGCACACTCCTTTCTTGCAGTAACACCAACGGCTTTTACCGCATAGATGGGCAGGTTAAGGGCATTGCCGATGGAGAGACGATAAAAATTGCCACCTCTCCCGATGGTGTTCTCTTGGAAGAACAATGCTACAGCGTGGTCAAAGATGGTAAATTTTATTTTGATGGCACCGTCGACGAGTGCAAAGTCGGTTACATCTGTCACCCCTCGCTGAACCGCAATCATTGTTCAATCTTGTTTATAGAAAAAGGAGATATAAAAGCAATTGTTGATGATGGTTGCTGCCGGATTACAGGAACGCCTATGAATAATTTGTATAACATTGTTGAAGATACAATAGCCCATTATATTGCAAATTTGAAAAATATTGAAGAACAATTTTACAGCAGAACACTGAATGAAGAAGAACTTGCCCGGTTGAGTGCCGAGGGATTGATGATGCAAGAGAAATTGGTAACTTTCCTGCGCAAAGCAATAAAAGAGAATATTGAAAATATCTTGGGACTTTATCTTCTGGTTACCTACAATGATTTCTTTACAGCCGAGGAGCTGCGCTCTTTGATAAAACAGATACCTCCCTCCTCTATCGACAGGCTCAACAACTCTTTTTATGACACTATTGTAAACATTGTGCAAGAGCAACAAAAAACAGGCTCCTTCAATTAAAGAGCCTGTTCCTGTTAAATTTATTGTTAATTAATATTGCTCATTCTCATTGGGGAAGTCGCACGCCTTAACATCGCTCACGTAACTGCCAACAGCATCGGTGATAATTGTGTTTAAGTCGGCGTATCTGCGCAAGAAACGTGGAGTAAAATCGGCTGTCATACCAAGCATATCGGCATACACTAAAACCTGACCGTCAACCTTTACGCCCGCGCCAATGCCAATAACGGGAATATTGATAGACGAAGCAACCTTCTCGGCAAGAGCTGCCGGAATCTTCTCAAGTACAAGAGCAAAGCAACCGGCCTCTTCGAGCAGTTTGGCATCGGCCAAAAGTTTAGCTGCCTCAGCCTCCTCCTTTGCGCGCACCGCGTATGTGCCGAATTTATTGATGCTCTGTGGGGTCAATCCCAGATGGCCCATAATGGGAATTCCTGCGTCTAGGATTTTACGAACCGATGGGAGAATCTCCTCTCCACCCTCGAGCTTGAGAGCATCGGCGTGTGTCTCCTTCATAATTTGTATAGCATTCTTAACCGCTTCGTCGGCATTAACCTGATATGTTCCAAAAGGCATATCAACAACAACCAACGCACGTTTAACACCACGTACCACGCCTTTTGCGTGATAAATCATCTGTTCGAGAGTGATTGGTAATGTAGTAACATTTCCGGCCATCACATTTGACGCAGAGTCACCAACAAGCAGTGCATCAACACCGGCATTGTCAAGGATAGATGCTGTAGTGTAGTCATAAGCTGTCAGCATTGCAATCTTCTCACCCTTACGCTTCATTTCAATCAAACGGCGTGTTGTAACTTTGCGCGTGTCTTCAACTAAATATTTCGACATTGTCAAAAATTTTAAATTGTTCTACATCTCCGGTATTTCTCCGGCTAAATCAAATTCGCCTGCAAAGGTACTATAAAACATTTTAAAGAACGAACAAAAAGATAAATAAAACAGAGATATTAATCCAAAGAACGCTTTATAATCTGCCGAAAAAAAAGTAAATTAGCGAGCTAATATAATTTTGCCCGATGAAAATCATACACACTGCCGACTGGCATCTTGGACAAACATTCTACGGATATGACAGAGCCCGTGAACACGCGGTTTTTCTTGATTGGTTGTGCAATATCATAGAAACGACCAACGCCGATTTACTGCTCATTGCAGGCGACGTCTTTGACTCTCCGAACCCATCGGCCGAGGCGCAAAGAATGTTCTATAACTTCCTGACGAGGGTTACCTGTAACAATGATAATCTGCAAGTTATTGTAACAGCCGGCAACCACGACTCTGCTGCCCGTCTCGAGGCACCAAACTCCTTGTTGGGAGTTTTTAACACAAGTGTGTCGGGCGTGGTGCATTATATCAATGGCGAGATTGATTATGAAAGAATGATTGTACCGCTAAAAAAAGGCGGCTGTTGCCTAGCGGTGCCCTATCTGCGTCAGAACGACTTGCCCGAGGCAGAGAATTATAGCGAGGGGGTTGCAATTTTTTACAGCGAGCTCTATCGTATAGCCAAAGAGAAAGGCTACTCCCCTATAATTGCAATGGGGCATCTTCAAGCGTCTGGTGCCGAGGTTTCGGTTGGCGACTCCTCAGAATATGCCATAATAGGCGGTATGGAGGGGATAAACGCCCGGTTCGCAAACGACAGCTTTGCCTATACAGCGCTTGGGCATCTTCATAAAGCGCAAAGGGTCGCTCACCGGGAGAATATTCGTTATTCCGGAGCACCATTGCCAATGTCTTTTGCCGAGAGAAAGAACAGACAGGGAGTGACACAGGTGGTTCTTGATGGCAACGATTGTAATATAGAAAATATCATTTTTGACACTCCAGTCAAGCTCAGGAGTATTCCTGAGAGCCCCGAACCGATAGAAAAAGTTCTTGCTGCATTAGCCGAATTACCCGGCGGTGAATTGACCGATAATTCACCCTATCTCGAGGTGAATGTGCTGGTGAATAGTGTCGACCCTACATTGCGACAGCAAATAGAGGAGATTGTTATTGGAAAATCGGTGAGATTAGTGCGAATTCAGGCAACGAGTGAAACAGTGGAGTCTGATGAGCCCCACTCCCCTATGACCTACGATGATTTCAAACGCAAAGACCCTTCAGAGATAATACAGGATATTTACAAAAAACAGAGTGGCAAAGATATGCCGGAGCATCTGTTGGAGAAGTTGAACGAAATAATAAAAGGAGTACACGATGAAAATATTGGCAATCAGGGGATGTAATCTGGCTTCACTCGAGGGGGAGTTCGAGGTTGATTTTCGCAGCGAGCCGTTGCGTTCTGCCGGCCTTTTTGCCATAACCGGCAACACCGGTGCCGGCAAAACAACCATACTCGATGCAATGTGTATCGCTCTTTATAAGCGCTCGCCACGTCTCGAGAATGTCAAACGTGGCACAAAGGTCGAGGGCGCTGGTAATCTTGCTGTGAGCGAGAGCGATGTCAGGACAATACTGCAAAGGGGTAAATACAAAGGATACGCCGAGGTTGATTTTCTTGCAATTGATGGCAATGAATACAGAGTGCGTTGGAGTGTGTCAAGAGCACACAACCGCCCTAACGGCAATCTCTCCACAGCCTCTCAGGATTTAACCAACCTCACCACCGGCGAGCATAAAAAACTCTCGGCCAATGAAGCAAAGAGCGAAATTCCACGCCTTGTGGGGCTTGAATATGAACAATTTACCCGTGCTATACTGCTTGCACAAGGAAATTTCTCGGCATTTTTAAAGGCTGACGAAAATGAAAAAGCTCAGATGCTCGAAACGTTGACGGGCACCGGAATATACAGCCGTATATCGGCAAAAATATACACTAAGACCCAAGAGGTTAAGAAAGAACTTGATATTATTGAGGCAAAGCGCAAGGCGTTGCAACTATTGAGTGACGAAGAAATAACAGCTCTAAATGAAAAGAGAGAGCAACAAAACAAAGAGCTTGAAGAAAATAAAAAAAGAGAGGCAATTCTAAAAGAAAAAAGTGATTGGCTCACACGTTGGGCAACACTCAACGAACAGGTTGCCATAGCCGAGCAACAATTAAACACAACAAAAGAGAGACTTGCCGAGGCGCAGCCCACTATTGAGCGACTAAAACTCATAGAGAGCGTGCAACCGATACGCGACGATTATACAGCATTGCGTAGCTTAAAGCTGCAATATGTTGAGGGAGAGGCTATTTTCGCTTTGCTCCAGAAGCAGTTGGAGGAGCAGAATACCGCCTTTGACAACGCTTGCAAAATAGCGGTTCAGGCAGCCGAAAAACAGGATAAAATCAATGCTGAATATATCAAGGCACAGCCTCTTATAACCGAGGCCGCACAGCTCGAGAAACAGCTGGCAAACGACAGCAAGAGCTACAAAGAACAATCCGAAGAGATAAAGCGCTTGGCCAACGAACGTAGCAAAAATCTCGAGACAATATCAAATTGCAAAAAAGAACTCGCAGCCTTAGCAAAGGAGTGTGACGAGAAAAACGCGTGGTTCGAGGCTTATGCAGCCTACTCCGAGGCAATCCCAATGATACCCAGCATTGTTGCTAATATAAAATTTATTGACAATGAAAAAATATCGGTGCGACTGAAAAAAGAGACGCTTGCGCAAGCGCTGAATTTATCAAAAAACACCGAGAAGCAACTAGCCACCGCCCGCCTGAGCGAAGAGGCTCTCAAACAGACAATGTCGAGCGAGATTGCTCTTTTGCGCAAAAGATTGGTTGAGGGAGAGCCTTGCCCTGTCTGTGGCAGCAAGCACCACGAGATAGTGGAAATTGCCACAAATCTGCTCGAGGAGAAGCAGCTGGAAAAGGCAAAAGAGGATAATCGTCTGCTCATAGAACATCTTGAGAAAAGCCTCTCTAACAGTAAAATAGAGGTTGAGACGCTGCACGCTGCTATCGCTCAGCATAACAACACTATATCTCAATATCAAAAAGCAAATCTCGATTATCTTGCAGGGATTGATAATGCTGGCGAGTTGCTTGAGAATAAAGATGCAACCAAAATCCTTAAAGAGCTTGCCGATAATTGGAGTAAATACAAAGAGCGTCTTGTCGCAATAGGCAACGAGTCGGCTCTGTGTAAAAATAAACAATCACACCACCAAACCCGTTTGGAGGAGATTGAAAAAGAGCTACATACAAAGAATGAGAAAAACAATCATCTCAAGGAAGAGATTGAAAAGTGCCAAGAGCGAATAAAACTTATTTTAGGGCAATGGAACTCTGTCAATGAGGCTCAGCAATATTACAATCAAGCCATTGCCGAGGCTAATAAAACCTTTGCGACGGCCACTGAGCAAAAAGGCCGGACAGACATTGAACGCAACAGATTAAAAGGTCAAATTACCGAGAAAGAAAAACAACAGGCCGATGCTGCTGCAAAAATAGAGCATCTGACCCAGAAAGTAACCGAATACCTTTTGGCACGCGAAGACAATTTGGAGATTACAACGCTTGCCGAGTTACTATCTACCGACCACGCTGTGATTAACACAATGCGCACAAGCATTGACACCCTTGAAAAAGCTGTGACAACCGCCACTGCCACACTTCTGGAGCGTAGGCAGAACCTTACTGCTCACAACGAGGCTACGAACAGGCCAAGCGAAAATGAGGATGTAAACTACATTCACAGCGAGGTGTCTGCGCTTGAAAAAGCATCGCAGGAGATAAACGAAAATATTATCCATATAAACGCACAACTGCTCAAAGATGAGAAGAGCCGATTAGAGTTCAGCCAATATAGCGAGGAGTATGAAGAGAAAAGATTACAAATGACGCATTGGAACACCCTGTGCAATATGTTCGGTTCTTCAAACGGCAGTGTACTAATGAAATTGGCTCAGGGATATACTCTCGATATTTTGCTCGAGGTTGCCAATGTGCATCTTTCCGAGATGACAAAGCGCTATAAACTTGCCCGAATTGCCGATGATAATCTGGGAATAAAGGTCATAGACCTTGATATGATGTCTGAGTGTCGTTCGGCGCACACTCTCTCGGGCGGTGAAACGTTTATTGTCTCGCTGGCTCTCTCTTTAGCCCTCTCCTCTCTCTCGTCGAGCAATATGAGCATTGAATCGCTATTCATCGACGAGGGCTTTGGCGCTCTCGATAAAGAGACTCTGCAAACAGCATTGATGGTGCTTGAAAAACTGCAGAGCCGTGGTCGTAAAATAGGCGTAATATCCCACCTCACAGAGATGTTGGAACAAATCCCGGTAAAGATTAATGTGAAGAAAATATCCCCGGGAAAAAGCAAGATTGAAATAACAGAAAATTACAAATAACTTAGTCAGATGAGTGACAACCTTAAAATATACAGAGCTTCGGCCGGCTCCGGCAAGACATTTACCTTAGCGCTCGAATATATCAAATTGCTGATAAATAACCCCGGCTCCTACCGTAACATTCTCGCTGTAACCTTTACAAACAAGGCTACGGCCGAGATGAAAGAGCGTATTCTTAGCAAGCTCTACGGAGTTGCCAATAGGTTGGACGATGCAAAGGATTATATGCAAAAGATAAAGGAGCAGATGCCGCATCTGAGCGAAGAACAGATTGCACTCAAGGCACAAGATGCTCTTGACCAGCTTTTACACGACTATGGCCATTTTCGTATTCAAACCATAGATGCCTTTTTTCAATCGGTGCTTCGTGGCCTTGCCAAAGAACTCGATTTGAATGGAGATATTGAGATTTCACTCGACGACAAGGAACTGTTGAGCGATGCTGTTGATACCTACATAAAACAGTTAGAACCTAATAGTGCCAACATTGCACAGGTTGTTCGTTACATTGAAGAGAGGCTTGCCAATGGAGAGCAATGGAGGGTGGGCAAAGAGTTGAAAGAGTTTGCCAAGAATATCACCAAAGAGGAGTATCAACAGCGTGGTGATAAGTTACGTGAGGAGATTGAGCGCGACAACGGGTTGTTGCTAAAGAAATTCTATAATGATATCACAGCCGAGAGAAAAAGTATAAAAGAAAAATCAAAATTCCTCGGCGAGGAGTTTTTTAGGCTGGCTGATGGTTACGTTGCCACCGACTTTAGAGGCAATGAAAGCGGTATATGGGGTACATTCGCCAAGATGAGCAAGGGTGCGGTTGTAGAATGGACACCAACAAAGGCCGCGCTTGCTTCAACGCCTGAAAAAATCTCATCAAAATGCCCTAATGTAGATAAAATTGCCAATCTTATAAAGGAGGCAACTCCGCTATACGATAAATATCTTAACTGCGAGCTCTCGCTCGAGCACTATCATCAACTTGGAATGTTGAACAACATTGCAGCAACTCTAAAGGAGGAGAACACTCGCGAAAACCGCTTCCTGCTTGCTGAGACAACCCATTTGTTAAGCACAATGGTGGCAAAAAACACCACGTTCATCTTTGAAAAGATTGGAACAGAGATTGACCATATATTCATTGATGAATTCCAAGACACCTCTAAACTGCAATGGACCTGTTTTAAGGTTTTGCTTGAGGAGGTTCTTGCCCGCGCAAATTTCAATCTCATTGTAGGCGATGTAAAGCAGTCGATTTATCGTTGGCGCAATAGCGACTGGAATATTATGAACAATATCGGCTCTTACTTCAGGCGCGACCAGTACTCTTTTGGCAATCAGGATGTGAAAATAGATGGTGTAACATATAAATCGACCAACTATCGTAGCGACAGACGGATTATTGAGTTTAACAACGCTCTCTATCGTGCAGCGGTCAACAGCATAAGCAGTAGTTTCAGCGATAAAATAGACCCTGCCGGAATGAAGGAGATTGAGCAGGCCTATAACGACGTTGAGCAAGCTGTGCCACAACCTTCACCCGGCAAAAAGGAGAAGCCGCTCGAGGGTTATGCCGAGGTGCGTATGGTAAACAAAGATGACGAATGTGAGAACTTTACCGAGGCTGCCATCAAACAGCTTATGCAGACTCTTCATCACTTGATAGAAGAGAAAAATGTTGCGCCGGGTGATATTGCAATATTGATGCGAACTAAAAAGAAAAAGATGCAGATGGTTGTGGAGGCTTTTAACAAGGAATTTCCACACCTTAAGATTGTTTCCGACGAGGCTTACAAGCTCTCCTCTTCGCTCACCGTGCAACTGATAATTTCGGCCTTACGTTACATTGCAACACCCAACGACCTTGTTAATGTTGCAAATATGATAAGGTTGTATGAAAAGGTTATAAATGGCACCGAACAGGATTTTGCCGGCAAGGTAAACAACAAGATTGAGGAACTTATCCCAGAGGACTTTCGCAACTCGCTTATGCGCCTTAAAGAGTTGCCTCTATATGAGCTGATAGAGCAACTGCTTGCACTTTTAAAAGTGTCCGAGGCTAAGGACGAAGAGGCATACGTGTACACTTTTCTCGACAATGCTGCACAATACATCAACAGCCGCAGTTCAGATATCAACAAACTGCTCAAGGCTTGGGACGAGAGCATAAACGAAAAGAGCATCCCTGCCGAGAGTGTCGACAGCGTGCGTATTATGACAATACACAAATCAAAGGGCCTTGAATTTCACACAGCTATAATTCCTTTGTGCGATTGGGTACTCACCGGCGACAGCCGCACACTCCTTTGGTGCGAACCGACGACTCAACCATATAACACACTCAGCCTGCTACCGATAAATTGCAAAAAGGAGATGAAAAAAAGCATCTTCCAAAAAGAGTATTTTAATGAATATCTTTATCAAGTTGTAGACAATTTAAATATTCTGTATGTAGCAACAACGCGAGCAAAGAGTAATCTTTTTATCTTTACCGATGGTAGTAACGGGCGTGGCGAAAATGTATCGAAACTGATGAACGCTGTGGTTGAGAATATCACCCATTTGCAAGGTTCACAATACGAGAAAGATAAACTCTTCTCTTTTGGCGAAATTGTCGGCAGCAAAAAAGGCGAGGATAAGCACAAAGAGGAGAAAAAAGAGAACCCTTTTGAGGCTAAGCCCGATGTAAAAATGCAATCTTTCACATATTTCGATAGCAAAATATCCTTTCGTCAGTCTAATGAGACTGAGCGCTTTTTGGCTCACGATAAAAAGGCGGCGCGTCAATATGAATATATTGAAGATGGAAAGCTGATGCACCTTGTTATGTCAGGCATTGCAACGGCAAGTGATATAGTACCAACACTCAATAAATTGATGATTGAAGGACTTATTGCCACAATGGAGCAGTATGACAAAATAAAGAACCTTGTGGAAAAGGCTCTCTTGAACGGCAAGGCTGCCGGATGGTTCGATGGCAGTTATAAACTGTATAACGAGTGTTCGATTTTGGGCGATAGTGAAAAGAAGAGTCGCCGCCCCGACCGCGTTATGATAAAAGGCAATGAAGCTATTGTCGTTGATTATAAATTCGGTAAAGAGTACGATGACTATGGCACTCAGGTTAAAAATTATATGAACCTGTTGGCTGATATTGGCTATACCGATGTGAAAGGCTATTTGTGGTACGTTTATAAAAATCATATAGAGGAGGTTAAGTGATGATACCGTTTTTGAAGATTGTAGCAGATGATATTTACGAGAAATTTGATGGAAAGTTAGAGGATGTTGCAATAATATTCCCCAATAAACGTGCCAGTCTCTTTTTTAGTGAATATCTTTTGAAGAAAAATGGCGGCAAGCCAATGTGGAGCCCACGCTATATGACTATCGGCGAGCTGTTTCAACAAAATAGCGAGCTTGCAGTGTGTGACCCTGTTTTATTGGTGAGCAAACTCTATAAAGAGTATGTTCGTCCCATAAAGCCCGGTGAGACACAGGAAGAGTATGAAAAAAGTGTTGAGTCACTCGACGAATTTTACTACTGGGGCGAAATATTGGTTAAGGATTTTGACGACGTAGACAAGCATCTTGTCAATGCAAAAGAACTTTTTGCAAATATAAAAGAGCTGCGTGAACTTGGCATCGGAAAAGGAACGCTCACCCCCGAACAGGCAAAGTCGATAGAGCAATTTTTCACAAACTTCAAAATAGAGGAAAGCAGCGAAATTAAACAGAACTTTATAAACATTTGGGAGAGACTGTACACTATATATTCAAATTTCAAAGAGTCTCTGCGTCGTGAAAATCTTGCATACGAGGGAATGTTATATCGCGATGTCATTGAAAACTGCGACAGCATCTCTCTTGAGCATAACAAATATATTTTTGTTGGTTTTAATGCGTTGAACGACGTTGAACGACGCCTATTTGATATTATCAATAAAAGAGGGAAAGCCCTCTTCTATTGGGACTATGACACACACTACACCTCAAATAAAAGGCACGAGGCCGGATATTTTATGCGTCAGAACCTTGAGCGCTTTCCTAACGCGCTTAAAAATGTGACGTTCAATAATCTTGCTACCGAAAAGAAGGTTACAATAGTGGAGACCGGCAACGATAGTATAGAGAGCCGCTATCTCTCGACGTGGCTCAATGAAAATCTTACAGAAAATGAGATTGAAACAGCTATTGTGCTATGCGACGAGAGTATGCTGGAATCTGTCATTCACACTCTCCCACCCGTCGCCAACGGGCACACGTTGCAGCATATGAACGTGACAATGGGCTTTCCCGTCTCACACACTCCAATATTCACTCTGATAAAAAATCTGGTAGAGTTAAACACTCGCGGTTGGAGTGAAAAACACCAGCGATATACTCTTGCCTTTGTGAGTGAGATATTGAACCACCCCTACGTTATTCGTTGTAGCGAAAATGCTGTGGCATTGCGTAACGAACTGCTTTATGAAAAGAGATTTTTTCCAGAGTATGAGATTTTGTCAAAAGATGATTTTCTTTCGCGTCTTTTCTCTCATAGCACCAACAACAAAGAGTGGCTGGATAACATTCTTGCAATAATAAGAGATGTTGCCGACACCTACACCGGTGAAGATAAGAACACCACGTTGTATGAAAAAATATTTAGCGAGGCTATATATAAAGCCTACACACAGGTTCAGCGCTTTGTCAATCTTGTTGATTGCGGCGAGTTACAGATTAAGCCACAGACTCTGGGCCGATTATTGATTAGAGTGCTCTCTTCATTGAGTATGCCTTTCCACGGTGAGCCGGTTGTGGGAATGCAGATTATGGGCTTGCTCGAGACTCGTAACCTCGATTTTAAAAACGTCATACTTCTTGGCGTGAACGAGGGTAACCTACCAAAGAGGAGCAATGAAAATTCATATATCCCACACAATCTGCGTTGTGCTTTTGGGCTCACTCTCAATGAGCACCGCGACTCAATCTACGCCTATTATTTCTATCGTCTGTTGCAACGCGCCGAGAATATCACTCTTGTCTACAACAACGCATCCGAGGGTAAGAACCGTGGAGAGTGTTCGCGTTATATATTGCAATTACTCGGCACTAAACTCTATGATATTAAACGCATTGCCTTGACATCACATCAAGGTGGTTCGGCCATTGAAGTTGGGGAGATTGGTAAAAGCGAGCAGATTATGCACAAGCTGCGCGAGCGCTTCGACAGGAGTATAAACGAAAAGGCTCAAACAATAACCCCTTCGGCAATAAACCGATATTTGAGGTGTGGGCTGAGCTTCTTTTACTACTATGTTCTTGGAATAAAAAAGAACAATGAAATTAACGAAGAGGTACAAAATCAGGATTTTGGAAATATATTCCACAAGGCTGCCGACACGCTCTACCGCGAGCTTGCCGAGCGAGGAAAGGGATATATATACAAAGAGACGCTTGAACCTTACATAAAGAACGAGCAATTATTGTACAAGTTTATCGACGATGCTTTCTCTAGCGAATTTTTTAACGGCAACAAAGTTGAATACAACGGCGAACAATATATAAACCGCGGCGTGCTGCATCATTTCCTTTTGAGATTAATAAAAATCGATTGGCACTACACTCCGTTCCTGTATATTGGCGGTGAGAGGAGTATTGGTGTGCCCTACACCATCAAAAATTCCAATTGTGAGATTGATGCTGTGATTGGTGGAACAATAGACCGCGTAGATATAAAAGATGGCACAATAAATATTGTCGATTATAAAACCGGTCGCAGTAGCAAGGAGACAAAGACATCTCTCGACAATGTTTTTGCAAATGAGATAACCTCGGCCGGTAATCGTCTGCAAGCGTTCCTCTACTCTGTCATTCTCGATGATTTATTGAACGGGAAGCGTGTCGCGGGGAAAGGTGATTTTGAGTGGATAGCAAAAGTAAAGGCGCAGCTGGCAAGAAAAATATCGCCATCGTTGTTATATATACACACGCCCGAGGATACACAACGCGAGAACTTTATCATTGACGTTCTAAAAGAACCTGTGACGGATATAAAAACAATTAAAGAGGAGTATCTGTTAAAGTTAGACGAGGTCCTTAGGGATATTTTTGACATCAAAAAGCCTTTTACGCCTGTCGATGATGCAAAAAAGTGCGAATTTTGTGACTATCGTAAGATTTGTGGTAAATAACGTGAGTCAGATATAAGAATTTGTACTAACATTTAGCGTATTTTGTCATCTCGAACAAACGTGAGAGATCTCATATTTTGCAATATTTTGAGATTTTTTTGCAACAACACATCTCGTTACTACGCTCCATTGTGATGATTTAATCTGGCTTATATCGAATCCACATTAAATAAGAAACAACTCTCAAAACAGTAGCGAAATAAATAAAAAAACAGCGTCTAACAAAAATTAACATTCCGCGGGTAAACAAAATAATCCCGCGGAATGTTATATATATGTGTTTTTCATAGTAATAGATTCAATAAAGGACTACCTGCCTGTGAAGGTCGGTTATCCGACGGGCAAAAGCGTTTGCCCGGAGCAGAAAGCCACGTCGTTCCCCTAAGGCGTGGCTTTTTTTATTCTGCAACCACACGCATAATACACTCTTTGCAATCAAAAGCAAGACGAAACTTGCGTCCGTCACCCGATACGATGTAAAAAGGCTCTTTGAATGGTGCTTTTACCCCACTTTTTGTGCACCAACCAAGACTGTACTTCAAGCAATGTTTGCAAAACATTATATCAGCCCCGTTGGGTGCGTCAATCTCATAAGCGGGCAATATTTCGGTCACTTTGTGACGTTTATAGAATTCTTTTGCAAATTTATTAGAGATATTGCCTCTATAATCAAGGCAATTGGTGATATATTGCGCATCATTATCCTTGAGTCGCATATCTGTGCGCACTACAGCACTTTGTCTCTCCTTAATTAATAAATCACAAAGACTGCGTCGCATTTCGGATATTAGCGACGAGGGCACAAACCACTCGTCAGAGAGTTCAATGTCAATATCGGCTACCTCAAAAGGGGTGTTACCCCATTTGCCCAATTGCACAACAATATTCTCGTGTTGTGGAGAGCGTGCAACCTCCTTTTTGAATGGTATCTCCACGCAATGCTGCACACCACTCTCATCGGTTGCTTGCAAAGAGAAACCGAAAGCAGTGTCGCTAAACAACAACGATATTGATATGCGACGCGCAACGTCGGGGCGCGATAGCTGGCGCTCAAAATCACAATCGTAATTGCGATACAAAGCATCGCCACTCTCAATTTGTGGCATTGATTGTGGGAACACTCTGTTGCCCTCTACCCTGTTTATGCGGAACCCGTGTAGCTTGTTGTCGCGGCCCACAAAACAAGCACCATCGCCATTATTGAATTCACCGCCAACCACAGTAAAATAGTTGCGCGACACAAATTTCACTCGGCCTATATACTCACCTTTTGATTTTGGACTCTCAAATGATGTCATTCCATCTTTTGAGCCGTGCAGCATATAATCAGTAAATCCACGATTGAAACTCTTTTCGGGTGCAGGGGTGAATTGAGGCGAGCATTTTCCTTGCGAAGCGCGCTCAAACTCTGTGCGCCTTGCAAAAACAGAATCCAGTTTTTTTCTGTAATAAGCAGTTATGTTTTTTACGTAGCCTACATCTTTTAATCGCCCTTCGATTTTAAACGAGGTCACTCCGGCATCAAGCATCTCCTCTAAAGAGGCAGAGCGGTTCATATCCTTCAGCGACAAAAGATGTTTGTCGTGTTCAATAATTTTTCCATCGGCATCAACAAGGTCAAATGCCAAACGACAGAATTGTGCACAAGCACCACGATTGGCGCTGCGGCCAAAGCAATGCTGCGATGCATAGCACCTTCCGCTATAACTCACACAAAGTGCGCCGTGAACAAAAACCTCAAGCTCGGTATCGGGCACTGCGGCGTGTATCTCCTTAATCTGCTCTAACGACAATTCACGCGCGAGCACCACGCGTGGGAAACCAATAGCAGCAAGAAATTTCACCTTGTCCGCATTGCTGTTATCCATCTGCGTGCTGGCGTGAAGCGGAATTGGGGGAATATTCATTGAAGACAAGCCCATATCCTGCACAATGAGCGCATCCACGCCAATCTCGTACAACTCCTTCACCAACTGCTCCACTGACGGAATTTCTTCGTCATATATAATGGTATTCAGTGTAACATACACCTTTACCCCAAAAATGTGAGCATAATCGACCAAGCGTGCAATATCCTCGACCGAATTACCGGCAGCCTGTCGCGCTCCAAAGCGCGCAGCACCAATATACACCGCATCGGCACCACTATTAATGGCAGCAACGCCTGTTTCATAATCCTTTGCCGGGGCAAGAAGTTCTATTTTGCGAGGAGTGTGTGACATTGTTTTTCAATTTATTTTGTCGCGAATTTAGTGCAAAAAACGCGAAATAAGAAACAGCTTCTGAAATATCATTTTCTAAAATCTTGATTTCTCATAAAAAGTATATATTTTTGCATTATCTCGCGATAGTGAGTTTGCGCAACTGTAGACTACAAGCGTGAGACAAAATATGATAAAAGGCGTTTACTACGCTTGTTTTGACGTTCTGAAATCCTAGGAAAATTTCAAGCAAGTCAAAAACAATGCAACGTGAATGTCCCGTAAGTGTGTTATATAGACTCACAAATGCCGACAAGCCATTGATGTACCCATACTCCAGTGGTTAGTTTGTTGCATTTGTGTTGTTATACATATTTGCGTGGGGCTTCGGCGTTGCTCGTTTCGACTTGCAGGGCCATTCCTAGGAGCCTCAGAACGTGGAGCGAGCGAATGTATCGGGCTTCACGCTTTTTTGTATACATTACCGGGGAAAGAGGCTCCTCCCCAAGTACGACACACAATTCACATAATTATGAAAAAAGCATTCATTCTAACAAGTTTGATGTTATGCCTGTTTGTTGCATCGTGCTACGATGGAGACATTGAGGATATTAACTCGCGCCTCGACGCCATTGAGAGCAATCAGATTGCCACTGTTAAAAATCAGATTAAGGCCATCGAAAGCACTTTGCCAAAATTGGAAAATGTAGACAATGAGCTAAAGGGGTATATCACAACCCTGCAATCTACTGCGGCTAATTTGCAAGAAGAGATTACTGCCACAGATGCAAAAGTTGGCGAGTTGCAGGAGGCCCTTGCTAAAGCTATCGAAGATGCCGAGGCATCAAACGAAGCTCTCAAAGAGGAGATTGTAGAACAACTAAAAACCGCACAGGCCGATATTCTATCGCAGATAGAAGCAACAAAAGCTGAGCTTGTAGAAGAGTTAGCGCAGATAAATTCTACTATCGAGCAGTTGCAAGCAAAGGACAAAGCTCTGGAGGAAGAAATTGCCGAACTAAAGGATTTTGTGAATGGTAAAATACAGAATACAAAAGATTGGGCTACAGCAACGTTCGCAACCCTTGAACAGTATAACGCTGTTGCCGCAGAAATTGCAACAATCAAAGAAAGCATCAATGCGCTCTCAAATTCAATCACAGCGCTCGAAAAGAAAATCACCGAAAACATCTCTGACGAGGTTAATAAGGCTCTGAGCTCTGTGAAAGATGAGTTTATCCAAGATATTCTCTCCGAAATTTCATCATCTATAAACAAGACTGTTTCCGACGCAAAAGACGAGATAACCGCAGAATATAATTCAGCAATTTTATCGGCAATAAACAACGTCGAGTCATCAATCAAACAGTGGATTAACGAGAAATTGACAGGCTATTATACCATAGCTCAAACAGATGCAAAAATTTTGTTGGTACAACAAGAATTGGAGTCGCAATTGGCCTCACAAAAAACATATCTCCAAAATCTCATCAACAACCTATCTAACGAGCTCAATGCAAAAATCTCAACAAACAGCACTTTGATTGCTGCCCTTCAAAAAAACATCAATCAACTTGAACAGACCGACGCCTATAATGCCGGGCTCATTGCCAATAATGCCAATGAAATTACCAAAAACGCTCAAGCAATACTCTCTAATACACAATCAATAAGAGATAAAGCCACCGAGATAGAGGGTATTAAAGCAAATATTATATCATTAAAAAGTGAGGTTCAGGCCGATTATAACTCTAAAATTAAAGCACTACAAGAGTCGCTTGACAAAAAGATTGCCGAGAATGAAAAGCTAATAGAGGCTAACAGCTCAAAAATTAACAGTAACACAGCAGCTATTGCCGAGAATAAGAAAGCAATTGAAGCATTGCAAAAATCGACCGATGACGCTATAAATAATAACACAACTGCAATAATCAAGAATGTAACAGATATTGCAACCAATGCCGAGAATATTGCCAAGAACGCAGCAGCAATATCTCTTAACGCCTCTGCAATCAATAACAATTCTGCAGCTATTGCACAAAATGCAGAGGATATTTTGCAGTTGCAACAGGATTTAGCAACAACACGCAGTGAGATTACCGAGGCTTACAAAGCGGCAATTAAAACAGCCATTGAGACTCTTGACGGCAAATTGCGCGACGAGCTGAACCAGCAGGTAACAACAATAAGCACACGTATTGACAACGAGGTTGCAACAATCAACACAACCATTAACAAACTCGCAACACGTGTCACCACTCTCGAGAATGAGGTTAAAACCATAAAAATTGCTATCTACAATATCCAAACAGATATTTCAGCCATTCAAGAGCAGATTGAAGCACTTATCAACCGCATACAATCTGTTACATTTGTACCCGAATACTCCGATGGCAAAGCCACTATGCTCTACACCAATTCGTCGGGAGTAATAACCGCCGGTAAGGCAACGCTCAAATATGAGATACGCCCAGCATCGGCTGCCGAAGAGTTGGCCGATTTATGGAAAAATGCATTGAGTGTAAAGGCTGTATACACCTTGACACGCGCCGCAGGAGATTTTGTTTCCTTGGATATTGAAAGTGTAACAGCCAATGATGGAATATTATCGGTTGTTGTTTCGGGTGCCGGGCTCGACGAGTCCTTCTTCCGTAGCGAAATTTCTGCAAATATCTGTTTAGAAATCTCCAACGGCTATAGTTGCCTGACATCAAATTACATCAATCTTAAACCTTGGACAACAAACACTGTATATATTCCCGATGCTAATTTCAAAGCATACCTCACAAGTATGTTTGACACCAATAGCGATGGCGAAATTTCGCTCGACGAGGCCGAGGAGATAACAGAAATTAATATTGCTGCTTCGTTGCTTCAGGTAAAATCAATGGTTGGTATCGAATATTTTACCAACCTTGAGACTCTCGACTGCTCATATAACCGCGTGACAGAGCTCGACCTTGCAAACAACAAGAAACTCAAAAATGTAAATGTCGGGCACAACAAACTCACCTCTCTCACTCTACCCGCATCGGTTGAGACTTTGGATGCCTCCTCAAATCAGTTGACAACACTCGATGTAAGTGTTGCAAAGGAGTTGACAGCGCTCAATGTTGCCAGCAATAAATTAGCATCAATCAATGTGGCGCAGAACAAAGCTCTTACAACACTTAATTGTAACGATAACGAGTTGGTGTCGCTTGATGTAAGCACATTGCTGTCACTAACCCAACTGGAGTGTGGAGGTAATAATATGACAAGGCTCAATGTCACAAAGAACACCCTTTTGACCTCTATTGATTGCCACGGCAACGGCATTACATCACTCGAACTCACAAAGAACACTGCTCTTGAGTTGCTCGACTGCAGTGAGAATGCTATTACACTACTCCACATTGGCAGCGACAAGCTCAAGTCACTCAATTGTTCAAACAATGCACTGAAGAACGTCAATGTATCACTGCAGACATCGCTTGACTCGCTCAACTGCTCGCACAACTCAATAGAGCAGTTGGATGTAACAAAGTGCACCAAACTCACTGCGCTCGACTGCTCATACAACGCTCTTATATCACTAAATATAAGCAACAACAGCCGCCTTGCCTCGCTCGACTGCTCGGGTAACAGCAACCTTGCAAAGCTGTGGGTTAAAGACTATGCACAAAGCAACGCAACAGCAATAACAAAGGGCGATGCTACTACTATATATTATAACAATGGTGGTTTGAATATCCCCGACGCAGCCTTGAAAGCATACCTTGTAAATAATTACGATGATGACGGCGACGGAGAAATCTCTATTGCCGAAAGTGATAACATCACAATGGTCAACTGCTCGGGCAAGAGCGTTAGTGACCTCACCGGCTTGGAGGCGTGCACCAACCTTGTTACACTCAATTGTGCAAACAACAACATCACCACAATTGAGTTGCCAAACCTTAGAGAACTGGTGACATTGACCTGCTACAACAACCCAATTGAGAGAATCAACCTCGACAACTGCACAGCATTGGCATACTTGAACCTGCAGGGCGTTACAACAAATGCAATCAATGGCAGTGAAATAAAGATTGAAAACTACACAGGTGCTACAACAATGGACTTCACTATTGCTGGTACAGAGTTCACAACTTTCACATTCATCAACACCCCACAATTGAGTGAAATAAAGTTCTATGGAGAATTTGAGACCATCAACCTCTATGGCAACTCAATCCTTGAGAATATAGACCTCAAGCAAATACTCAATTTGCAGCATTTGTATGTTCAGGATTGTAATCTGCAGTCTCTTGATGTTACCAAAAACCTTGCGCTCAAGTCACTTGTCTGCACAAACAATGCGCTTACAACACTGGATGTAAGCAATAACATTGCACTCGAGAAATTCTACTGCAATAACAACAAGCTTCCAAGAATTAATGTAACAGCAAACACTGCACTTAAAGAGTTCGACATTGCCAACAACCAGTTGTCTACCCTTAATGTACGCAATAACACCGAGCTTACATATTTAAGCGTAAGCAACAACGCCGAAATAACAATGGTTAATGTAAAGAGCAACCCACTGCTTAAAACATTATATGCTTCAGGTTTGGCAATTACCGATATAGACTTGACTGGAAACTCGGTATTAGAAATTATTTCGTTACTAAATGATAATTTAACCACAATTACTGGTATGCCTTCAAGTATTAGAGGTATTGCTTATCAAGAACCGACTCCGACTCAAAATGGTCTAATGATTTCTACAGAGCAGGTTAGCAACTCTTGGAATAATGCAAAAACTTGGTGCTCAGCCTACGGAACAAATTGGTATTTGCCATCAAAAGATGAATTACGTGTAATTTACAACCTAAAAGATAAAATAAATTTCTTCCTCTCTGCTGGTGGCTTCACACCCCTTGGCACAGGATATTATTGGTCTTCTAGTTTGTACCCTAACGGCAACGCTTACTTAATCTATTTCTCAAATGGGAATATCACCTACCTCAATAAGGATTACGCTAACCTTGTGCGTGCTATTCTCGCTTTTTAATTAAATGTAATATTTAACTGCTGCAACAGAAGTTGCAGCAGTTTTTTTATTTATTATCCCGGCAGAGCGAAGTAATAAATATTATTCTCCGGTTCTTTTCCAGCAATCATATTCATCCTAAAAATTTTTTCTTTTTCATTGCTGCACCACTTTTTTTTATTAAATTTGCTTCGTGGAAAAATTAGTCAAGAAAATATCAAAGCTTATTGCGGTGCACAACTGCGTTATTATGCCGGGGGTGGGAGCATTCCTTGCGCATAGAGTTCCGGCGTGTTACAATGCGGCGGAAAGAATTTTTATGCCGCCACACCGCGTGCTTGCTTTTAATCCACAGGTGACGCTCGACGATGCTCTTTTGCTGTCGGAATATATGAGCGATGGCTTTTTGTCGTATGAAGAGGCCGAGGAGCGTCTTGCAAGCGACATTAATTCTCTGCGTCTTAATTTGTCGGGCAATGGTGTTGTGCGTTTCGGCGAGTTGGGCACATTCACAATGGATATTGAGGGTAAAATAACTTTTGCACCCAACGAAAACAGCATCGACGACCCTTATAACTATGGGCTCGAGCCTTTGGCAATATCTCCGCTCAAAGAGCTTAAGAAAAAAGATATTGTCATCAAACGTAGCAGTATAGGCAAATATGTTTCGGCTGTAGCTGCGGCTATCGTCGCTCTGTTTGTGCTTATTCCATTTGGCAACAGCATTTACAATGAAGACATACAGTTGTCGTTTGCCGGCTTTACTGCTGTCGAGAATGTAACAAAGCCTGTTGATGCAGCACCAATTGAGGCTGTTTGTGAGATTGCTCCCGTTGAGGAGACTGTGACAGCACACCTTTTCACCACTCCAAGCGAGGAAGCGCCTGCTTGCGAAAAGATGTTGCCGGCCGAGGTACTTGTTCCCATTGCCACGCAGGAGATTGAGAACGTTGTAAAAGAGAGTTCAAAACAATATTCTATAATTGTAGCAAGCACACCCAATCCTCAAAAAGCCGAGTTGGCAATAACCGAGCTTTCGAGAAAGATGAAAGCCGATTATAAAGTGGTTGAGGGTGACAGGAGATTTCGTATAGCTATCGAAAGCTACGATAATGAGGCTGATGCGAATATAGCTCTAGAGCGTATTCAGGCCACAATCCCCGATGCTTGGGTCTATATTCATTAAACAACCCTATGAGCAAGATTATATGCCCTAAGTGTGATTATGCCATAGACTTTGATGCCAGTGGCTACAAAGAGGGGCAGTCGTTAGTTTTTGAGTGTGAGCATTGCCGCAAGAGTTTCACAATACGCATTGGCGAGAATAAAGAGGATATTGCAACCGAGGATTTTGGTCACATTGTTGTTATAGAAAACACATTCTGCTACAAGCAGATTATTCCATTGCACGAGGGTGATAATATGTTCGGACGTTACAACAAAGGCACAGTAATATCGAACCCTATTGAGACAAGCGACCCCAGTATGGACCGTCGTCACTGCATAATCAATGTAAAGCGCGGATATTCGGGCGAACTCACATATACCATACGCGACAATCAAAGTGTTACAGGAACATTTGTAATGAACAGGGTTCTTGGCAACAAAGAGCGTCTTTTGATAGAGGATGGAGCAATTATCACTCTTGGAGCAACAACGTTGATACTCCACACTGCAGATAGCGAGGATTAATCAAAGAGAAATAAAACTTTAACACCAATAGTGCCCGCAAATTTTGCGGGCACTATTGGTTGTATTATGCTTGTTTTTTGTATGTTAGGGTTGCAAGAGTATTGAAAACGATTGCGAAGATACCCAGCGCAGCAAAGTTATACCATATATCCACGAATGTAGTACCTTTGAGGTAGACCGAGCGTAAAATCTCAACAAAGTAGCGTGGGGGCAATATCAGTGTGAAGTGTTGCGCCCACTCGGGCATTGAGTCCACAGGTGTCAGCAGACCACTCATCAGCATAAATATCATAATGAAGAAGAACATCACGAACATCGTCTGCTGCATCGTATCCGAAAAGTTGGCTATCGTAAGACTGAGTCCCGAAATTACTAAGATGAAAAGTATTGCCCCCAAATATATAAGCCCTACAGCACCAACGGGCGCAAGGCCATAGACAAGCCAAGCAACAATCATCGCCACCGTAAGTACGAACAATCCTATAATCCAATATGGCAGGAGTTTTGAGAGTGTAAATGTAAAGCGTGATACAGGTGTTACATTTATCTGCTCGATAGTACCGCTCTCCTTCTCGCCAACAATACTCAATGCCGGAAGAAATCCGCAAATGAGGATAAATAGAATAATCATAAGTGCAGGAATCATATAGTGGCGGTAGTTGAGTGTCGGGTTGTAGCGATTTTCAATAGTTACCAGTTCCGATACCTCGACGGGCATTTTCTCTCCTCGCAGTTCGGCAAGTGAGCGAGCGATGGTCTGCACTACATACTGCATACCCATACCTCCCTTTGTAGCATTTACTGCGTTGGCTGTGATGCTAATCTTTTTGGCTGTACCACTCATCATATCGCGCTCAAACTGGTCTGGAATCTGCAAAATAACATCCACCTCGCCCTGCTCCAACGCCTCTGACGCCAGAGAATACTCGGCAACAGTGTTGGCAAGGGTCAGGTAATCCGAAGCATCAATATGTGAAGCGATGCGGCGTGAGGTGGTTGAGCAGTCGAGGTCAACCACAGCAACATTTACATTGCGTACATCCATTGTCATAATGAGCGGCATCAGAAGCATAATCATAATCGGGAATATGATTATTAGTTTCGGCAGGAACGAGTTACGCTTTATCTGCAAGAACTCTTTCTTGATGAGTACGAAAAAACTTATCATAATTACGGAAATTATAGATTCTATTCGAGTCTATCGTTAAACTTTTTGAGCGATATGCCGAGTATTGCCACGGTCATACCGAGCAGTATCAAACAATTTTTCCACACCGCTACAATCGGCACTCCCTGAATCATCATCTTGCGCACAGCATCTATATACCAGCGTGCAGGCACGATATTAGATACCACTTGAAAAAATTTGGGCAAGTTTTCAATAGGGAAAAGCATACCAGAAAGCATCATAATCGGCATCATCATCACCATTGCCGAGACGAGTAGAGCTGCCACTTGTGTTGTAGCGATTGTTGAAATGAGCAGTCCGAGTGCAAGAGACAGCACAAGATATAGGAGTGAAAGCGTAAATATACCTCCTACACCACCCGACATCGGGACCTCCAAAAGATAGCGTGCCAATAACAAAATTGTAACCAATACTATGCACGAGATAGCGAAGTAGGGAATCATCTTTGCAAAGACAATCTTTACAGGGCGAACGGGCGATACGAGTAGTACCTCCATAGTTCCAACCTCCTTCTCTCGTACAATCGACACCGAGGTCATCATTGCGCAGACCAGAATGAAGATAAGTCCCATAATACCCGGCACAAAGTTGTAGGCAGATTTCATCTGCGGATTGAAGAGCATACGGGTCTCAAACATCGCTTGTGCAGAAGCGGAGCCAAGCAATATATTTTGAAGATATGCTGTGGCCGAACCGGCTGTATTAACATTCGAGGCATCGAGAATCACCTGAAGAATCGGTTTTGTCGGCACCCCTGCTGCTGCCTGTGCCGCACGGCGGTCGTAGTCCGATGCAAAGACCACCACAGCCATCACCTTGCCCGAACGGAGATACTCGTCTATTTGATTGTTCTCTATGTACCCCTTGAATGTAAAGTATTCATTTTGTTCGAACTTTTCGACAACATCTTTTACTCCATCGGTGCGCTCGGGTGCAACCACTGCCACATTTATATTGTTTACCTCCGTAGATATGGCAAAGCCGAATAGTACCATCAGCACAACTGGGATAAACATCACAACGAGCATCGTACGTGTATCGCGTAGGATGTGTAGTGATTCCTTCTTGACGAATGATAGAAAATTACCTCTCATAATAGATTACTCCCCTCGTTTAGCACCGCGAGCTAATGTGCGAAACACCTCGTCCATTGTCTCGGCGGAGAATTGTTGTTTGAGTCGGGACGGAGTGTCGAGCGCTCGCACCTCGCCATCGACCATAATCGATACACGAGAGCAGTACTCCGCCTCGTCCATATAGTGTGTTGTTACAAATATTGTAGTGCCACTTGCGGCAGCCTCGTAGATAAGTTCCCAGAATTGTCGGCGGGTCATTGGGTCGACACCTCCCGTAGGCTCGTCAAGAAATACCACTTCGGGGCGATGTATCGTAGCGATGGCAAACGACAATTTCTGTTTCCAGCCAAGTGGTAGCGAGCCGACAAGCGCATTGCGCTCAGAAATGAAATCCAATCGTTCCAACAACTCGATTGCACGTTGTTTTGTTTCATCTTTAGACAAGCCATAAATACCGGCAAAGAGGTTTATGTTCTCCCACACCGTCAGGTCGTTATAGAGCGAAAAACGCTGACTCATATAGCCAATATGGCGTTTTATTTGCTCACCCTCGCGCATCACATCGTAGCCTGCCACTGTGCCACTGCCAGAGGTCGGATAACTCAATCCGCAGAGCATACGCATAGCAGTTGTTTTGCCTGCTCCATTAGCACCGAGGAACCCAAAAATCTCCCCACGATGGACATCAAACGATATGCGATCCACCGCCGTAAAGTTGCCAAAGCGTTTGGTAAGTTCACGCACCGATATTACTACATCACTCATCGCTTCATCAATTTAATAAATACATCCTCAATGGTAGGCTCTGCCTGCTCAATCTGCAAATCCTCAAAGTCTCTCAATGCTTTCACAAACAGTTCCTTATCAAACGTGTCGTTTGCAACCAAGTGGTGGCACTCACCGAATGGGTAGCACTGCTCCACGCCCTGTTGCCTACGCGCCATTTCCAAGAGGGCAAAAGTACGCTCGGAGCGAATTGCATAGAGTGGAGAGTGAAAACCTTTGACAATATCCGTTGGGGTGTCAATGCCCAAGATGCGCCCCTCGTTACAGAGTGCTATACGGTCACAACGGCTTGCCTCGTCCATATAGGGTGTCGAAACAAGTATTGTGATACCTCGCTCCTTCAATCCTGCCAGCATATCCCAGAATTCGCTGCGCGACACAGCATCAACACCAGTTGTCGGTTCATCGAGAAAGAGTATGCTGGGGCGATGAATCAGAGCACACGAGAGGGCAAGTTTCTGTTTCATACCTCCCGACAACTTACCTGCACGACGTTTGCGGAAAGGCGCAATCTGCTTGTAGATGGGCTCGATAAGGTCGTACGACTCCTCCACCTTGACACCAAATAGGGCTGCAAAGAAATTCAGGTTCTCCTCAACCGACAAGT
The DNA here is from genome assembly GCA_045647745.1 of Bacteroidaceae bacterium. Taxonomy (GTDB): domain Bacteria; phylum Bacteroidota; class Bacteroidia; order Bacteroidales; family Bacteroidaceae; genus HGM04593. The sequence goes on along the minus strand of JAZRMQ010000035.1, from coordinate 26,109 downwards.
CGGGATAGAGCGAGAATCGCCCAGGCATATACCCCACGCACGAACGGATGGCGAGGTAGTCATCGGCAATATCCAGCCCATTGACCTTCGCCTCTCCGCTGTCGGATTTGAGCAGAGTTGTAAGCAGACGGAACAGGGTGCTTTTGCCCGCTCCATCGGGTCCAATAAGACCAAACAACTCGCCACGACGTACCGCAAACGACACACCGCTGAGCGCCAACACCTTGCCGTAACTCTTCGAGAGATTATTTACTTCGATAGCATACATATTACAACTTCACTTCGCCTGCAAGACCTATCTTCAATCGACCATCGTTCTTGACGGCAATCTTCACGGCATAAACAAGGTTGGCACGCGAATCGCGTGTCTGAATCGTCTTGGGAGTAAACTCACTCTCTGATGAAATCCAAGCAATACGACCTTCATAATCGTAACGCTCGTCACCGCCAAAGTCTGCAATAACCGTTACTCTATCACCTAAATTAACCTTTGCTAATTGGTCTGATGTAAAGTAGGCGCGCAAGTAGATATTGTCGAGGTTGGCAATCTTCATCAATGGCTTGCCTGCGGTCGCGAACTCGCCGGCTTCGGCATATTTAAGCAACACCGTACCACTCACGGGAGACGCAATACAGCACTTTGCGATGCGGTCATCAAGCATAGCAATCTGTGCCTCAATTGCAGCGACATTCTCGTTGATAGTGGCGGTATTCTTGTCGAGAGTCGAGAGCGTTGCCGAGAGTTGGCTCTCCAAGACTTTGATTTGCGCCTCAATATCATCACGCTGCTTGGTGGTCGCAGCACCATCACGCAACATATTATTTACACGCTGCAATTCGGAACGCTGTTTTGAAATCTGTTCGCGCAATGCTGCAACCTGTTTCTTTACATCGGGACGTGAGGCCAATAGAGCCGATTGCTGTGCAGCAAGTTGTTTGCGTTGCAAGTCTAATTGTACGCTGTCAATAGCACCAATAATTTCGTCAGCCTTGACCGCTGTACCCTCCTCCGCGTCGAACCAGAGAATCTTACCCGCAGCTTCAGCCGACACAACAACCTCTGTGGTCTCGAAGGTGCCTTGTGCATCAAACCCTGCCTCCTTGCCACACGCAACAGCCAACATTGCTGTGGCTATGTATATAATCTTTTTCATAACACTTATTGATTTAATGTGGTTTTAAGTCTATAAATTGCTTGCAGTAACTCAATCTCGCGTGTTGAGCGGTTGAGCATTGCCGCTGTTTCATCGGTGATTTTACGCAATAAATCAGTTGCATCAATAACACCATTTTCGAGCCTCGACTCGGCTGCCATACGCACTGAGCGGCGCAACTCCACAATGCGGTCGTCATCCTCTACGGCACGGCGCAAACGGGCTATTTCGCCATCTTGTTCGGTGGTTTGCATCTCGGTATTAAAGAGAAAGACATCACGCTGTACGGCGAGTTGTTGCTTTGCGGTATTTAGCTTTTCAAGATTATTATTCTTGGTGTAGAACGCACCTATATTCCACTGCATACGCACACCGACCATCGCATTAAGACTCCAATCAGCCGATATCATACTCTTAAACATATCCATACCCGGATAACCATAGTAGCCCTGCGCAAAGAGCGAGAATCGTGGCATCGTCGAACTATTTATCGCAATGCGTTGCGCCTCAATCTTTCGCTCCTCGGAGTCAAACATTGCAAGTTCCGGTCGCGCAGACTCTCGGCTTATAATCTCCTGCATAGCCGGACGTTCTAGCACCTTGTTCTTCAGTGGCTGACCGATAAAAGCCTCTAACATATGGCGAAAACTAGCTCGCGAGGACTCCACCTGACCAAGTGTCTGTCGCGCGGTGAGCAACTCTGCCTCAATTGCATCGACATCAGCCTGCATCGCTACGCCATTATTGAAATAGGTACGCATACGATTATGGTTACTCTCCAACACACCAATCATCGCCTCGATTTGTGCCACTCGCTCATCGAGAAGCAAGATGCCGAAGTATAGATTATCTACCCTTGATTGCAAATCGTAGAGCGTCACCTCCAAGCGACTGCGCTCAGCTGCGGCATCAGCCTCGGCAATAGCTCGACTAGCCTTCGATTGACCACCATCCCAGATATTCTGCTGAACATCGATAGCCACCTTGTATTGATCCTTGCGAATACCAGCCATATCGACTCCGTTGGCTTGCAGTACTGCGTTAAATGCATCTGGATAGGTAGGCGTTGCCGATTGATATGTAGCCTGCCCAGAAATCATCACCTGCGGTATCCACGCTCGCGCAGCATTCGAGAGATTGTACTGTTCGGTCGCCGTAATCAGATCATACCGTCTGATTTCGGGGTAGTGCTCACGCGCGAGCCGACGACACTCTTCGAGCGTCTGCGCCTCAGCCGAGATTGTCGCACTCAATAGAGCAAAAAAGATTAAAACTTGTTTCATAAATCTATTGTTTTGCTTTGATTCTACACATTATCGTCTCAATATTCTCTGCCTTACGTACTGCAAGAAAACGTTCGCGGTCAGCCACAAGATCTCCCATCAAAGGTTGTATAAGCGGGTAGGCTACAAAGGTGAATATATTGAGCGAGATTATACTCATCATCAGCAGGCGCGCATCCACCTGTGCCATCTCGCCACGCTTGGCCGCCCTATCGATATCGTGCTGCAGATCACTGAATAGATTTTCTATAATGCTGCTAATGCGACTGCGCAACATCTCATATCGCTCGGGACGCGACATAATCTCGTTGATGATAAATAGCGGCAGTTTAGAGTTGTCGGCCATAAAGTCGAAATGGGCACTGATGCCGCTGCGTATTCTCTCGATAACGGGCAGTGTCGGCTCACCCATTACTGTCAGCATCGAGTGCGACATAAGTTTATACTTTTCGTCCACTATGCGCTCAAAAAGTTGCTCTTTGGTGCGGAAATAGTAGTGCAACATCGCGTGCGTTACACCCGCTGCTTGTGCAATAGAGGTAGTGCGTGCGCAATCATACCCCTTTGTCAGAAACTCGTGCTCCGCCGCTGCAAGTATCAGTTGCTCTTTTGTTTGCTTTTCTTGTTTATCCATATTGATAAGCTATTTTTAATCTCTTCGTAATAGTATTAACAATTTTATTTAACAATCTTGTTAATGCAAAGGTACGGATTATTTTCAAAATACAAAGTGTTTAGTGTTATTTTTTTGTTTAAGCTTATACCATTGGCTAAAACGGATAAAGTTCGTTTGTGTGTTGACAGTAAAAAACAAGTTGGAGAAAAGAGAAATTGAAATAAATTCTCTTTTCGCCAGCATTATCTTTTTATATCCTTGTGGTGTCGGGGCAAAAGAAAATTGCCTGTTACAACAGACAATTTTGCAGTAGTATTTTAACGTTAGTTCGATATAAGAAACTAATATTTAGCGTATTTCCAGTTCGAACGCACGCTGTTTTAATAAACAAAATTCAAAAACGAAATTAAAGGAATAGCGGCGAATGTTCCGTACATTACCAAAAGCAAAAGGTATACGTCGGACACCAGATAGCCGGTCTTTGTATATTGGGTGGAAATCCAATCGCGATGCTTGTTATGCAAAAAGTAACGATACAATCTATATATGCTCCACCCGACTACAACTCCAATAAATGTTCCGGCAAGAATATCACCGGGATAGTGCACACCAAGATAAATTCTTGTAAAGGCGTTCATTGCAGCCCAAAAGAGAATAGACACCGTAAAAACTCTGTTTTTTATGAGCAACAACAAAAAAGTTGCTATGCCGAACGAATTTGCCGCGTGGCTGGAGGTGAAGCCATAATCCTTTCCTCTGATGCCGTCGACAACGTCAACAAGATACATAATCTCCGGGTCATTGGTCGGTCGCCAGCGCTCAAAGAAAGGTTTGCATATTCCCGACGAGATAATGTCGGTAGCCCCCACCACTGCTACAATAAACAGCAGCAACATTATAAAATCCTTGAAGCTGTTATTCTTTATCAAAACGTACACCAACACCAATATTAGAGGTATCCAAATTGAGATTGTTGTATAAATTTTCATACAACCATCCCAAAAAATAGAATCACTGCCATTGAGAGCAAGTAACAGATATTTATCCCAATCTATTATTGTGTTTGTGTCCATTTAAATCCCCTTTTGAAAAATATTTTTATATGCGCTCGATTGATTTTGTCTTTATCCAGCCAACCACTCTGTTACCATTGTCGGCCTCAATTTTCACCCAATCGCTCAACGCATCATCAATAATCAGGACTTTTAACCCCTCGTGAATTTTGGTAAGTTCGGTACCGGAGCTATCGGGAGAACTTTTGACAACAACCATCTCGTCTAAAATAACACCCTCGCTCTTCTCCAATGCTCTATTCTCAAGATTAAAAGCCGAAATATTTGCAAGTATAGTAAATAGCAACGCAACAACAAGGAGTGTAAGCGAAAATTTGCGCATATTGCTTTTAAAGAGGTAGAGAAAAAGCATTGTAAGCATCACCACAAATGACACTATACCAATAACACCCCAAGTATCTTTTGAAAAGATTGAAAAAAAAGCATTGCCCCATTGTGTATAAAAAGGAATTTCGTCTTGTGGGATTTTGTCAACAATCTTGCTTTGCACAAATTCAAGGTTAGCCTTTGTGTCTTCGTCATCAGCATCAATCTTCAGTGCACGTTCATAGTTCAATATTGCCTTTCCGGGTTGATTGCTGCGATAATAGGCATTGCCAAGATTATAGTATAATGGCAACGAGGCTCCCTGCTCGGCAATAACAGCTTCGTATATTTTTATAGCTTCGTCGAATTTAGACTCGGCATAAGCTTTGTCACCAAGTTCTTTTGTATACTCCTGCGAGAATATGGCAACGGGGGTGACAAAGAGCAGTAATAGCAATATAATCTTTCTCATATTATCTCCTTATTGAATTTTCCATTTTACTGATGACCTCCAGCGCCATCTTATACACTTTATCCATTGTTGCACCGGGATCTCCGGGTGCATAGCGAGCAAATTCACACTCATTCAACAAATTCAGAAGCTCGGTAACAAGCACATCATTGCAGCCGCGCCTTGCCAATTCGTTTGAGATATTATCTTTTGACAACTGCGAGAGAGGAATATTCAATTTGTCGCTCATATACCCCCACACAGCTTTCAAAGTCTCGTCGTAGAACTCATTTGTGCGATTATCGCGCAACAGTTTTTTCACATTCTTCAAACGACGGACAGCTATTGAGTTTGCTTTCTTTGTTTTTACAAGTGTTATATTCTCATTCTCTTTTATTCGCTTGCGGTAGACAAGAACCAGAGCGACAAAGGCGAGCAGTGCTATAATATACAACAGATAGTAGAGCGTAGAGGCAAAGAATTTACCATCGTTGCTACCCTCTTGTACTCCCAATTTTATATAGCGAATATCGTTTGCCAATAGTTTGCCCTCCTCCTTTACAATATACACATTGCCTGTTTGTGCAGCCTGATTAGCGCCTTTGGCAACCTCAATGGTATGCTCCTTGCTTGCAACAGTCTTATAACTGCCGCTTGCCGTATCAAAATAGGTAAACTTTGCAGCCGGGAGAGTATACACCCCGGCAGTACGTGGTGTCACAACATATTCATATATCTTTTCACCGGCAAAGCCCCTGTTCGTAAGTTTGTATTTATTGCTGATAATAGGGTCATAAACATCAAATTCCGAAGGAAAATCAACAACAGGGTCACCCATCAGTTTCATATTTCCATCGCCTTTCACAATCACCTTAAAGGTAAACTCTTCGTTCGACTTTAGATTGGTTGTGCTTACAGTGCTGCTAATATTAAAACGTCCTACTCCGCCCGAAAAGCCCTCAGGTTTGCCGGCCGGTAATTTCTCTACATCAATAATAATCCTGTTAGATTTTATTTTTTTCTTTACCTCCACATAAGAATAACCGCCATTGAACATCATTTCAAATGGGTCCATACTGCGGCGTGTCTGCACTGCGACAACAGCCTCATATTCCATTGAAGGGATTTCAATTTTTCCACTCTCCTGTGGGAAGAGAACGAATTTTCGCCACTCCATCATATTGTAGTTGCGACCATTGTAGTGCTCCAGCTCAAACTGACGTTGCTGCGACAGTTCAACCTCTTGAATGTTAAAGCCTTTAAGGTCGGGAGTCGGGTTGTCTAAATTAACGAGATTCACATTTGTGTAAACTTTATAAGTCAACAGCAAAGCCTCTTGGTCATACACTTTTGTCTTGTTTACAGAAGCTACAATAAAAAGGTCCTCGTTTGAAATATTTGTACCGGAGCTGCTGCTCGGCCTTGCCGACGAACCGCCTCTGCCACTACTCTGCTGTTGCTGTGCCGATGAAGCCTGTCCCTCGGGCAACACCTTTATGGTCACCGCATTTGAGACCACCTTTTTGCCATCTACAATAACAGATGCCCCGGGAATTGTGAATTCGCCCTCCTTGTCAATGGCGACAATGTAAGTGAATGTTATTGTCTGTTTTGAGGTAACCTTACCATTCACATTCTGCATACTTGTGAATGTAGAATGATGTGGTCCTGTTAACACTTTAAGCCCGTCAACCTCGGCAATGGTAGGCTGTCCATCGGTCTTTGTGTTTACCTCATAACTCAGATTAAAGCGTTTGCCCACAACAACCGATTTTGGCGCCGATGCGACAAATGAGACTTCATCGGCAAAAGCGGTGCTGATTGTGCCCAATATCAGTAATATCGATAATAGTGCTTTTTTCATTGATATATTGTGTTGACTAAGTCTTTTATTAAATATTCGTTACCAGTTTTTCTCTATGGCACCAGCCTTTACCTTTGCTTTTTCGGCCTCCTCCATCTTCTCTCTTATCTCTTTCTCGTCCTGCATCAGAGCCTTCAGCATCTGTTCTATTTTATCTTTCTCCTCTTGCTGTTCACGCTCTTGCTGTTGTTGCTGTTGCTGCTCCTGTTGCTGGTTCTCTTGTTCTTTATTCTCTTGCTGCTCTTGCTCCTGTTGCTCTTTATTTTCTTCTTGTTGCTCTTGCTGTTGATTTTGTTGCTGTTCCTGCTGTTGTTCTTCTTGTTGTTGCTGCTGGTTTTGCTGCTGATTATTGTTTTTCATTTGATGCAGTATCACAGCAAGATTGTAGCGAGCATCCTCGTCGGAGGGATTTTTGCGCAGAGCCTCTTTATAGGCCTCGGCAGCAGCCTCCAGATTATTACGCATATGATGAGTAACTCCGATATTATGATACACTGAGGAGTATTTTGCAGTGTCGGGCTGTTCTTCACCGGCTTTTTCGAGCCTTGCTGTAGCATCGACTAATGCCGAGTCTATCGCAGCGTCAAGTTTGTAGCCCTCTTCGTTAAATGATTTACTCAACGGCGTGTAATTCTTCATAATGGAATTTGTCGCAGTATTGTAGTTAACGGTGCTTGGCTGTGTGTCAAAGTTACCGGCTTTCATATATGGCACAACCGCCTCCTCGAACAAGCTGTCATTGTGCAACTCATTAGCCTCCACAAGATACTCATTTTGGCTTTTGACTGTCGGGCTGCCATCCTTTATCAGCGAATATGTTACATATAACGTTAGCGCTGCAATGATTGCAACGATTGCTATATAGGTATATTTTCTTTTGTCAAAGTTCATATATTAATATCTTATTTCTCGTCATTATTTTCTTTTGCGATTTTTTAAATCGGCTATAGTAACTATAGCTAAATCAAGGAACAACAGTATTATTGCTAAAGCTATTGGATAAGGAAACAACTCATCGTACCCGGTGTACATATCAGTCGTTGTCTCATCTTTTGTCATTTTATCAAGCTGGTCCGAGAGGATTTTTTGTGCCTCGTTAGTGTTGTCTACCTGCAAGTAGAGACCATTGCCGGCTTTTGCAATGTTCATTGCCATCTCCTCGTTTAATTTGGTAACAACAACCTGCCCATCGCGGTCGCGCAAGAAATTTCCATCGCTCAATGGTATACGGCCACCCTTTGTCGTTCCTATTCCAAGAATAAAGACCTTCTTGCCACTTTCCGAGGCCTTTTTAGCAGCCTCCTCGGCTCCACCCTCGTGGTTCTCGCCATCGGTAATCAAGACAATAGCTTTGCCAATTTTATCATTGGGGGTGAAGCATCTCGAAGCCATATTAATAGCCGCTCCAATATCTGTTCCCTGCCTTGAAACAAGATTAGTTGATATACTCTCAAGGAACATATCAATTGAGATAAAATCGTCTGTTATTGGCAGCTGCACATAAGCGTCTCCCGCAAAAACAACCAAGGCTATCTTATTGCCTTTCAGCTGCTCGGCAAGGCGCTTGATAAGTCTTTTAGCCTTCTCCAAACGGTTGGGGTATATATCATCGGCCAACATTGAGTTTGATATATCCAACGCCACAACAAGTTCCACTCCTCGTGTGGTGATGGTGGTCTTTCCTTTGCCGTAGCGTGGACGAGCCAAAGCAAAAATCACCAATGCCATAGCAAGTAGCGCAATCCAGAAAAGAACTCTTGAGCGCATTGTTGAGTATGCAGGTATCAGCTTGCTAACAAGCTCCGGGTCGCCATAGCGTTTAATATTCTTTGCTCTACGATAGCAGGCATATTTGTAAATTACAATAGCCAAAGGAATGAGCAAAAGAAGATATAAATATTCGGGTGTTGCAAATTTCATCTCAGTAATACTTTATTAAGGTATCTTTTTCAATATTGTATTGCGCAACAATATCTCAAGCATAAGAGCCACAATGGCAATAAAGGCGAAAATCATAAATTTCTCCTCTTGGTTACCAAAATGTTTAATCTCGAGTTTTGTGCGCTCAAGTTGGTCAATCTCTTTATATACATTAAGCAGGCTCTCCTTGCTTGACGAGCGGAAATAGTCTCCACCGGTAACCGAGGCGATGGTCTGCAAAGTTTTTTCATCAAAATCGGAATTATTTAAAATTCCGTAGGGAGTTTGCACAATCTCTTCGTCGGTTCTGAAACCAATAGTATATATTCTTATGCCATACTCTTTGGCAATATATGCCGCATCCTCGGGAGTAATCTCGCCACTATTGTTTGAACCATCTGTGAGCAGAATTATAACCTTTGATTTTGCCTTACTGTCTTTTAAACGTGAAACAGCATTTGCAATACCTAATCCAATGGCCGTTCCATCTTTGAGCGTGCCGTTCAAAGCATATTCAATGCCCGATTTATCAATAAGGCTTAACACGCTCCTATAATCAATAGTTAGCGGACACTGCGTAAAGCTCTCGCCGGCAAAAAGCGTCAATCCTATATTGTCGTTCTTTCGTCCCGACACAAATTGCGAAGCCACATCCTTTGCCACATCAATTCGGTTGGGCTGTATATCAACGGCCGACATACTTGTAGAGACGTCCATTGCAAGCATAATATCAATGCCCTCTACACTCTCCTCACTCCAACGGTTGGTGGAGATTGGACGCATCAGCACCAATATGAGCATTGACAAAGCAACCACCCTCAGCACGAATGGAGCGTGTAGAAGATAATTTTTATAGGTCTTTAAATCTTTGCCAAAAGGCAAAATTGTCGACACCTTCATCGATGGCGATAATTTACGGCCTCGTAGCAAATACCACACAATATATGCAATGAGCGGTATAAATAGTAAAAGGTATATTATTCTCGAAAAATGCATATCTTCAAAATATTATCAGAACATATGACCAAGGTCTGTTATCAGCAGTGCTGCCACGACAATCAAAATACAAAATACCACAGCAATGGATGCAATGAGCCAACGTTTCTGGGTGAGAGAGCGTTCATTGACAACCTTTTTCTCCACAGGTTTTAGGTTCTCTTCCTCGACATCTTTTGTTGCATTTACAAAATCTATGGCGTAGAGCATATTGCGGTCGTTCTCATTCAACGATGGTTTCATCTTTGCAAATTTCACCAAATCGGCAACTTCTAGAATTTCCTTGACCTCTTTTATCGCTTCTTTATCATTGAAACGAAGCAGATTGTCAATAATCTCTCTAGTTGTCATATCTGCAGCATTGAATTTGTAGCGGTTGTACATATACTCGCGCAAAGTATCGGTCAGCTTTGTGTAGTAATCCTTTACGCTATCCTCGCCTTGCAGGGTGTTGTCACTCTTTATCTCATCAATCTTCTGCAATGCTGTGAAATGCGACGGCTTGCGTGGCTTGACTTTTACAATTCGTATTATTGGCTTGTTATTTATATATCTGACGATAATCCAAGACAACAACGCTAGGAGCACTACTAACAGAAACGAAAGATAGACGGCGTCGCGATACTCGTTCCAAGTTAGTTCAACACTCCATATAGGCTTGTAGCCTTTGATGTTCTTGAGATTAGTTGTGTCGATGGGCACACTATTCACCAACAAGCTTGTTACATTGGTGTAATATTCATCGCCGTTGACAGTTGCTATCACCGGAGAAATAACCTGCAAAGAGTCAATAAATGATGTGATGATGCACTCGTTTTTGTAGGTCTCACGGCCTGTTGCATCTATATTCTTGTAACTCCTCTTCTCTAACACCTCAATGCCTCCTAAGGCATCAGGTATCTGCATATCAACCTCGTAGCCACTATCCACGCTCAACTCAAATGTGAGGTTAGCGTGTTCGCCAATGCGCATCTCCTTTTGGTCGATGTGTAAAGAGTCGAAATAGGCGTTAAAAAGCACATTCTGTGCCTTTACGGGCAGTGCCATAAAGACTAATAATGTTACGACTATATATGAAAATCTTTTTCTCATCTGTTATCTGCTTTACAAGATGTCCCTTAGTTGCGTTGTGCAAAAAGAGCCAACAGAGCCTTTACATAATCCTGATCGGTGCGTACCGACACATAATCGACACGGCTTCTCTGCAATGTATCTTTGAGCACATCACTCTGTGTGTTCCACCAAACACGTTGTGCTTCACGAACCTTTTTAGAAGATGTGTCAATGTAAATTTCATCTTCACCCTCAGCATCGCGCACCTTTACCAAGCCAATATTCGGCAGCTCAGCCAGCCTGCGGTCATACACCTGTATTGCCACAAGATCGTGTTTGCGGTTAGCAATGGTCATTGCATTCTTATAGTCGCCGGTGCAAATAAAATCGCTCAACATAAACGCTGTACACCTTTTTTTGAGAGCGTTTGTCAAGAACTCCAAAGGCACCTTTATATCGGTTCTTTTGCTCTCGGGCTCTATATTTAGCAACTCCCTTATTATATAAAGTATGTGCTTACGGCCTTTCTGAGGAGGAATAAATTTCTCAATTCTGTCGGTGAAAAATATCACACCAATCTTGTCATTGTTCTGTATTGCAGCAAATGCTATTGTAGCTGCAATCTCGGCAAGTATCTCGCGTTTTGTGCGCGTAGATGTTCCAAAGTCAAGACTCTCTGACAAGTCGACAAGAAGCATCACCGTGAGCTCGCGTTCCTCTTCAAAGACCTTGACGAAGGGCTTGTTGAAACGCGCAGTAACATTCCAATCAATATCGCGCACATCATCGCCATACTGATAGTCACGCACCTCGCTAAAGGACATACCACGCCCTTTAAAAGCCGAATGATACTGTCCTGCAAAGATGTTGTGCGAAAGACCGCGTGTCTTTATCTCAATCTTGCGAACCTTTTTAATGAGTTCACTTGTCTCCATATTTTTTAGGGCACCTCTACACTATTCAATATACGGCTTACTATCTCATCTGTTGTAAGGTTGTTAGCCTCGGCCTCATAGCTCAAACCTATGCGGTGACGAAGCACGTCGTGTGCAACGGCGCGCACATCCTCAGGAATAACATAACCGCGACGTTTGATGAAAGCATAAGCGCGAGCTGCAAGTGCGAGATTGATTGATGCACGAGGCGAAGCTCCGAACGATATATAATCCTTCATCTCTTTCATACCATACTTCTCGGGGAAACGTGTTGCAAAGACAATATCGGCAATGTACTGCTCTATTTTTTCGTCAATGTAAACCTCGCGGACAACCTTGCGTGCCTCCACAATATCCTCGGGCTTGAGCAAAGGCTTAACCTCTATCTTCTCACCGGTGATATTTTGGCGGATGATACGTTTCTCTTCAGAAAGCTCGGGGTAACCGATAATCACCTTCAGCATAAAACGGTCAACCTGAGCCTCGGGCAGAGGATAGGTACCCTCTTGCTCAATGGGGTTCTGTGTAGCCATCACAAGGAAGGGAACAGGCAGTTTAAATGTCTCTTTGCCAATTGTAACCTGTCGCTCCTGCATAGCCTCGAGCAATGCACTCTGCACTTTTGCCGGTGCACGGTTAATCTCGTCGGCCAATACAAAGTTTGCAAATACAGGACCCTGCTTTACTTTAAAATCTTCGCTCTTTTGACTATAGACCATTGTACCTACAACGTCGGCCGGGAGTAGGTCGGGAGTAAACTGTATACGACTAAAATCAGCATCAATCAGTTCTGACAAAGTCTTAATGGCAAGAGTCTTTGCCAAGCCGGGCAAGCCCTCGAGCAAAATGTGACCATCGGAGAGCAAACCTATCAGCAATGACTCAACCAAATGTTTTTGTCCCACGATAACCTGACTCATTCCTGTTTGCAGGTTGGTTACAAAGGCGCTCTGCCTTTCAATCTTTTCATTCAATTCACGAATGTCAATTGTTGCACTCATAATTATGTTTTGTATATTTTAGTTTTATTTTCGGACAAAATTACAACCAAGAAAATAATCTTTATGTTAAAATCTTTAAAATAGATTTAACCATTGTTAGCGTTAAACAAACTTTAACTTTATATTGTTATTTCTTTGGTATTAAACGTGGAATAAGGATTTTCATTCCACTGCACAAATCATCCGGTTTGCTTATGTTATTATATTTAACAATGTATGGCCATAGTTTTTTGTCGCCAAAATATTCTCTTGCAATTCTCGTAAGCGTCTCATTAGGAGCAATGGTGTGCTGTGCAAGGTTACCCTCAGCGACGTAAAGCAGAGTATCGGCAAGTGTAATATCCTTTAAATTTGTAGAGGCAAGCTGCTCAACCATTACAAAGACGTAAGGTTCCACGGCTTGAGTTTCAACTACAGCAGGGTCCTCTACGATATTTTCAGCGACAATATTTTCATCAAGCTCCACAACCGACAAAGTGTCATTTGTTACAACAGAGTCTGCAACAGCGATAACAACCTCCTGATTTTCAGCAGGGCTAACCGGTTCATTCTTTGTTTCGGTAACCGCAGCTGGTACATTAACTCCAGCCTCGCTGCCATCGGCAGTATGGTTGCGTTGCATCATATTCACAAGAATGATGCCAGTCACAAAACCTATAAGGACAAAAGGCCAATATCTCCATCCACCCTTTTTCTTTTTGTCGGACACGACCTTTGCTTTTGCCTCAATCCTTTTTTGTGGCACGCGAACCATAACAGGCTCGGCAGGCTTTTCTTGTGCAACAACCGGCTCAGGCTCTTTTGCAGCAACAGGCTCATCATTTGGTTGTACAACGACAACATCTTCAACCACCTCGTTCTTCTCGGTGGCAATATCCTGTGAAACAGACTCTTCGGCAGGAGCACTCTCCTCCTCTACTTCCTCTGCCACACTCTCGTTGTTCTCATCATCAGTTACTTGTGATTCAGCAGTTGCAGTCTCGGCAATCTCATCGACAACATCTTCCTCATTTGCACCCTCAGCGGCTTCGGGCTGATAAGAATCATCAACCTCAACGGGTTCAAACATTGCAAAAGGCTGGTTGACATTTTCTTTTAAAGTATCGGCTGGGATAAAGGTCAGCTTCTTGTGCCCTTTTATCTCAATTTTCTCACCGGTATTTACATTTACACTGCCTCGGCTTGCAACATCTGTTATTTTAAATGTGCCAAGGCCGTTAATCTTGACAACACCATCCTGCTCCAAGCCTTCAATGATAAGGTCGAAGAAGTTCTTTGTAAACTGTTCAGCTTTGACAACAGAGATATTGCTCTCTTTCGCCAATAGCGAAATTAAATCGGACTGGTTCAATTTTGCATCCATTGCTCTATCTCCTTTAAATTATTTGAATTTATCTTTCAGCTTATTACTTGGTTTGAAGGCCGGAACAATTTTAGGAGGCACCAAAAAACGTTGTCCGGTTTTTGGGTTCACCGAAAGTCTTTCGTTACGCATTTTAACCTCAAGAATACCAAATCCCGAGATATTAAGCTGGTCGTTCTCCTTGAGACACCCGGTCATCAGCCCCACAAGTGCATCTACGTTTGTGCCGGCATCAGCAACCGACACACCACACTTTTTTGCCAATTTTGTAATAAATTCCTTGTTGTTCATATCGTTGATTCAACTATGATAATGCTGTTATTTATCTAAACTTCCCATTAAATCAAATTCTGTAGCATCGGTTATGCGCACATTGTAAAAATCACCAATAACAAGCTCACCCTCGCTAACGTTTATAAGAACCTCTGTGTCAACATCCGGAGAGTCAAACTCTGTGCGGCCGATATAATAGTCACCCTCAATCCTGTCGATAATTGTTTTATAGACTTTGCCTATTTTTGTTTCGTTAAGGCGTGTGGACACTCTTTGCTGAATTTCCATCAAACGGTCCAAGCGTTCCTGTTTTTTCTTCTTGGAGACACTATCGCGATAGTTCAACGCTGCGTATGTGCCCTCCTCTTCGCAATAGGCAAAAGCTCCCAAACGGTCGAATTTAGCCCATTTTACAAACTCCACAAGCTCTTCAAACTCCTTCTCTCCCTCGCCGGGGAAGCCAACCATCATTGTGGTACGCAAACAAATACCCGGAACCTCTTCGCGCATTCTCTGCACAAGAGCGTATGTATCCTCTTTTGTTACATTGCGCAGCATCTTCTTTAAAACCTTTGTGCTGACGTGCTGCAATGCAATATCGAGATATTTGCAGACATTTTTTCTCTCTCGCATCACACGCAAAAGATCGTAGGGGAAATTGCTGGGGTAAGCATAGTGCAGACGTATCCACTCTACCCCCTCAATATCTGATATTTTTTCAACCAACTCGGCTATGCTCTGTTTTTTGTAAAGGTCAACGCCATAGAATGTAAGCTCCTGTGCAATAATCTGAAACTCCTTGACGCCTTTTGCCACCAATCCGCGCACCTCGGCCACAATATCCTCCATTGGGCGTGATTTGTGTGCACCGGTTATAATGGGTATTGCACAATATGCACAGCGGCGGTTGCATCCCTCTGAAATTTTGATATATGCATAATGCCCGGGCGTCGTCAACACACGCTCAGAGGCCAACTCCTCGTGATACTGCTGTTTCAGGTCGGCAAGCAATTCTGTCCAGTTGAATTTGCCATAGAATTTATCCACCTGAGTAATCTCCTCGCGCAACTCGTCAAGGTAACGCTCCGACAAACACCCCATCACGTATAATTTCTTCAAGCTGCCCTCCTCTTTGCGTTGGCAGAACTCAAGAATCATATTTATCGACTCCTGCTTTGCATCGCCAATAAAGCCACAAGTGTTTATAACAGCAATCTCGCCACAAGGCTCTTCACTATCGTGAGTAACCTCGTAGCCACACTCCTGAAGCTGACGCATCAGATGCTCCGAATCGACAAGATTCTTTGAGCATCCCATTGTGATGACATCTACACGGTTCTTTTTCATCTTTTTTATCCGAATAACGAATCTACAAACTCCTCTCGATTAAATATCTGCAAATGGTCGATACCCTCGCCCAAGCCAATATACTTTACAGGTATCTTAAATTGGTCGCTAATGCCAATCACCACGCCACCCTTTGCTGTGCCATCGAGTTTGGTGATTGCAAGCGATGTAACCTCTGTTGCTTTTGTAAATTGTTTTGCCTGCTCAAAAGCATTCTGTCCCGTTGAGCCGTCAAGCACAAGCATAACGTCGTTTGGAGCACCGGGGACAACCTTCTGCATAACATTCTTTATCTTTGTAAGTTCGTTCATTAAGCCAACCTTGTTGTGC
Source organism: Bacteroidaceae bacterium (assembly GCA_045647745.1). Lineage (GTDB taxonomy): Bacteria > Bacteroidota > Bacteroidia > Bacteroidales > Bacteroidaceae > HGM04593. The sequence goes on along the minus strand of JAZRMQ010000035.1, from coordinate 10,144 downwards.
AGACGACCGGCGGTGTCAATAATCACCACGTCGGCGCCATTGGCTACAGCTGATGAAAGAGTGTCAAAAGCCACTGATGCGGGGTCTGCACCCATTCCTTGCTTAATCACAGGCACGTCAGCGCGGTGTCCCCACTCAACAAGCTGCTCAACAGCCGCAGCACGGAAAGTATCGGCAGCACCAAGATACACCTTCTTTCCTGCCTTTTTGTATTGATGAGCAAGTTTGCCGATAGTTGTTGTCTTTCCCACGCCATTTACACCAACAACCATTATGACATAAGGGTTACCCGGCGTTGTTGGAATATCAAAAGTACCACCATCCTCGGTGTTATTCTCCATCAACAATTGTGCAATCTCATCTTTGAGCAATTTGTTTAGCTCGTTTGTGTTCATAAATTTGTCGCGTGCTGCACGCTTCTGCACACGGTCAATGATTTTCAGAGTTGTCTCCACGCCCACGTCCGATGTGACAAGAACCTCCTCGAGGTTGTCAAGCACCTCGTCGTCAATCTCACTTTTGCCGGCAATAGCACGGGCTATCTTGCTAAAAACACTCTGTTTTGTCTTTGAAAGTCCTTGGTCAAGGACCTCTTTCTTTTCTCTACTGAAGAAACTGAATATTCCCATATTCTTTCTGTTTATCAATCTTGTTTTTTGTTGCTGGTGCAACTTTTTAATCCATCAAATAATTAGTCGAGCTTGAGCACTGCAAGGAACGCTTTTTGCGGCACCTCGACATTACCAATCTGCTTCATACGCTTTTTACCCTTCTTTTGCTTCTCGAGCAGTTTGCGTTTACGCGACACGTCGCCACCATAACATTTTGCGGTTACATCCTTACGCACCTGCTTGATGGTCTCGCGTGCGATAATCTTTGTACCGATAGCCGCTTGCAAGGCAATATCAAACTGCTGTCTGGGGATAAGGTCGCGCAATTTCTCACACATCTGACGACCGAGGCCGTACGCATTGTCAACGTGAGTCAATGTAGAGAGTGCATCCACAGGCTCGCCATTGAGCAGAATATCAAGTTTAATAAGCTTTGAAGTTCTAAAACCTGCCGGGTGATAGTCGAATGAGGCGTAACCTTTTGAGATACTTTTGAGTTTGTCGTAAAAGTCAATGACAATTTCACCAAGCGGAAGCATAAAACGTATATCCACACGATTGCCGGTAATAAACTCCTGTTTTAAAAGCTCTCCACGCTTTGAGAGGCAAAGTGTCATAATCGGGCCTATATACTCGGCGCGTGTGATTATGCTCGCGTTGATATATGGTTCCTCAATATGGTCGATAAGAGTCTGGTCGGGCATTCCTCCGGGATTGTGCACCTCTTTTGCCTCACCCTGCTTGTCATAAACCATATACGAAACGTTTGGAACGGTTGTAATGACACTCATATCAAACTCACGATCGAGACGCTCCTGCACAATCTCCATATGCAAAAGGCCGAGAAAACCGCAACGGAAGCCAAAACCAAGCGCAGCCGACGACTCAGGAGAGAAGGTCAACGACGCATCGTTAAGCTGTAATTTCTCGAGCGAAGCACGCAAATCCTCATAATCCTCGGCGTCAATTGGGTAGACACCGGCAAAGACCATTGGCTTAACCTCCTCAAAACCCGAGATGGCCTGTGAACAAGGGCGTGCAATGTGGGTGATAGTATCGCCCACCTTCACCTCGCGCGATGTTTTTATTCCAGAGATAATGTAACCCACATCACCGGTACGCAACTCCTGACGCGGACAAAGATCCATCTTCAACACACCAATTTCGTCAGCGTCATACTCTTTTCCTGTATTGAAGAATTTTACCTTATCGCCCTTGCGCAGCACACCATTGGTGATTTTGAAATAAGCAATAATGCCACGGAAAGAATTGAATACCGAGTCAAAAATAAGTGCCTGCAATGGAGCCTCTTCGTCACCCACAGGAGCGGGCACGCGTTCAACCACAGCCGCAAGAATATCCTCAACGCCCATACCGGTCTTTCCCGAAGCCTCGATAATATCCTCTCTGTCGCAACCGATAAGGTCTATAATCTCGTCTTTCACCTCCTCGGGCATTGCATTTATCATATCACATTTGTTCACAACAGGAATAATCTCCAGCCCGTGGTCAACCGCCATATAAAGGTTCGAGATTGTCTGTGCCTGAACACCCTGTGTGGCATCGACAACAAGCAGAGCACCCTCACAGGCTGCAATTGAGCGTGACACCTCGTATGAGAAGTCAACGTGTCCCGGAGTGTCAATGAGGTTAAGAATATATTTTTCGCCTTTGTAGACATATTCCATCTGTATTGCGTGGCTTTTGATTGTGATACCACGCTCTTTTTCAAGGTCCATATTATCGAGCATTTGTCCCTCGGTAATATTTATGGTTTTTGTTGTCTCAAGCAGACGGTCGGCCAAGGTTGATTTACCGTGGTCGATGTGAGCAATAATGCAAAAATTTCTAATTTTCTCCATATATGTTTATTGTTTTTTTTCAATAAAAAAGCGCTCGCAAAGCAACAGCGAACAAACTTAACTGCAAAGATACAAATAAAAAACAATATTTTATTATATATATAATAACAAGAAATTCTGTTTTTTACATAATTTTGAAAATGAGCGGAGGCAATCGTTAATCACAGACACTTTGACAAAGTTATTTCTATAAATATTTTTCAACAAAAAGTATTAAAACAAGCACGTTGATAAACAACTTTAAATAATCACTGCTAATACATTTATTTTAAATATGTTAATATAAAATAAAAAATGCAGCAATATCATTGTTTTTGATATTGCTGCATAAAATATTCTTATCGTAATTTTACTTAAAAACGTGTTTGCCGTAGTCAATTCCTTTCAGCTGATAAAATTTTGCTTCACCCTGCAAACGCTTTAAAAAATCGTCATAATTCCGCAACTCTGCAGGAGTCCAACCGGCCTCGGCTACAGCTACCAAGCGCGGCAACATAAGATACTGAACAACCGAGGGTTCAACAACCCACTCTGTCCAGAAATTTGCCTGTACACCCAGATATTTTGCTTGCAACTCCTCGGGCACGTTGTTCATTGGCTTGTAATTATACACACGTTCAACAGTCTCATCACCATACCCTTGCGAATGAGGTTCTGTGGCAAGTTTAGCCTGCTTGCGGTTAATATAGTAAGGAATTTGTGGCGAAAGAATTGTGCTCATTCCACGCATTGCAGCGTCTTTTGCGGCACCATCGGCACCAATCCACGCCATAATTGTTATATCCTTTCCAAGCGGCTCTGTATTGCCGTGAAGCACCTCGTTCCAAAAGACGAGCTTGCGCTGCTTCTCGAGTGTTTTTTGTGCAACGTGGTCGAGCAACTGCTTGTAAAAGTGTATCTGCAAATCGCGATAATTTTCCGAGCCAATCTCTTTCAACAACTCCTTACAAGCATCGTTACGCTCCCACTTATACGTTGGGCACTCATCACCACCAAGATGTATATATCCGAACGGGAAAAGCTCTGTAAGCTCATCTATAACATCCTTTGCGAACTGCACAGCAAGCGGATTGGCAACGTTTATCACATCCGACGACACACCCTGCCACAACCACACCTCGTGGTTATTTTCGGGGTCACAAGATAGAATTTCGGGATAGGACGCAACGGCGGCCTGTGAGTGTCCCGGGATATCAACCTCGGGAATAATCTCCACGAAACGTTTCTTGGCATACTCCACAATCTCTTTTACATCTTTGTGAGTATAATAGCCGCCGTAACGTATGCCATCGGGCTTTACATCACCCCACGCACACACTTTGCTGTCACGCCAAGCTCCAATCTCGGTTAGTTTAGGATATTTCTTTATTTCAATGCGCCAGCCTTGGTCCTCGGTCAAATGCCAATGAAAGCGATTCATCTTATAGGCCGCCATCACATCAATAATTTTCTTTATCTCTTCCTTGCCATAAAAGTGACGTCCCTCGTCGAGCATAAAGCCGCGCCAAGAGAAACGAGGCTTGTCTGTGATAAAAACAGATGGAATACTCCACTCCTCAATACTCTCATCACATACTCCGGCCATAACATTGCGAGGCATCAGTTGTTTTAAAGTCTGAAAGGCATAAAAAAGACCTGCCGGCTTTGCAGCTGTAATATCTATTCTTTCAGGAGCAACAGAAAGTTTATACTCCTCGTCGCTCATATACTCATCAATATATACAACAATATGCGCGTCGGCTTTTTTGCTATATTTTGTAACCTCCCAATTTTGTAGTTTAATTTTCTTGGCGGTAGATTTTTTCAGTTTTACACCGGTGGTTAATTCTAAATCCTCTACAAAATTGTCAAGCACATTTTTTATCTCCTTATTCTTGCACTCGGGATAACAGATTACCACTTTGCCTTTAAAAAGAAACTCCCCCTCGTTCACCCACATTTCTGCAGGGCGCGGAATTATTGAAATATCTTGTGCTATGCCTGCAGAAACAAACAGACAAAGCAGCGCAAACAGAAGTTTTTTCATATCTATAAACTAATGATTTTCATTAAACAAACGTAATCTTTCTTCGAGCAACGCATAATGATGGGGCTTGATATTTGACGAACAAGCACGAATACCCTTGCGCTCACCACCCGTTGTTGCAAGGTCTATTCCGCTGATACCATAATACAGCAACTCCTTTAGCAACTCGCCACCATCCATATCCTTGTAGCCAACAGTAAAGAAAAAACCATCACTGACAGGCTCTTCAACATCCTTGTCGTAAACAATGCTAAAGCCGTTGCGCTGTAAAATATCCTTTATACGCGCCGTTCGCTCTGCATACTCCTTTATGTCGCCCACAAAGTTGTATTCTCCGTCGCAAGCAGCCTTAAACATAGCAGCTAGCGCACATTGTGCCGAGTGTGACACTCCCGACGAGAACGAATACAGAAAAACATAAGCAAAAGCCGCGCCAAAGCGCGCAATGCCATAACGCCGTTTCAAGCTCTCGTAAGCCCTGCAGTACAAAGCGTCGGACACACAAGCGACAGCTATTCGCTGACCGGCGTAACTAAATATTTTCGAAGCACTTATAAGCAGAATATATTTATCGGTATACTTTGAGACACTCGGTTGATACGGCGGCTGAAAAGGACGGCTCATATCACGACGAAAATCCATTGTCATATAGGCTAAATCCTCAATTACAACAACATCATACTTTGCAGCCACGCGCCCAATAATCTCGAGTTCCTTCTCATTCAAGCACATCCAAGTAGGATTGTTTGGCGAAGAATAAAGCACCGCGCAAATATTCCCTTGCGCAAAAAAGGTCTCAAGTTTCTCCTCCAACTTTTCACCACGATACTCCGCAATATCAAACGATGCAATCTTTACGCCAATCACCTGTGCCTGCATCTTCTGCACAGGAAATCCCGGGTCTATATAAAGCACCGTATCACGCTTTTCATCAAGCTGCGAAGCAAGCATAAGCGATGCAAACGAAGCTTGCATAGAGCCAACGGTTGGGATACACCCTTCAGGGCTTATATCAGTATTAATAAAAGCCTTGACAAAGCGCGAGGCCTCATTCTTCAACTCCGGGATACCATCAATAACAGGATAGACCGATGCGACACCGCGCTGCAGAGCCTCGCACTCGGCACGCACACCAACCTCTGATGCAGGCAACCCCGGAACACCCATCTCAAAATGGATAAATTCACTCCCCGTACGTGCCTCGGCAGCACGCACCACTGCCCCAATCTGACGAATTGAAGCAGAGCGTATATCCTCTATCTCAAATTCTCTTACAATAGAGTCAATTATATCGGGATTAATGATACTCATCGATTATATGAACTAAAAAGTAAAAGGCCAAAGGTGAGATGCTGTGCACATTAGTACAATAGCATCAGCACCTTTTACCCCTCAATAATGCCTCAATAATGGTTTGTGCCACTTTTTATTAATCCTCCATCAATTTGCGATAGCGTGCTTTCTTGGGCTCTTCAATTCCGAGACGACGCATCTTGTTCTCCTCATAATCAGAGTATGAGCCCTCGAAGCTGAACACATTGCCATCACCCTCAAAAGCGATAATATGTGTACAGATGCGGTCGAGGAACCAACGGTCGTGGCTGATAACAACGGCACAACCGGCAAAATTCTCAAGTCCCTCCTCAAGCGCACGCAGTGTGTTTACGTCAATATCATTGGTGGGCTCATCAAGGAGAAGAACGTTGCCACCCTCTTTAAGCGCCATAGCAAGATGCAGGCGGTTGCGCTCACCACCCGAAAGAACACCGCATTTTTTCTCTTGGTCGGCACCCGAGAAGTTGAAACGCGACAAGTAAGCACGCACATTAATCTCCTTGCCACCCAAGCGCATAAGCTCATTGCCTTGGCTCATAACCTCATAAACGCTCTTGTCGGCAACAATATCCTTGTGATTTTGGTCAACGTAAGCAATCTTTACTGTTTCACCAACCTCGAATGTACCCTCGTCGGCCGTCTCGAGCCCCATAATCATACGAAACAGAGTTGTTTTACCCGCACCATTAGGGCCAATAACGCCGACAATACCATTGGGCGGGAGCATAAAGTTGAGGTTACTGAAGAGGTGCTTGCTGCCAAAAGATTTTCCAATATTCTCGGCATTAATAACCTTATTACCCAAACGCGGACCATTAGGGATAAAGATTTCGAGTTTCTCCTCGCGCTCTTTCTGGTCCTCGTTGAGCATACGCTCATAAGAGTTCAAACGAGCCTTACCCTTTGCCTGACGAGCCTTTGGTGACATTCGCACCCATTCAAGCTCGCGCTCAAGAGTCTTGCGACGCTTGCTTGCACTCTTCTCCTCCTGCTCCATACGCTTTGTCTTCTGGTCGAGCCAAGAAGAGTAATTTCCCTGCCAAGGAATTCCCTCGCCACGGTCAAGTTCAAGAATCCAGCCGGCCACATCATCAAGGAAGTAACGGTCGTGAGTAACAGCAATCACAGTACCCTCATATTGGTTCAAATGCTGTTCTAGCCAATCAATGCTCTCTGCATCTAAGTGGTTGGTAGGCTCGTCGAGCAAAAGCACATCAGGCTTTGACAATAACAGACGGCAAAGCGCCACGCGACGACGCTCACCACCAGAAAGATGGTCGACCAATTCATCGGGAGCCGGGCAGCGAAGAGCAGCCATTGCACGCTCGAGTTTGCTTTCAAGATTCCAAGCATCGGTTGCGTCGATAATATCCTGCAACTCTCCCTGACGCGCAAAAAGTTCGTTCATCTTATCCTCATTCTCGTAATACTCGGGCAATCCAAACTTTTGGTTAATCTCCTCATACTCCGCAAGTGCATCAACTGTTGCCTGCACACCTTCTTTCACACACTCCATCACAGTCTTTCCATCCTGCAAATGAGGTTCCTGTGGCAAATAGCCCACCGAGTAACCCGGCGACCACACCACATTACCCTGATAATCATTATCAAGGCCTGCAATAATCTTCATAAGAGTAGATTTACCCGCACCGTTCATACCCACGATACCAATTTTTGCACCGTAGAAGAACGAGAGGTAAATATTCTTCAACACCTGTTTGTTTGTCTGCTTGATTGTCTTGCTCAAGCCTACCATCGAAAAGATGATTTTCTTGTCATCAACTGTTGCCATAAATCTATTTTAATTGTTATTTTATTCCCAATTTAGAAATCTTTCGCGAAGATAACAAAATTTTCGTGAACTATGGCAATAAAAGTACCTTATAAATAAAGAGTGTAAAGAAGATATTCTGTGCGGTTAAAAAAGGTTAAAAACTTCAAAGTAGGCAATAACCCGGTTGTAAGAGCGTTTACTCAACTAAAACGCAAACAAAATTATGAAAAATTTCATCATCAGATTCTGGTGGCTCTTCCCCGTGCTTTTTACAGCATCGATATTGATTTCGGCATACTTCGATTCAATGTGGCCGATATTTTTTGTAATTTCAGTACCCTTGACCTTCGTTGCACTGATAACGTCGTGGATATTTCTGCTCATATTCAAAAAGTGGTGGAGATTTCTGTTTTCGTTCATATTGGGAGCGCTAACGGTAGCCTTTTTCATCTACCTATTATACCTTGGAATATCACTCGCTTTCAACCCCGGTCCCGATGATTTCGGCAAGGAGCATCCCATTCCGGCCCAATTGGACTACAACCTTCCGCTTTTAGAGGGCGAAGAACTGCCACACCCCATCGACAGCACAGCAACCGACACTTGGTTGCATATATGGAACGATGTTCAGGGCGGAATGTATACATACGATTTCTACCACCCGGCACTTGAAGAAGGATGCATATACCTGCGTTGCTACGAGGCAACTGAAAACATACCGCTCTCACCCGAGCGCATTTCGGCCGCAAGCATGGTTGCAACACCCTCTACCACATCATTCTCAAAAGTAGTTGAAAAGCAGTGCTTCACAATCTACCCCGGCGATTGGGGCGATTACTACGCCGCGCGCATTGAGGTGTGGCACAAGAATGCCAAGACAGGCAAAGAGCGAAAACTGATGGAAAAGGTCTATCGTGTCGAAGGTTGGCAAAGATAGAACATCTCACCCACTTGTTTGTAATCGTTCCTATCAAAAAACAGCGTTCAATTGCTACACACCATAACGTGCGGTATCTCTCAACTCCTCTTCTATACGTATCAGTTGGTTATACTTTGCAGTACGGTCGCTGCGGCTCATTGAACCGGTCTTTATCTGTCCGGCATTTACAGCCACGGCAATATCTGCAATTGTAGTATCTTCGGTTTCACCCGAACGGTGACTGATGATTGTTGTATAGCCGTTACGACGTGCCATCTCAATGGCATCGAGAGCCTCGGTAAGTGTTCCTATCTGGTTGACTTTCACCAGCACGCTGTTGGCGCAATTAAGTTCAATACCCTTGCCAAGGTATTTGACATTGGTAACAAAAAGGTCATCACCCACAAGTTGGCAACGGTTGCCTATGCGTTCGGTGAGCATAGCCCATCCCTCCCAATCATTCTCGCCCATGCCATCTTCAATTGAGTCGATAGGATATCTTTCAATGAGATGTTCCAGATAATCGACCTGCTCTGCTGATGTAAGCTTTTTTCCCTTTGAACCCTCAAAAAGTGTATAGTCATACACTCCATCGCGATGGTATTCCGATGCAGCACAATCAAGAGCCAACGTAATGTCTGTTCCCGGGGTGTAGCCGGCAACCTTGATTGCCTGCACGAGTATATCCAAAGCCTCCTCTGTGCCATTTAGTGCCGGAGCAAAACCACCCTCGTCACCAACTCCTGTGCTGTAACCGTGTTCCTTCAAAACACTCTTCAGAGCGCTGAAGACCTCGGCACCCATCTGCACAGCCCGGCGTATGCTATCCGCACCAATCGGGCGTATCATGAACTCCTGGAATGCAACAGGAGCATCGGAGTGACGTCCTCCATTGAGCAGGTTCATCATGGGAACAGGCAACACGTGTGCATTGACACCACCGATATAACGATACAGAGGCATGCCGCATGTCTTTGCCGCAGCTCGTGCAATAGCCAGTGAAACTCCAAGTATGGCATTGGCTCCAAGATTGCTTTTGGTTGGCGTACCATCAAGTTCAAGCATCATTCGGTCCAAGCCACGCTGGTCAAAGACGTTACATCCGCGCAACACAGGGGCTATTCGTTCGTTTATATTTGCCACAGCTTTTGACACACCCTTGCCATTATAGCGACTTTTGTCACCATCACGCAACTCCAATGCCTCATTTTCACCGGTAGATGCTCCCGATGGAACAGAAGCACGTCCCACCGCACCATTTTCCAATATAACTTCGGCCTCAATTGTGGGATTTCCACGCGAGTCCAGGATTTCTCGACCTTTAATCTCTGATATCTTCATAACTGTCAGCTTTTACTATATAACACCAAGTACTATACAAACGATTGGCAAGAGGGTTTGTTTTCTTTGATATACAGATTTACCCCTGCAACCTGCGTTGCAGGGGTATGTAATGGGGATATGTGCGGTGGCTATTTAGCCTGTAGGGCGTGAATGAATTCGCCTACTGTCTGCATTTGGTTGACTACAAAAAAACCAGGTTCGCTGTCAATTCATAGGTCATCCCATCCGTGCTTTGCCCTTAAAACGAATAGTTATTCCATAACATCGCTATCT
>JAZRMQ010000034.1:0-24574 GCA_045647745.1 Bacteroidaceae bacterium | reverse complement strand
AGCAAGAACTGAAGAAGTATATCCACTACTACAACAATGATAGAATCAAACTGAGACTAAAAGGAAAGAGTCCGGTGCAATACCGAACTCTTTACCAATAAACTTTTTTATTAATCCGTCCAACTTTTTGGGGTCAGATCAATACGGTATTCTCTCTTTTTGTATTTAATAATAATTTCTACCAACTCTTTGCTAATATAGTTTATACATTGTAGGTTGGCCACATTAATTTATATACCCAATTTTTTTACAAGGTCGTTACGTCCCATCCGGCGCAGCAGTTGTGCAATCTGCCTGCGCTCCTCGGGCTTGTACCAAAAGAAAAATCGTCGCTGTGCCTCTTTGTCCTGCATTGAGCGTGCAACATACACCTTTTCACCAGTTTCGGGGTTGATGCCGGTATAATACATCTCGGTGGCCATTGTCATTGGCGTGGGGGTGAAATCCTGTACCTGCTCCAGATGAAAATTTAGTTGCTTGGTCTCTGCTGCAAGCTCGGCCATACTTTCAACTGTGCTGCCGGGGTGGCTGCTGATAAAATAGGGGATAATCTGTTGTTTTAGATTATATCTATTGTTTATCTTGTCGAATATGCGCTTAAAATCGTGGAACTGCTTGAACGATGGCTTGCGCATTAGCTTCAGCACGCCATCATTTGTGTGCTCGGGAGCAACCTTCAAACGCCCGCTGACGTGATTTCTTATAAGCTCCTCGGTGTATCTGTCTGTCACCTCGTCGCGTTGCTTGTCGCCCGTTCTATGCAGCAGCATATCATATCTTACACCGCTGCCGATGAAACTCTTTTTTATACAAGGCAGCGCATCGACCTTCTTGTAGAGCTCTAGCAGTGCTGAGTGGTCGATATTCATATTAGGGCATATTTTGGGCTGTATGCACGATGGACGCGAGCATTTTGAACAGAGCTCGCTGTTGCGTCCTTTCATCATATACATATTGGCCGATGGCCCTCCAAGGTCGCTAAGATAGCCTTTAAAGTCCTCCATCTTGGCAATCTCCTTAACCTCGCGCAAAATGCTCTCCTCGCTGCGGTTGACAATGAACTTTCCTTGGTGTGCCGAGATTGTGCAGAAAGCACAGCCACCGAAACAGCCTCGGTGTATATTCACAGAGTGCTTAATCATATCATACGCGGGAATGCGCTTGCCATTATATTTGGGGTGGGGGAGGCGTGTGTATGGCAGGTCGAAACTGTGGTCGAGCTGCTCTGTGGTCATTGTCGGGAAGGGTGGATTGATGACTACTGCGCCCTCCTCATACTCCTGTATCAGCCTTTTTGCATTAACCTTGTTCGATTCTCTCTCTATTGCAAGGAAATTGGCAGCTTGTTTTGCCTTGTCTTTAAGGCAAATAGAGTGTGGTGCCAGCACCTTATCGTTGTTCTCGTCTATGATAAGGTCGCTTTTTGTTGCAAGATATCCTGTTTGACGAATCTCTTTGCTTAGCTTGCGTGCAATGTCGGCTGTGATATTCTCTGCACCGCTCTCTTTTAGTTGAGCCTGCATTGCCTTGCACAGCGCAGTCATCGGTTGCTCGCCCATACCATACACCAAGACGTCGGCTTTGCTGTCGATGAGAATACTCTTTTTAAGGCAATCCTGCCAATAGTCGTAGTGCGTGAAACGGCGCATAGATGCTTCTATGCCGCCAATGATAACAGGGCAGTCGGGATAGAGTTTTTTCAGGATATTGGAGTATACCGTGGTGGCATATTCGGGGCGCATACTATGCTTGCCGTTGGGTGAGTAGGCATCCTCGCTGCGAAAGCGTTTGGCAGCCGTGTATTTATTGACCATCGAGTCCATACATCCGGCTGATATACCAAAGAAGAGCCTAGGGCGCCCCATCTTTTTAAAATCGCGTAGGTCGTCCTGCCAGTTGGGCTGTGGCACGATGGCAACGCGCAGCCCCTCGGCCTCCAACAGACGGCAGATTACAGCTGCGCCAAAAGAGGGGTGGTCTACGTATGCGTCGCCACTGAACATAACAACGTCCAGCTCGTCCCAACCACGCAGCTCGGCCTCCTTGCGGGTGGTTGGCAACCAATCGGTTATCTTTCTGTTACTCATTTGTGTTTGTTGCTTCATCTGCAGTCTCTGCAGCCTCGTTACTTGCCATCCACTCGTTGTAGCACTTGATTAGATTTTTCAATCCAAGAGCTTTCATATCTTCGTGGTAGAGTACAAGACAGAGGTCGAGCAAATCTTTTGATGCCATTGTTTGCGATGCTATCAGTGAGCGCACTGTGAGGCGCAGCTTGTTAAGCGACTCTTCGTCGATAACTCCTGTGCTGTTTGCTATTCGGTCCAACAATGAATATCTTTTGATTATTTGCAGCTGAACTTCGGTAACCTCTATGGTTCTTGTGCCCGATGCGTTTGCGTTGATTTTCATACTCTTTAGTATTTTGTCGTTAAATATTATCTTTTCTATCAGTCGTTAATGCAGACTTTTATTGTGCGCGAGCCATTGCTCTCCTCGCAGATTTCTACCCTGATATGCTCCTCGGGTAGCAGTTCCTCAATCAGTTCGGGCCACTCGATAAAGCAGTAGGCATTGCTGTAAAAATACTCTTCGTATCCCATATTGTAGACCTCGGCAAGAGATTTTATGCGGTAGAAATCAAAATGGAATATTGTGTTTGCCTCTTTGTCCTCGTATTCGTTTACGATGGCAAATGTTGGTGAGTTGATGGTGTCCTCAACGCCAAGCTCCTCGCACAGGCTTTTGATGAATGTTGTTTTTCCGCTACCCATCTTGCCGTAGAAGGCGAATATATGCCCTTTTTTCAAAAAGGTTGTGAACCATTTTGCTGCAGCGGGGTATTCATTGAGCCCATTTATTGTTATTGTGTGTACACTCATTGCTGTTTTTTGTTTTTAGGTTTCATTGTAACAAATGGTATAAGCATCTCCTCCATTGATATGCCTCCGTGCTGGAATGTATCCTTGTAGTACGATACATAATAGTTGTAATTGTTGGGATAGGCAAAAAAACGGTCTCCTGTGGCAAATATATAGCTTGTGCTTATATTGGGCTGTGGCAGGAATGCTTTTGCCGGGTTCTTTATCTCAAAAACCTCTTTGCTGTTGTAGTTTAGCGCTTTGCCCAGCTTATAGCGCAGGTTGGTGTTTGTGTTTTTGTCGCCAATTACCTTTGTGGGCGTGTCCACCTGTATGCTGCCGTGGTCGGTTGTTATGACTACGGTGTATTGATTTTCGGCAAGGTGTGCAAAAAGTTTTTTGATAGCGGAGTGCCGTATCCACGATTGTGTTATTGAACGGTACGCCGCTTCGTTTGCTGCCAGCTCACGCACCATCATCGACTCGGTGCGTGCGTGTGAGAGCATATCGATGAAGTTTACCACAAGCACATTAATATCGTTCTTTGACAGGTTGTTGATATTGTCGATATATTTTTCGGCTGCGGCAGAGGTCAACACCTTGCCATAGGAGTAGCTGTCCTTGCGGCGATAACGTGCTATTTGTGTCCCGATAAGAGCCTCTTCGTTCAGGTTTTTGCCCTCTTCCTCCTCTTCATCGACCCACAACTGAGGGTATAGCTCTTTTATCTGGCTCGGCATAAGCCCCGAGAAGATGGCGTTGCGGGCATATTGTGTTGCTGTGGGCAGGATGCTTATGTACAGCTCCTCCTCGATGGCAAAATCACTGCCAATCTCTTTTGCAAGCATACGCCATTGGTCGTAGCGGAAATTGTCGATTATTATGAGAAAAACCTTCTCGCCTTTGTCGACGAGTGGGAAAATGCGTTCGCGAAAGAGGTCGTGGCTCATCATTGGTCGCTGCTCGCGCCCCGATGACATCCAGTCCATATAGTTGTTTTTCACGAAGCGTGCATAAATGTTATTAGCTTCCTCCTTTTGGGATTTCAGCATATCGTGCATTTGTGTGTCGGCCTCCTCAAGCTGTAGCTCCCAGTAGACAATCTTTTTGTAAATATCCTGCCACTCTTCAATGGTGCGTGCATCGCCTATCTGCATAGACAATTTGCCAAAATTCTGCTGATATGCGCTATTTGCTTTCTCGGCAACAATCTCTCTGTGGTGTATATTCTTTTTCAGTGTAAGGAGTATTTGGTTGGGGTTTACGGGCTTTATAAGGTAGTCGGCAATCTTTGAACCTATTGCCTGTTCCATAATATCCTCCTCCTCGCTCTTTGTCACCATTACCACAGGGGTTTGCGGGTGCATCTCTTTAATCACGCTCAAAGTCTCAAGGCCGGTAAGTCCGGGCATATTTTCATCGAGCAGAACAAGGTCAAAAGCCTCCTTGTCGCAAGCCTCTATCGCATCGGGGCCGTTGGTTACTGTGGTAACCTCGTACCCTTTGCTTTGTAAAAATATTATGTGGGCCTTTAATAGCTCAATCTCATCATCGGCCCATAATAGTTTGTATGTCATATTACTCCTCTGTTTCGTTTTTGTTATCTGCATCCTCTGTGCTATAGTCCGGCTCGTCAAGGGTGTAACCATCTATCTCAATCTCGGGTATTGATAAAAGGTTTTCCTCGTAGAACTGTGTGTAGTCCTCAAAGGTGTAGTATTGTAGTAACAAATCAAGATTGCTCTTTGATATTATGAATGTGTTTATTCCTTCGAGTAATTTTGCAGTCTCGGCATTGCCGAATAGTCGTTTGCGGTAGATAAACGCCTCGTCAAAATTCAAGAATTCCTTAACCTCGAGCAGTGTAATCTCGGTTAATTTCTCAAATGTCATCTCAAAATTTCTCACCATATAGCGCGAGAAATTGTATCGTGCCATCTCAAACAGCAAGCGCTTTTCGTCGAGTGAGTCGTTGGGGAACGCTAAGACAAAGTAGTAGGGCTCGTTGCGCTCAGTGCTGAACTGTGGTATGCTCTCCTCGCCTTGTCTGATTGTTCCATCGGCCTTGCGGTCCCAAATAGATGTGGATATTCCGCTGTGCAGCAGTCTTCCCTCCTTTATCCCGGTGCTTATCTCTGTTGCCATACGGCTGATGCTGTCGGCCGGATAGGTGCTTGTCAATAGTTCAAGTGCCTCAAGCGCCTCCTCTTGCCTGTCGCTGTATAGCTTTGCCATTGCGTCAATGAACACAAAACGCGCGCGGTGTTTACCCTGTGGGTATTTGTTCGCGCTGTAAAGGTTTTCGTTTATGACAGCGTCGTACTCCTCTTTGGTGTAGTGGTTGTATGCTTTCACATATATCGAGTCCTCTTTGTGCTTGCGTGTTGCTGCACTCTCAAAGAAATCGGGCTCTTGTATCTGTTTGGTTATTGCGCTATCGGGGTAGTTTGTTATCAAAAGATTTTTGTAGTAAGCAGCTTTCTCGGGCTCCTCCCAGCGCGAGCAGGCTAGGAACAGATGATAATAAGTCTCGGCAAGCCTTTCATAATCGGGATAATCGTTTACAACTCGTTCAAGATATGACATTGTGAGATGCTTGTCACTCACATCCTCTTTGAAACGGACACCCGATTCAAAGAGTGCGTCGCGCAGAGCCTTATGTGCCTCGGCCTTCTCCTCGTCGGTCTTTGGAATTTGTTGCGTGTAGTATTCGCGTGTTGTTGGGTCGGTAGACAGCGCATCCTCTGTTGCCTGAGCGTCGGTATTTTCGGCTACCAGAGTGCTGTCGGCGGCTATAAAGGTGCTGCCCATCGCTAGGCTGTCGGTGACAGTGCTGTCGGTTACCCACTCATCGCTCATCAATGACGATATTGTGTTGCTGAACCTCCAATAGTCTTTCAGTTCTCTGTTGCCCCACTTCTCCTTGAAGGCACGCACTCCCTGCGATACCAACTGCGGGTTGTAGAAGTACCACAATTGCTTGTCGCTCTGGTTGTCAATTGTCATTGCTGCATTTGTGCCGGCTTGGTCGAGCTCGTTGCCGCTGTCATTCTCGCGTGCGAGCTTCTTTTCCTCCTTCTTTTTTAACTCCTCCTGTCGCTTGGCCTCTTTTATAAGCTCGTCAATTATTGGGTCGAGCTCCTCGGGTGAGAGAGTCGACCAATATAGCAGCTCGCTCTCCTTCTCTACAATATCGGTGTATTGTATCAATCCGGCAAGAGCCTCGCTGCGGAATTGTATCTCGTCAAAGTCTTGGTTCTCCTCGTTGAGCATTGACATTGCTTTGCTATAATTCTCGTGCGATTTTGAGAATTTTTCTTTTTCCCAATAGAGCTTTGCAAGTGACAGATGCAACATTCCTGTGCCGTATCCGCCTGTGGCTCCGGTTGCTACGCCTGTCTCGTATGCCTTTATGGCCTCGGTTGTATCCTGCTTGCTCAAATGGAGGTTGCCAATGGCGTAATATATCTGCGCTTGATAGTCGACATTTTTGTCCGATTTTGCCATACGCTTGAGTTTGCGCAGGATTTTCTTGTGATTTTCATCTGTCGCCATCTCTGTCTGGCGTATGCGGGCGTTGAATTCAAACTCGTAGGGCGGGCTTTGGGAGATTGTCTTGCCAAAGCTCTTGTAGGCCTCTTTTTTGTTGCCGGCCTTTGCATAGAGCTGCCCCAAGAGGTAGTTCTCGCGTGCTTTGTCTATTGACGTCACTCCTTTGCGCTTTAGTCCTGTTTTTATGTGTGGTATTGCCTCTTCGCCTCGCTCCTGCTTTAACAGAAGATTGGCCTTCGCTAGGGCAAAATCCTGTTTAAGAGACTCGGGGATTGTGTCGCGTTGCACTCGCTGTAAAAGTTCTTCGGCCTCGTACAGCCACTCCATCTCGGCGTAACACTTTGCCAAGCCTATGCGTGCCTGTGCAACAATCTTGGGGTTGTTCTCGTAAAGCTTTGATATGTAGATGTATGTGCTGGCTGCTTCGGTGAACTCTCCTTTTTGCAGTTGCGAATTTGCCATCAGGAACCACGCTCTCCACAAAAATGGGTTAAACTCTTTCTGGGAGTAGAAGAGCTTTTTCTTTTTTGAGAGTTTTTTGCCCGAGGGCTTTTTGGGGCGTCGTTTAATAGAGTGATTTTTTATCGCTTTTTGTGACTTTTCAATGGCTGTCTCGTAGTTGCTACTGCCCATTTTTTGCGTGCTCTCGTCGCTGAAAATCAGTAGCGGAATTTGTTCAAGATAGTTGTCCTTGTGCCCGGTTTTTTGTGCCTTTTGAGCTTGTTTGTATGCTACGTTTCCATTGTAGTATGTGTTGTAGCGGGCTGTAAAAGCGTGATACATACGCGTAGTGGCGTTGTTCACCTTCTTTCCGGCGCATCCGCAGAGGGCTGTGATTATAAATGCAGCTATTATGTAGAGTGTTATCTTGCGCACGCTCTTTTGTTTTGGTTGTTATTGCAGTATCAGCAAAATCTCATCCTTAATCTCGTTGGGCAACTCAATGCCTCGTGTCTCAATGCAGTGGGCCCAATTTTCAACCTCCTCCTCACGCATTGTGTAGAGCACTTGTCTGAACTCGTCAATGTCTGCCTCGGTGTAATCTTCGGGCTTTATTCCTTTGAAACGGTCTAACTCCTCGTCGTCAAAGTAGAGATTTTTTGTGTCGTATCCTTTTGAGCAGTTGCTGTGCTTTCCGCAACACGTTCCGTCCTCGCCATCGTGGTGGTGGTCGTGTGTCTCAACGGTTGTTGCTGTGTTGCCGTAAATTTTGCGCAGAATGAACATTCCACCGGCGAGCAGAACGAATATTATCGCTATTATGATTGTTCCCGACATTTTTTTTGTGTGGTTTAAAACTACGTTTTATTGTAAAATTCGCTATTGTTACAAAGTTATCAAAATAAATTGATGTTTTGCTACTAGTACAAGATATTTTTGTATTAAATAATATTAAAGTTTTTTTGTTTCTTGTTTGCCAAACAATTGAGTCTGTTGACAAAATGTAAATTCGACTTTTAAACACTTTGCTTGAAAAAAATGAATTTTAAATAAAAAAAAGTGCCATTTGTGTTTGTGGTAAGAATAATAGTTGTATCTTCGCTCGGCTCAACTTTGCAAAGTGAGCAAAAAACGTTTATGGCAAAATGACAGTAATTCATATAATATTATAAAATTAGTAAAATGGACAAATTTAGCTACGGCCTTGGAATGGGGATAGGCCAGAATTTACTTTCAATGGGTGTTAAGGATTTGAGTGTTGATGATTTTGTAAAGGCTCTCAAGGATGTGCTCACCGGCGCAAAGACCGAGATGACACATTCCGAGGCGCAAGCAGTTGTTAACGACCATTTTCGCAAATTGGCCGAGGAGGCCTATGCGCAGAACAAGGCCAGCGGCGAGGCGTTCCTTGCAAATAATGCAAAGAGAGAGGGTGTGACCGTTTTGCCAAGTGGCTTGCAGTATGAGGTTATTGCTGCCGGTAGCGGTAAAAAACCATCGGCAACCGACCGAGTGCAGTGCCACTACGAGGGTACACTCATTGATGGAACAATCTTCGACAGCTCAATCAAACGTGGCGAGCCTGCTGTTTTTGGTGTTAATCAGGTTATCAAAGGCTGGGTCGAGGCTTTGCAACTTATGCAGGAGGGTGCAAAATGGCGTCTTTACATTCCTTACAATATGGCATACGGCGAGCACGGTGCCGGCGAGATGATTCCTCCATATAGTGCTCTTGTCTTTGATGTAGAGCTTATTAAAGTTCTTTAAAAATAGGGGCAAATTTCTAAAATATTACGATGAAAACGGGGAAAAAGGCTCTTGTAGTTATTGTTGTGGCATTGGTGGCCTATCTGTTGGTGGGGCTCTGCTTTGTGCCTCGCGACAAGAGCGTGAGTGCATCAAGCACTGCAAGTTCCAGTGGCACAAAAAACACTCCGGCAGATGCGGAAGGGGTGCGTCTTGTCACTGCGCAGGATTCAATATCATTCGCGGCAAGTATGATTGTTGCATATGATATGCCACAAGCTATAAGTGACTTGGAAATAACACCGGCAACCATTGACAATTTTGTAAAGGGATTGTGTGATGCTTTTCCTGTTAACGAATCTCCCGAGGCCGAGGCCTATGTTCACGGTATTGTAGTTGGAACATCGGCGGTTGATATGCTGGGCAAGGTCAGTAGTGTGATTTATCAGAGTGATACGACTAAAAGAGTCGATAGGCGAATGTTCCTCGAGGGGTTAAAAGCAATGGCTTATGGCAATACCTCTACAATGACTGTTGCCGAGGCTTATGACTATTATCACAAGGTTGTTTTTCGTTTGCCCAGCGAGGAGTTTATCTCAAAGAACAAAAAGCGCAATGGGGTGACAACGCTTCGTGGTGGAACTCAAGTAAAAATAGAGCGTGCCAGCGCAGGAGAGATTGCAACCCCTAATAGCACGGTGGCTTACATTTATAAGGCTTCGTTCATTAACGGAAATGTCGTCGAGAGCTCTCGTGGCGAGGTTGTTGAAGCGGCAGTGAACACACTGCTGCCGGGCTTGGCCGAGGTGATGACCACTCTTCCGGTGGGGACAAAGTGTAAGGTCTATCTGCCTTGGCAGTTGGCCTATGGCGCAAAAGGCAGCAACAGAGTGCCACCATATAGTGCGCTTGTCTATGACGTTGAAATCGTGAAAATAGTAAAGAAATAACACAAAAAATAACCGACCAAAGTATGAAAAATCTAGAATGTAAGGTCGATGCACTCGACCTCAAAATATTAAGCATTATATCAAAAGATGCTCGTATTCCTTTCCGCAACGTAGCAGAGTTGTGTGGTGTTTCACGTGCTGCAATCCATTTGCGTGTGCAGCATCTGATAGATATGGGGATTATCTCAGGCTCTTGCTACGAGATTGATGTGCGCCGTTTGGGCTACAAAACTTGTACATATATTGGAATTCGCTTGGAGCGTGGCTCAATGTACAAAGATGTTGTAGAGCGTTTGCGCGAAATTCCCGAGGTTGTTGAGTGCTGCTACACAACAGGCCCTTATTCAATCCTTGCAAAGATGTATTCAAACGACAATGAGCACTTGATGCAGCTGCTCAATGGTCGCGTGCAGGAGATTCCCGGTGTTGTGAGCACCGAGACAATGATTGTGCTTGCTCATAGCATCAAGCGCAATATGCCAATGGAATAATAGAATAGTTATTGTAAAAGCAACACCCGTGTTCAATCGAGTGCGGGTGTTTTTTATTTATTGAACTCCTATGCCAAGAGATAAATTTGATGTGAATGGTGAATTTCGTGCCCTGCACAATCGTTACCCCTCTGCTGGTAGTCGTCCGGTGATTGGTATAACAGCCAATTATGCCGATGACAAGGCTACTCTTGCCGAGGCTTATTATCGCTCTGTGCTTGAGGCCGGCGGAGTCCCTTTGCTCATTCCGCCATATTCCGAGCGTGAGGCGTTGATTGAAACGCTTTCTCATATTGATGCATTGTTGCTTACCGGTGGTGCGGATATTGACCCTCGTTATATGTGTGAAGAGCCCGATTATTCGCTGCTTCACAGCATAAATCCTGCGCGCGATGAACAGGAATTGTTGTTGACTTTGCTTGCCGATGCACATAATCTGCCCATTTTGGGAATATGTCGTGGAGTGCAGGTGCTGGCCGCAGCTTTTGGCGGTTCTGTGCATCAGGATATATATGCAGCATTGGGCGCGGGGCTTCTTAACCACGACCAGTCGCCGGTGGAACGAGGAGTGGCAACCCACGAGGTTATAATTGCGCGCGATAGCTTGCTCTGTCGCATTTTTGGCAGCGAACGTCTTGATGTAAACACCTTTCATCATCAGGCTGTCGGCCGTGCGCCACAGGGTTTCAGGGTTGTCGCAACGTCGCCCGATGGAGTCATTGAGGGCATTGAGGCTGTTGACGGGCGTTGTATAATAGGAGTACAGTGGCACCCTGAGTCGTTTATTATGAATGGTGACAATAGTATGATGCCGCTCTTCCGTTGGCTCGTTGGCGAGGCTGCACTCTTTCGTCGTGTGGCAGAGCTTCACAAGCACGTGCTGACTATTGATTCGCATTGCGACACGCCAATGCTCTCTGCTACAGACTATCGTCTGGACAGGCGCGACGACGTTGCACTTGTCGACCTTCACAAGATGTCCGAAGGACAGCTCGATGCAACAACGATGGTTGCATATATTCCACAAGGTGCGCGCGACGAGGCTTCGCTGATGCAGGCTACTGAAAAAGCCGATGCTCTGCTTGATTGGGTAGTTGCCCGGGTTGTCGATAATGCTGCAGCTGTGGTGCTTTGTGGCAACGCTGATGAACTTTATGAGGCAAAAAAAGAGGGAAAGCGGGCGATAATGCTAGGAGTAGAAAATGGTTACGCAATTGGGCGTGATTTAACAAATATAGAGCGTTTGCGTCACAGAGGCATCGTTTATATGACTTTGTGCCACAATGGTGACAATGATATTTGTGATTCTGCGCGTGGAGACAACGAGCACGGTGGCCTGAGTGCCTTTGGTCGCAAAGTGGTGCGCGAGATGAACCGGGTGGGAATGATAGTCGACCTCTCTCACGCTGCCGAGAGCACCTTTTGGCACGTGTTGGAGTGCAGTGAGAAGCCCGTTGTCTGCTCTCACTCATCGTGCCGTGAGCTCTGCGACCACCCACGTAACCTCACCGATGAACAGATGCGAGCGCTTGCTGCAAAAGGCGGAGTGGTGCAGGTGACAATGTATAGTGGCTTTTTGTGCAAAGAGGGCGAGGCTACGCTCGATGATTTTATGCGCCATCTGCTCCACGCAATAGATGTTGCGGGCATCGACCACGTTGGCATAGGAACCGATTTTGACGGTGACGGCAAAGTGGCAGGCTGCTCATCGGCGTCGCAATTGTGTAACGTCACTCGCGAGCTATTGCGCCGTGGTTTCAGTGGTGTTGATATTGAAAAAATATGGGGCGGAAATTGGTTGCGTGTGATGCGCGAGGTGCAAGGTAGTTCTTTGCCTATCAGCGAAATAAAATACTAAAAACATTCTTTTTTGTTCACCCTGCCGTGATTTATGGCAATGATGGGAATTAAACAAGCAGTGGGCAGCGTTTAGCGCTGCCCACTGCTTGTTTAATTAATCAATTTGTTCTCTTATTTTACAATATTCATCTCTTCGATGAGGCGCTTGCAGTTGCCGAGTTTGTCGATAACAAAGAGCACGTAGCGAATGTCTACGTTGATACAACGCTGCAAGTTGTCGTCGAAATTAATGTCACCGCTCAAAGACTCCCAGTTGCCGTCGAACGCAAGGCCTATGAGTTCGCCGCGTGCGTTCAATACACCACTACCGCTGTTTCCGCCGGTAATATCATTAGTGGTGAGGAAGGCTACGGGCATTTCGCCATTGGGGAGTGCATACTCTCCAAAATCCTTAGCCTCATAAAGTTCCTTCAAACGTGCCGGCACGATGAATTCGCTATTGTTGGGGTCTTCCTTCTCCATTACACCCTTGAGGGTTGTGTAGTAGTTGTAGGTGACACCATCTTTTGGGCTGTAGGGCTTTACGTTACCGTATGTGAGGCGCATAGTAAAGTTCGCGTCGGGATATACGGGACCATTTGTCATCTCCATCAAACCTTTGAGGTAGGTTTTGTGCAATGGATTGAGAATCTTTGCAAACTCCTCGCCCTTGCTGTACAATGCTCTGTATGTTCTCCAAACGGCTGAACGTAGCTGCATTGCAGGGTCCTTTTCAAACTTTTTGAGCGTTGGCTTCTTTAAGAATTTGTCGTAGTTCTTTTTGCTTGAAAGAATTGAGTTATTGTAAACGTCGTCGATGTACTTTTCGAGGTTACCTTTGTATTTTGCATACATCTCATTGAGGTGAGCGTCGCGCTCCTCGGGTTGTGTGAGGCTGAAATAGAGTGGCAGAACCTCCTTGGCGATACGACGGTCTATCTCGTGGTCGTAGTCGCGGTTGTAGAGCCAGTCGTAAATCATACTCATATGGTCCTTAATCATCACAGGGGTGTCGAACATTTTGCTGTTCTGATCGTGTATGTTACGCTGTATGAACTCAACGTTGTTTATAAGCTCAATGGCAAGTGTCGTGAGGTAGGCTGTGCGGTTTAAATCCTCAACGCAAGCGTTGATTTTCTCAACAACGTCAACATATTCGTTCTTGCCGTTCTGCAATGCCCAAGCCTTGAACGCGGCCTCCTCGGCAAGCTTTGTCTCAACAACCTTGTTGTCGACGATAGCTTTATTCATTCCGATAGAATTCTTCCAGTAGTTGCTTATACGCGCCTGCTTGTTGGCGTATCTGATGGCGATGTCCTCGCTCTTTGCCATCTCCTCGCGTATGATTTTTAGGGTGACGTCGCGCATTGCAATGCGTGGCTCGTTCTCTTGATACATTCTTTGCTTTACCTCGTCGCCGGTCAAATAGCGTGATGTGCTGCCGGGGAAGCCCATAATCATTGCGTAGTCATTGGGCTCAAAGCCTGCGAGTGAAACGCTCAAGAACTTTGGAGTGCTCAAGGGTACATTCTCCTTGCTGTATGCAGCAGGGTTACCATCTTTGTCGCCATAGATGCGGAACACCGAGAAGTCACCGGTGTGGCGTGGCCACATCCAGTTGTCTGTCTCTCCGCCGAACTTGCCGATTGAATTTGGTGGTGTTGCCACAAGGCGCACGTCGGTATATTTCTTGTAATAAACGAGATAGTATTTGTTGCCCTCGAAATAGGGGAGCAGCTGTGGGTACATATGCTCTTTACCCTCAATCTCGTCGGCCTCAAAAAGCTCTTTTCCAATAGCTGCCAGTGCATCTTGCTGAAAAGAGGCCTCTTCGGTGAGGCGGCCATCGGCAACGCGGTTGTTAATCTCGTCGGTAACATCTTTAATCTCTTTTACGAAAGTGAAAGCAATGCCGTCGCAAGGCAACTCCTCTTCGTAGCTCTGGCTCCAGAAACCATTATGCAGATAGTTGTGCTCGACTGTGCTCAACTGCTGAATAAAACTGAAACCACAATGATGGTTGGTTACTACAAGGCCGTTGGGTGAAACCACCTCGCCTGTACAGCCGCCACCAAAAATACCGATGGCATCTTTCAATGATGGGGCGTCGGGTGAATAGATTTCATCAACTGATATTTGTAGTCCCGCCTCTGTCATTTTGTCCTTGAGGTTCTGCTGGCGCATTAATTGCAGCAACCACATACCCTCGTCGGCCATTGCTTGCGGAGCAATGAGCACTGCTAGCAATAGTGCTGATAAAAATTTCTTCATAGTGTTATTTTTTAGAGTTATTTTTTGTTGTAGAGTGTATTTGCAATTACAGTCTCGGCTTCGGCCATCATACGCTCAACATTCTCGCTGTCGCGGCCATTGCACTCGATTGGTGCGTGGAATGTCAAGGTTACTGGCGACCAGTGCAGACACTTGCAGCCCTTTGGCAGGATGTCGTATGAACCGTCGATGGTAATTGGGATTATTGGCTTTTGTGTCATATTTGCAATGACGAATGCGCCCTTTTTGAATTTGCCCATTTTCCCGTTGCGGCAACGTGTACCTTCGGGGAATATACCCATTGATGTACCGCTTTTAAGGGTGCTGATTGATTTGCGCAACAGGTCCTTTTGTGGTGTGTCGCGGTTTACAAAAATGTGTCCGGTGTCCTCGCAGGCCTTTCCAAGCAATGGCATCTTGCGCAATGCATCTTTCATAATCCATTTAAATCGCTTGCACACATAGCCATACATAACAAAGATGTCGAACATTCCTTGATGGTTGGCAACGAATATGTAGTTCTGGTCTTTCTTCACATACTTATCGCGGTCGACAACCTTTACCGGAATAAGGAATATCCAACAGGTTAGTCTGCACCAGATGACCGCCGGTGTGTGGTCGGCGTTCTTTACCTTGAAATAGTGCCCAAAAAGGTCGATGACTATTGCAGCAATTGCAACAACAAGCAGAGCTGCCCACCAAGCAAAAAGTACCTGATACAAAATGTAAAGCGGATGTAGGATTTTTCTTAACATAGATGTAGCTGTTTTAGTTTTATTTCCGTTGTAAATATAGTGCTTTTTTATGGATTTTTTTCAATAGCAGGGCATTAATGGTGTCAAAGCGTCTTATTATCTCTGCTTTTTGGCCTTTTATGGTTGTGTTTTTGCCTTTTAATCGAGATTTTTGGCAAGGAACTTTCTTGCCTCTTCAACGCTCAATCCTCGGCGGGTTGCATAATCTTTCAGTTGCGTCTCATCAATCTTTCCAATAGAAAAATATTGTGCTGCGGGGTGGGATATCATAATTCCGCACACTGCGGCGTGGGGTGTCATTGCTCCATTGGAGGTGAGCGTGATGCCGGCCTCGTTTAGCTGTAAAAGTTTGTCAATGGTGAATATTATGCTTTGGTCGGGCAGTGACGGATAACCTACGGCCGGGCGTATGCCTTGGTTTTTCTCGGCAAGCAGCTCTTCTGTTGTCAGCTTCTCGTTTGGTGCGTATCCCCACAACTCTTTGTTGGTGCGAACCTCTCTATGCAACAGGGTGGCGGTAGCTTCGGCAAGGCGGTCGGCGAGAGTCTGTGCTATAAGACGCATATAATCGTCGTTGGCATATTCTTTTTCAAACGAATTCTCCACGCTTGTGGCAAATAGCCCAACCTTGTCGTTGTGTGGCGAGATAAAATCACTAAGGCATAAGTTGTATGCTCCCTCTCTGCTGTGTTGCTGGCGCAGCAAGGGCAGGGTGATGCCTTCGATAATTATGTTTTCTCCATCGCTCTTTGCATCGCACAACGCAAAAACGGCTTTTGTTTTGTATCTGTCGCCAATCTCTTTCAGCACTGCACGGGCATCTTTTATAACCTCCTCGGCTTGTGGGCTCTCTTTTGTGTGGCCAATGCCCCAAGCGTGCAAAAAGTAGCTCCAATCAATAAACTGAGCTACTTCTCTTGTTTCATAGCTGAAAATGTGCCTTTTCATCGGTTGAATTTGAGGGCTTTGCCACGAATATCCTCATTTATTTTGCCACTCTTGTAAACACATTCGCCATTACTCCACGTCTGTTCAACAGCCCAATTGAATGTAGCTCCCTCGAATGGACTCCAGCCACATTTGCTGATGACGTCGGCTGTGGTTATTGTGTGTGGCTTTTGGGGGTTCAACAATACAAAGTCAGCGTGATACCCTTTTTCTATATACCCTCGCTTGTCGATATTGAAAATGTTTGCCGGAGCGTGGCACATTTTCTCGACAAGGTTTTCTATAGAAATCACCTTTTCATCGACTAATTTCAGCATTGCGAGTAGTGAGAATTGTATGCTGGGCATTCCCGATGCGGCCTTTAATGCGCCGCCTCTTTTGTCGTCGAGCAGGTGGGGTGCGTGGTCGGTGCCAATGAGGTCAATCTTGCCCTCGTTGAGAGCTTGACGCAGAGCATTGCGGTCGTTGGCGCTCTTTATGGCAGGGTTACACTTTATTCTTGTGCCAAGAGTTGTGTAGTCGGCATCACAGAATGTTAGGTGCGCGGGTGTAACCTCGGCTGTAATCTTTTTACAATCAGCTTGTTCAGCTGTCAATAGTTCTAGCTCTCGCGCTGTGCTTATGTGCATAATGTGTAGCTGTGTGCCGTATCTGTTTGCCAGCTCTACCGCACAAGCGGTGCTCTGGTAGCAGGCCTCCTCGCTGCGTATCACGGGATGGAACTTTACATCAGGGTCGTCGCCCTCGCGCTCCTTAATAGTTTTTGTGTTGGTAGCAATAATGGAGCTCTCTTCGCAATGAACAGCAATGGGCATATTCAGCCTCTCAGCCTCTTTGAAAATTTTTTCAAGCTCGCTTCTCTTGTCGACAAGCATATTACCGGTGCTAGAGCCCATAAACAGCTTTATGCCACAAATTTTCTTTGTGTTGAGTTTTGCAAAAGCATCACAATTATTGTTTGTGGCTCCAAAGAAAAATGAGTAGTTTATCACACTCTCTTTTTGGGCGATGGCATATTTTTCTCTTAATGCTTTGAGTGTCGTAGTTTGTGGAACGGTGTTTGGCATCTCCATAAACGACGTTACACCGCCGGCTGCTGCTGCACGGCTCTCTGTGGCGATTGTGGCTTTGTGGGTGAGTCCCGGTTCGCGAAAGTGCACGTGGTCGTCAATTACTCCGGGGATGAGATAAAGCCCGGTGGCTTCAATAATCTCGTCGCACTCGGTGCGCGGCAACTCGTTGTTGCGCAGAATTTCTACGATTTTACCGTTGTTTACTACTATCGAGCCACGAAACTGCTCGCCGTTGTTCACAATTGTGGGATTGCTGATAAGTGTGCGCATAGTTGATGGAATATCTTGGCCGTAAAGATATAAAAAAAGAGATTGCCGTTAAGCAATCTCCTTGTTTATTTTATCAGCAATCTCCTTAAATTCTTCGGGAGTGAGCTTCAGCTTGGGATTTGTGAAAAGCATATCTTTTTCGCTCTGCATTGGCACAAGGTGTATGTGTGCGTGAGGCACTTCGAGCCCCAACACTGCTTGTCCCACTTTAATGCAAGGGAATGCGCGCTTAATGCCCTCGGCAACCTTTTTTGCAAAAATCTGCATTGCGCCAATCTCCTCGTCTGTAAGGTCGAAGAAATAGTCTACCTCGCGTTTAGGAATTACAAGAGTGTGTCCTTTGGCAAGTGGGTTGATGTCGAGGAAAGCATAAAACAGTTCATTCTCGGCTACCTTGTAGCTTGGAATCTCGCCTGCGACTATCTTGCTGAATATTGTTGCCATAATTCTCCTTATTAGAATGAAATGCTTGTAATCTCAAGGAAGAGCTTGCCCTGTGGAACGGTAATCTCGGCAAGGTCGCCAACCTTCTTGCCAAGGAGTCCCTTTGCAATAGGGGTGTTGATTGAGATTTTTGCCTCGCGCAAGTTTGCCTCGCTCTCGGGAACAATTGTGTACTGCATTGTTGCACCAGTCTTAGTGTTCTTTAGACCAACCTTTGTCAACACTTGCACGGTGTCACTGCTCAACTTTGTTGTGTCAATAATTTTAGCATCGGCAATAATGAGTTTGAGCTCGTTGATTCTCATCTCCAACAAACCCTGTGCCTCTTTTGCCGCATCATATTCGGCATTCTCCGAGAGGTCGCCTTTGTCGCGTGCCTCGGCTATCTGACGAACTATTTCGGGGCGCTTTGCCTCAAGCTCTTTTAAATCGGCCAACAATTTCTTGTAGCCTTCTTCTGACATATAACTCATTTTTCTACTTTTTAAAAAAACAGTAAAACAAAGGATTCCAACACGAGTGCTGGAACCCATTTCCCTTTATTTCTTTTGCAAAGGTAGCCCCTTTTTAGGTATAAACCAAATTAAAATGGCTAAAAAATATTATTTGTGAATTTTTATAACCCCAGTTGGTTTGCAACAGTTTGCGGTTTGTCACTTTTTTAACAGCGTTTCAATCTCCTTTTCTGTGTTTTCTATCTGTGTGTCGCGCAGAATTATCTCGCCGTTTTTGTTAATGATGAAAAATGTTGGTATCATCTGTACATTATAAAGCCTTGTGCTTGTGCCGTTGGCATCGCGGACACAGGTCCAAGGCAGGTTAGCTGCCGACTGCTGCCAAAAATGCTCTCTTCTGTCGAGCGACACTTGGTATATCTCGAGGCCTTTACTGTTGTATTTGTCATATAGCTCGCGCATTTTTATATTGCGACTGCTAATTTCGGTGTTTTCATAGATGGTAAAGTCGAGCAATACAACCTTGCCCTTCATTGATGATAGCGATACGCTATCGCCGTTGGCTTTTGGCAATCTTATATCGAAAAGGTCTGTTATTGTCGCTTCTCTCTCCTCAACCTCCAGCTCAACTTCTCGAGGCTTGCGGGTTGCTCGCAGTCCCTCCTCGGCAATCTTGGTGACGCGCTGTGTGTGTCGCGTGTTGGGGTGCAGGCGCTGATAGTTGGTTGCAACGGCTGTAAAACAACGGCAATCCTTCTTGTCTGCCAAAGGGTTGAATAGTGGCGCATCGGCGAGGTTCAGTGTCAGTGCATAATAAGCGCTTGCGCTGCCGGGGGCCGGGATAATATACTGCTTGATAATATTCTCCTTAAACTCATCGACGACGGCTCTAATTTCCCTCTCTGTTTTTAATATGGCTGGCGATGTGCTATTTGCCATTGCTTTTACCTGCTCCTCGAGTGCATCTCTCAACATTTTTATCTCTTTTATGCGCAAGTTCTCTTCGTTGCCGTCGATTGTGTAGTTGGCAATCAAATTTTCAGCATCGCCACTGATGGTTATAGTCTCGGTTGAGTCGGCAATGAAAACAATTGTACCACTCTCCTCTAAATTCAGAAGGTAAAAGTCGAAATGCTTGGGGCTGGGGACACGGAATTCATAATTTCCTGTTGCGCTGAGCTTGGTAGTGCCAATCTCCTTTGCGCCACCCTCGGCAATGTGATATATGCCAATGTTCTTGTCGGCTCCGTTTGTGATATTACCCTTGACTGTGAAAAATGGCCCGTCTTCGCCATTGCTGCAAGAGTTAAAGAAAACAATTGCGGTAGTAAAAATTGTAAATAAAGTTAGTACCCCTCTAAAAATCTTCATATTGATAAAAGTGTGTTTAAAATTTCGTACATTTTCTCCACACAAAGATAGTGCAAGCGAGTGAAACACAAATGCAAATTTTGATTTTTCCAGCGAGCGCAGCCTATTTTCGTGCATTTTTTTACACAAAGATAGTTAAAATGTGGAAAATTGTATATCTTTGCGAGAATTACAATTTAAATTCCGTTTTAAAATAAAAAGATATGAATGTTGTTACAAAAAATGTGGCTTTGCCCGATGGTCGTATAATCACCATTGAGACAGGTAAGCTTGCAAAGCAGGCTGATGGCGCAGTTATGTTGCGTTTGGGCAATACGATGTTGTTGGCCACAGTGTGTGCAGCGAAGGATGCTGTACCGGGAACCGATTTTATGCCTTTACAGGTAGAGTACAAAGAGAAATATGCTGCGTTTGGCCGCTTCCCCGGTGGTTTTACAAAGCGCGAGGGTAAGGCTTCGGACTACGAAATCCTTACTTGCCGTTTGGTTGACCGTGCTCTGCGTCCTCTCTTTCCAGATAACTACCACGCCGAGGTTTATGTGAACATTGTGTTGTTCTCTGCCGACGGTGTTGATATGCCCGATGCTTTGGCCGGTCTTGCAGCTTCTGCAGCTTTGGCGGTGTCAGATATCCCATTTGGTGGCCCAATTTCAGAGGTACGCGTTGCGCGCATCGGTGGCGAGTTTGTTGTTAACCCAACATTCGCTCAACTCGAGGAGGCTGATATGGATATTATGGTTGCCGCAACATACGACAACATTATGATGGTTGAGGGTGAGATGAAAGAGGTCTCAGAGAGCGACCTGCTCGAGGCAATGAAGGTTGCTCACGAGGCTATCAAGGTTCACTGCAAGGCTCAGATGGAGTTGATGGAAGAGGTTGGCACAACCGTTAAGCGCGAGTATTGCCACGAGGTGAACGACGAGGAGCTTCGCACAATGGTACACGATGCTTGCTACGCCAAGGCTTATGCCGTTGCAGCAAGCGGCAACAACGATAAACACGGTCGTGCAGCTGCTTTTGATGCAATTAAAGAGGAATTTAAGGCACAGTTCACCGAGGAAGAGCTCGAGGAGAAGGGTGCTCTCATCGATCGCTACTATCACGATGTTGAGAAAGAGGCTATGCGCCGTTGTATTCTCGACGAGGGTAAGCGTCTCGATGGTCGCAAGACAACCGATATTCGCCACATCTGGTGCGAGGCTGGTTATCTTCCCGGCCCTCACGGTTCAGCAGTCTTTACACGTGGTGAGACACAGTCGCTCACAACCGTTACACTCGGCACAAAACGCGATGAGAAGATTGTTGACGATGTAATGAATCAGGGCACAGAGCGTTTCTTGCTTCACTACAATTTCCCTCCATTCTCAACAGGCGAGGCTCGTCCACAGCGTGGCGTTGGTCGTCGTGAGATTGGTCACGGAAATCTTGCTTGCCGTGCATTGAAAAATATGATTCCTGCCGATTATCCCTACTGCGTTCGCGTAGTTTCTGATATTCTCGAATCTAATGGTTCTTCTTCAATGGCAACAGTTTGTGCCGGAACATTGGCGCTTATGGATGCCGGTGTGAAGATTAAGAAACCGGTATCAGGTATTGCAATGGGTCTTATCAAGAACGCTGGAGAGGAGAAATATGCAGTCCTCAGCGATATTCTCGGCGACGAGGACCACTTGGGTGATATGGACTTCAAGGTGACAGGTACTGTCGACGGTATCACAGCTACACAGATGGATATCAAGGTAGATGGTCTTTCATACGAAATCCTTGAGAAGGCTTTGAATCAGGCACGCGAGGGACGTATGCACATTCTTGGTAAGATTACCGAGTGCATCGCCGAGCCACGCGAAGAACTTAAACCTCACGCTCCACGCATCGAGACAATGCGTATTCCTAAGGAGTTTATCGGTGCAGTCATTGGCCCCGGTGGAAAGATTATTCAGGGTATGCAGGAGGAGACCGGCGCAACTATCTCAATCGAGGAGATTGATGGCGAGGGCGTTATTGAGATTGCAGCTAACAACGGCAAGTCAATCAACGATGCTATTGCAAAGATTAGAGCAATCGTTGCAATCCCCGAGGCCGGCGAGGTTTACGAGGGAACAGTGCGCAGCGTGATGCCTTATGGTGCATTCGTTGAGTTTATGCCGGGCAAGGACGGTTTGTTGCACATCTCAGAGATTGACTGGAAACGCTTCGAGACAATGGAAGAGACCGGCATCAACGAGGGTGATAAACTTCAGGTTAAATTGTTGGAGATTGATCCAAAGACCGGCAAGTTCAAACTCTCTCGCAAGGTTCTCCTTGAGAAGCCCGAGGGTTACGAGGAGCGTGAACGTCGTCCACGTCGTGAGCGTGAGCCACGTCGTCAGAACAACGACAAGCAGTAATTGTTCTTTTTCTATACAAAATGAGGGTGGCAGCAGCCATCCTCATTTTTTTATATAAGGTGAACAGACTCTTTGGTTAATATTGTTAAAAAAACAGTCTGCTCCGATGAATAAGTTTGAGAAAATGTATATATTCGCGGTGTAAAATAAAAACAGATATTTATGAGAAAAATAAGAGCAGCCATTGTTGGCTATGGAAACATAGGTAAATACACATTGCAGGCACTTAATGCTGCACCCGATTTTGAGGTGGCCGGTGTGGTGCGCCGTTCGGGCGCCGAGAATCTTCCGGCCGAGCTCGAGGGTTATAATGTTGTAAAGGATATTCGTGAACTAGGCGACGTTGATGTTGCTATTCTTGCAACCCCCACACGCAGTGTAGAGAGATATGCCAAGGATATTCTTGCACTGGGTATAAACACTGTCGATAGCTTTGATATTCATTCAAAGATACTCGAGTTGCGTAGCTCTTTGGGCGAGAGTGCCGAGGCTGGCAATGCGGTGTCAATAATTTCTGCCGGTTGGGACCCGGGTAGCGACTCCGTTGTTCGCACACTGCTCGAGGCTATTGCACCAAAAGGTATCACATATACTAATTTCGGCCCCGGTATGAGTATGGGACACACCGTGGCAGTGAAGGCAATAGAGGGTGTAAAGGCTGCGCTGTCAATGACAATTCCTTTGGGAACAGGCATACACCGTCGTATGGTGTACGTTGAAATTGAAGAGGGCTATAATTTTGCACAGGTTGCTGCTGCCATCAAGGCCGACCCTTACTTTGTCAATGACGAGACACACGTTACAGAGGTGCCTTGTGTTGATAATTTGCTTGATATGGGCCACGGTGTTAACCTCACACGTAAAGGAGTTTCCGGCGCAACACAAAATCAGCTCTTTGAGTTTAATATGAGAATTAATAACCCGGCTTTGACCGCTCAGGTACTTGTTTGTTGTGCTCGTGCCACAATGCGTCAACAGCCCGGCTGCTATACAATGATTGAGATTCCGATAATCGACCTCTTGCCGGGCGACCGCGAACAGCATATTGCACATCTTGTGTAATAATGATTAGAATAAATCTGCACCTCTTTTGGGGTGCAGATTTTGTTTTAACTTGTTTTGAAACAATAAAAAAATAGAAATGAATGGCATTTGTTGCCGTTCGTTTCTGCTTTTTTATTATTTTCGTGGCCTATTTAAAAGAACTGTTACTATGAGTGAAGAACCAAGAGCCTCGTTCGGGGGCAAATTAAGTGTAATATTGGTTGCTGCCGGTAGTGCCATTGGCTTGGGTGCGTTGTGGCGCTT
Source organism: Bacteroidaceae bacterium (assembly GCA_045647745.1). Classification (GTDB taxonomy): domain Bacteria; phylum Bacteroidota; class Bacteroidia; order Bacteroidales; family Bacteroidaceae; genus HGM04593. The sequence goes on along the minus strand of JAZRMQ010000034.1, from coordinate 1,409 downwards.
TCCTTATATTGCCGGCAAGCACGGCGGCGCGGCTTTTCTTATTGTATTTCTTTTGAGTGTGCTTGTGGTTGGTATCCCGGCAATGCTTGCCGAGTTTGCTGTTGGCCGCAGAACACATAAGAATGCGGTGGGTGCTTTTCGCTCCCTTTCCAAGCGTTGGAGCTGGTTGGGCTACAGCGGTGTGCTCGGAGCGCTTTTAATCTCGGGCTATTATTATCTTATAGCCGGTTGGTCGCTTGAGTATTTTGCAAACTCCCTGACTGGTGGAATTTTCAGCTCCGACCTCTCCTTTAAAGAGCAGTTTGCCTCCTTTCAAGGCTCGTGGCGTCCGCTCATTTATGGCGTTGTATTTATTCTAATGACACATATTATTGTTGCAAAGGGCGTTGAGAGGGGTATTGAAAAGGCTTCAAAAATTATGATGCCGGCACTCTTCCTGATTCTCATTGTTATGGCTGTGCGTGTGGCCTTTATGCCCGGAGCTGCCGAGGGGTATAAATTTTTCTTCTCGTGCGATTTTGCCGAGGCTTTTAAGGCCGACACAATTATGATGGCTATTGGTCAGGCCTTCTTTTCGCTGTCGGTGGGAATGGGGTGTATGGTGACATACGCATCATATTTCAAGCAGAAAAACAATCTGTTGTCCACCTCGTTGAACGTGTCGTTGCTCACTCTTGTGGTGTCGGTGCTGGCAGGTCTTGTGATTTTTCCGGCTGTGTTCAGTGCCGGGTTAGAGCCGTCCGAGGGACCATCGCTTGTTTTTGTTACTCTGCCCGAGATTTTTAAGGGAATGCCCCTGCCTGCATTGTGGTCGGCAATCTTCTTTTTGCTTGTGATTTTGGCCTCTTTGACCTCTACAATCTCCTTCCACGAGGTTCTTACAGCTTATGTTGCCGAGGAGTTTAAACTCTCGCGCAAAAAGGCTGCACTTGCCACTACGCTTGTCTCAATAGGGCTGAGCACTATTACATTCTTTAGCCTTTTCGGCGTTGACTTTTTTACTCTCTTCGATAATCTCACGGCGAATGTACTTATGCCGCTTGGAGCAATGTTCACCTGTGTCTTTGTTATGTGGTTTATGAAGAAGGGTTTTATGAAAGAGGAGATAACCAACAACGGGCAATGCAATAATAGAGTTGTTGAGGTGCTGCTGTTTATGCTTCGCTTTATAACCCCGTTGCTGATATTCTATATTTTTATAAAGAATTTTCTTTGAATTATATTTTAGGGCACCAACTTTTATGCACTATAAATCAAAGAGGATTGCCTTTGAAGTGAACCCCAAAGTTTGGACAAAAAACTTTGGGGTTTATTTTATGCGTAAAAAACACGATTATTCAGCATTGCTAAAATATATGCATATGCTCGAAGATGGTTATTCCATCAATTACATCCACACCAAGTATGGT
>JAZRMQ010000033.1:0-24829 GCA_045647745.1 Bacteroidaceae bacterium | reverse complement strand
GAGCTACTGAAGAATATATTGGAACTTTTTTCTTTAATTAAGCGATGTTCCATCTCGCTTGCTCTTCAGGTAGGACTTGAACCTACGACCCCCTGATTAACAGTCAGGTGCTCTAACCGACTGAGCTACTGAAGAATTTTGACTCCTTTGTCGTTTGACGTTGCAAAAGTAGTACATCTTTTTATTACGTGCAAATTTTTCGGCTTTTTTTTCTTCAATAACATAAAAATATCAATAAAACATCTCTTTTTTTGTCAAAAAAGCTAAAAACAACACCCAAAAGCACATTTATCATAAAGCAAAAGTGTATCTTCGCGGTTACAATAAAAAAAATCAATAATGAAAAGAAGAATATTCACTCTGTTGCTCATTCTAGCAACACTGCCAGCAATAATAACAAAGGCCGACGAGAAACAAAAATTTCAAATGTCGCGCCAAATATCAATCATCAACGCCATAATAAAAGACCTTAATCTTTTTTATGTCGACAGCATTATGCCCGAAATTCTTATAACCAAGAGCATCGATGCAATGCTGGGCAACCTCGACCCCTACACACAATACTATCCGGCAGAAAAAGCCGATGAGTTAAAGATGATGACCACCGGCAAATATGCCGGCATAGGCTCCACAATACGCTTTCACACCGAGAAAAAAGGCACTGTACTAAGCGAGCCTTATGAAGGAATGCCTGCAAAAAAAGCCGGATTAAAAGCCGGTGACCTCATTATATCAATTGACGGAGTGAACGTAAAAGGGATGAGCACCGACAGCGTGAGCAACCGTTTGCGAGGAGAAGCCGGCACAATGCTCACCATTGAATATGAACGTCCGGGCAAAAAAGGCACATCAAAAGTAAAACTGAAACGAGAGAACATCGCCCTGCCGGCAATCCCCTACTACGGACTACAAAAAGGCAATATTGGCTTCATACAACTCAACAGCTTCACCGATGGATGCGCTAAAGAGATGCGCCGTGCAATTGTCGACCTAAAAAAACAAGGAGCCACAGCATTCGTCATCGACCTGCGCAGCAATGGCGGAGGACTCTTGAATGAAGCTGTAGAAATAGTAAACCTTTTTGTCCCAAAAGACAAAATCATTGTAACCACAAAAGGAAAAATCAAACAATCCAACGAAATTTACAAGACACAAAAAGCCCCCATCGACACCACATCGCCAATAGCCATTCTTGTCGACGGACAGACAGCCTCAGCATCGGAGATTGTTGCCGGAGCGCTACAAGACCTTGACAGAGCCGTCATCATCGGCAGCCGCACGTTCGGCAAAGGCCTTGTGCAAAGCACACGAGAGGTAAAAGGCGGAGGCTATCTAAAACTCACAACCGCTAAATACTACATACCAAGCGGACGATGCGTGCAAGCCCTTGACTACTCACACGTCATTGACCAAGGCAAAACATCACGCATCCCCGACAGCCTGACAACCATATTCTACACCGAAGCAGGACGCGAGGTGCGCGACGGCGGTGGCATACGTCCCGACATTGAGCCAAAGAGCGAAGAGTTATCCACCCTACTATTCTATCTAATGCAGGATATGGCAATCTTTGATTTTGCCACCGAGTATGCACTAAAGAACCACAGCATAGCACCAGCCGAGACTTTTGAAATAAGCGACCAAGATTACGAAGATTTTAAAAAGATGCTCAAATCACGCAATTTCAGCTATGACCTCTTGAGTGTAAAAATCCTCAAAGACCTGAAGGAAGCAGCAGAATTCGAAGGCTTTAGCGAGATTATCAAGGAGGAGATATCCTCTCTCGAAAAGAAACTGCAAACAAACCTCGACCATTCGCTCACACACTTTAAAAAAGAGATACGCACCCTCATTGCCGATGAAATCATCCACAGATACCACGGGCAGAAAGGCCGTATCATACACAGCCTGCGCGAAGACACAGACCTCAACGAAGCGTTTAAGATATTAGGAAACGAAAAAGAGTATAAAGAAATTCTTACCCCCGTAAAAAAATAGCATAAACCCCGCTGTGGTGGGGTTTATATTTATAACCAACAACAACTCCAGTTCCTTATAGCACCAAGAAAAGCTGTCGCACAAAGAGCCACAATAAGCTACTCCTCAATAGCATCAATAACAGGCACACCATCACAAGCACCCACACTGAAAAACCTATCACCGCCAAGCACACGCTGCACCGTATCAGCACCAACAACCACTTTAACAAATGATTTAGAGGTGTAGAGCGACACCTTACTACCTGCCGTTGCGTAGCGCTTCATCAAAAGCAACGTATCAACCCCCATCGGAGCACCCGCATACAGCAGGCTATCATCCACAAAAACCTTACACTCACCACAATCAAAACTCTCGTTAAAGACAATTCGGCACGACGCATTCTCGCCACCGGCAGCCCTCACCTCGCGCAAGGCATAATATGTAAAAAGCATTATCGCTAACAGCAACAAAGCAAAGAAAAGCACATTCCCTTTAAGGAAACTCATATTTGAATTACTACTTCTTTTTGTACGCATAAACAGAATTATTTTCGCAACGAAGATAACAATAATCACCAACCCTCGCAACGCCACCAAGCAAATTCATCCACAGACAACAGAAAAAACAAAATATTTACCCGCACAATAATAAAATAGGAGAAAAACTTTTGCAGTTTACACCATTTATTACTAAATTTGCATTGCAATGATGATGTAGAGGGGCCGGCAAGCCCCTCTTTTTCATACAAACACCCAAAGAAATCATATCATACACAAAAATAGAACAGAACTATATGATTGACAGACAACAAGTAATCGACCTCACCAACGAATGGTTAGCCGACAAAGAGTATTTTTTGGTAGATGTTGTCATCAGCAAAGATGACAAGATAACAGTTGAGATTGACCACGCCGAAGGCGTATGGATTGAAGACTGTGCCGATTTGAGCCGTCACATCGAAAGCAGCCTCAGCCGCGAGACCGAAGATTACGAGCTCGAAGTTGGCTCGGCAGGCCTTGGACAACCCTTCAAAGTGCTACAACAATATCAAAACCATCTTGGCCTCGAGGTAGAAGTTCTTACAAAAGATGGCCGCAAGCTCAAAGGTATTCTTAAAGAAGCCAACGAAGCACACTTCACAATCACCATCAGCAAAAAGGAGAAACCCGAAGGAGCAAAACGCCCCATCCTTGTCGAGGAGGACCTGCAGTTCACCTACGACAGCATCAAATACACGAAATACATAATAAATTTTAAATAAAATGGCAAAGAAAGAAGAAACAATCAGCCTTCTTGATACATTTCAAGAGTTCAAAGAGTCGAAGAACATCGACCGCACAACAATGATTAGCGTGCTCGAGGAGAGCTTTCGCAAAGTAATCGTAAACCTTTTCGGCACAGACGAGAACTATTCAGTCATCGTCAACCCCGACCGTGGCGACTTTGAGATTCAGCGTCGCCGCACAGTCGTTGCCGACAGCGAGGTAAAAGACAGCAATTTCGAGATATCCCTCACCGAGGCACAACTCATCGACGAGACCTTTGAAGAGGGTGAAGAGGTGAGCGAGATTGTAAACTTTGCCGAGTTTGGCCGTCGCGCAATCCTCAACCTGCGCCAGACACTCGCATCAAAAATCCTTGAGTTGGAGAAAGACAGCCTCTACAACAAGTACAGCGAGAAAATTGGTCAGATTGTAAGCGCCGAGGTTTATCAAATCTGGAAGAAGGAGCTCCTGCTCGTCGACGACGAGGGCAACGAACTAATCCTCCCTAAGACAGAGCAGATACCAAGCGATTTCTACCGCAAAGGCGATCACGTACGCGCAGTTGTTGCTCGCGTAGACAACCAGAACAACAACCCCAAAATCATTCTCAGCCGCACATCGCCAATGTTCCTTCAGCGCCTGTTCGAGCTCGAGGTACCCGAGATTAACGACGGCCTCATCACCATCAAAAAGATTGCACGTATACCGGGCAAGCGCGCTAAAATTGCCGTCGAGACATACGACGAGCGCATCGACCCCGTAGGAGCTTGCGTTGGTGTAAAGGGTTCTCGTATCCACGGCATCGTACGCGAGTTGCGCAACGAAAACATCGACGTAATCCCATTCACATCAAATATCGAGCTCTTTATCAAGCGCGCACTCAGCCCTGCCAAGATTCAGGAAATCAAGCTCAACGAAGAGCAGCGCATTGCCGATGTAAACCTCAAGAAAGAGGAGGTTTCTCTTGCTATTGGTAAGGATGGTCTCAACATCAAGCTCGCAAGTATGATTACCGAGTACACCATCAACGTATATCGTGAAATCGACGCACAGCAAGAGGACGACATCTACCTCGACGAGTTTGCCGATGAGATTGAAGAGTGGGTAATCGAGGCAATCAAGAACATTGGTCTCGACACAGCGAAAGCAGTTCTCAATACCCCACGTGAGGTTCTTATCGAAAAGGCCGACCTCGAGGAGGACACTGTTGACCACCTTATCGAAGTTCTCCAAGCAGAGTTCGAGGATGAGGAATAAGCAACAAGAAAAACTAACTAAAGAACACAACGAATGAAGATTAGACTAAATAAAGTACAAAAAGAGCTCAACGTTGGCCTTTCTACCATTGTGGAATTCTTGCAGAAAAAAGGCTTCGAGATTAAAGAAGACCCCAATGCAGTTGTTCCCGAAGAGGGTTACGAAATGCTGATACAAGAGTTCAGCGCCGACAAAAAGGCACGCATACAATCGGACAATTTCACCAAGGAGCGTCAGAACAAGGAGAAGCCAAAGGCAGCACCCATTGTCGAAGAGAAGCCCGTGGTAAAAGAGCCCGTTGCAGCAGCGCCTGTTGTCGTGGAAGAGAAGAAAGCCAAGCCGGAAATCAAGGAGGAGGTTGTCAACAACACCCCAAAGGCCGAAGCGCCAACAATAAAAATCACCGGCAAGATAGACCTCGACGCTCTCAACAAGAAAAAAGTTCAGCCCAAAAAAGAGGAACCAAAGAAAGAAGAGCCTAAGAAAGAGGAGCCTAAACAAGCCGAGCCCGTAGCAGCTGCACCGGTTGCCGAGGAGCCACAAATTGTTGAAGAGCCCAAGAAAGAGGAGCCACAGGTACAACTCACACAAGTTGAAGAGGTTGCTCCAAAACTCAATATCGTCGGACAGATTGACCTCTCGGCTATCAACCAATCTACACGCCCCAAAAAGAAGAGCAAAGAAGAGAAGAAAAAAGAGCGTGAAGAGAAAGACAAGCAGCGCGAAGAGCAGCGCAAGCAGCAGCGCGAGGCACAGCGTCACAACAACGATGGCAACGACAGCGACAGAAAGAAAAAACGCCAGCGCATAAACAGCCAGCGCGTAGACATCAACGAGGTCAAAGATAACAATAACAACAACGGCAACGATAGAGACTGGAGTGCCAACCGCAACAAAAGCAACAACCAGTCACAAGGCAGCCGCAAGGACCGCGACCGTCAGCACAAACGTTTCGATAAGAACGATGTAAACGACGAGGATGTATCAAAGCAGATTAAAGAGACACTCGACCGCTTGACAAACCGTGGCAAGGGCAATAAATCGGCAAAATACCGCAAGGAAAAACGCGATATGGCAGCCGAGCGCCAAATGCAGCAGATGAGCGAAGAGATGGAGCAGAGCAAAGTACTGCAGCTCACCGAGTTTGTAACAGCCAACGAGCTTGCAAGTATGATGAACATATCGGTAACACAGGTTATCGCAACCTGTATGAGCATTGGAATGATGGTATCAATCAACCAACGCCTCGACGCCGAGACCATCAACATTGTAGCCGAGGAGTTTGGCTACACAACCGAGTATGTGAGCGCCGAGGTTGCCAATGCTATTGAAGAGACAGCAGACACCGAAGAAGATTTGGAGCCCCGCGCACCAATCATCACCGTGATGGGACACGTTGACCACGGTAAGACCTCATTGCTCGACTACATTCGCAAGGCAAATGTTATTGCCGGCGAGGCCGGAGGTATCACACAACACATTGGTGCCTACAACGTGAAGATGGAGAGCGGCAAGCACATCACCTTCCTTGACACTCCCGGTCACGAAGCATTTACCGCGATGCGTGCCCGTGGTGCGAAAATCACAGATATTGTAATCATCATCATCGCAGCCGATGACAACGTGATGCCACAGACAAAAGAGGCCATAAACCACGCTATGGCAGCCGGTGTGCCCATTGTATTCGCAATCAACAAGTGCGACAAACCAACAGCCGACCCCAACCGCATCAAAGAGGAGCTTGCACAGCTTAATATGCTCGTTGAGGACTGGGGAGGAAAATACCAGTCACAGGAAATTTCGGCAAAGAAAGGTATGGGTGTCGAAGAGCTTATGGAGAAGGTGTTGCTCGAGGCCGAATTGCTTGACCTCAAGGCAAACCCCAACCGCAAGGCTACCGGTTCTGTCATTGAGTCAACACTCGACAAGGGCCGCGGTTATGTAGCTACAGTGCTTGTTCAGAACGGAACATTAAAGGTTGGTGACATTGTTGTTGCCGGCACTCAGTGGGGTAAGGTAAAGGCAATCTTCAACGAGCGTAACCAGCGCATCAAGGAGATTAAGCCAGCCGAGCCGGCACTTATCCTTGGTTTGAACGGAGCTCCTGCAGCCGGTGACACATTCAACGTTGTAGAGAGTGAGCGCGAGGCACGTGAAATCACAGGCAAGCGCGAGCAGTTGCAGCGCGAACAGGGATTGCGCACACAAAAGATGCTTACCCTCGACGAGGTTGGCCGCCGCATAGCACTCGGAAACTTCCAGACTCTTAACATCATTGTAAAGGGTGACGTAGACGGTTCAATCGAGGCGCTCAGCGACTCACTCATCAAGCTCTCAACCGAGACAATTCAGGTGAACGTTATCCACAAGGCTGTCGGTCAAATTTCAGAGAGCGACGTGAGCCTTGCAGCAGCATCGGATGCCATTATCGTCGGTTTCCAAGTTCGTCCATCAGTAACCGCACGCAAGGTAGCCGAGAACGAAGGTGTCGACATTCGCATCTACTCTATCATCTACGATGCTATCGAGGAGGTGAAAGCCGCTATGGAGGGTATGCTTGCGCCAATCGTCAAGGAGGAGATTACAGCAACCATAGAGGTTCGCGAGACCTTCCACATCAGCAAGGTTGGTACAGTTGCAGGATGTATGGTTCGCGAGGGTAAGGTTAAGCGCACCGACCGTGCACGCCTCATTCGCGATGGTATCGTAATCCACACCGGCTCACTTGCAGCGCTCAAACGCTTCAAGGAGGATGTTAAGGAGGTTGGAACAAACTTCGAGTGTGGTATCAGCCTTACATCACAGGATGACATTAAGGTAGGCGACATCATCGAGACCTTTGTTCAGGTCGAGGTGAAGCAGAAACTGTAAAACCTTTTTATAAGAAATGAACACACTAGATATAGTCCTTTTGGTTGCCATCGGCATTGGTATTTTGGTGGGATTAACCTCGGGGCTTGTCAAACAATTGAGCTTTGGAGCAGGCATAGTAATAAGCCTGTTCCAAGCTACAATTTTCTATCCACAGGCAGCCGCTTGGTTACAAAGGCTCACCGAGTGGAACAGCATTATATGCACCATCCTTGGCTTTATCATTGTCTTTTTTGCAACGACACTGATAATAAACGTCATTGGGTTACTCTTGCGGTGGTTGTTAAAGGCTATACTGCTCGGCTGGCTCGACAGGACATTAGGTGCAATATTATCTGCAGTAATTGCAATGGGATTAGTAGTGTTGGGCGTCAACATCAGCGAAAGCATTGTCCCCGACAATAAAATAACCGGCAAAACCTCACAGGAAGAATCGTTGTTATACAAGAAGGTTGCCGAAGTTACTTTTTTAATCATCGAGGAGGCGAAGAAGATAGATGAAAAAAAAGAACAATATATTGAAGAAAATTGCGAACAAAGCCTATGAATTTGGCTTTGTCAGCAAGATAAAGACAGAAATCATTGAGAACGGACTCAACGAAGACACCATCAGGCTCATCTCTCGCAAGAAGAATGAGCCCGAGTGGATGCTTGAGTTCCGTTTAAAAGCATACAGGCATTGGCTCACTCTCGAAATGCCCGAGTGGGCCCACCTAAACATTCCCCCTATTGACTATCAGGCAATATCATACTATGCCGACCCTTTGAAAAAGAGCAAGGAGAACAAGAATAAGGAGATTGACCCGGAACTGATGAAAACCTTCGAGAAGCTTGGTATTCCCCTCGAGGAGCGCCTTGCACTCAGCGGCACAGCTGTCGATGCTGTGATGGACTCAGTGTCGGTAAAAACCACTTTCAAAGAGGAGCTTAGGGAGAAAGGCATTATTTTTAGTTCAATGGGCGAGGCCATACAAGAGCACCCCGAGCTCGTGCGCCAATATCTTGGAACGGTGGTCAACTACCGCGACAATTTCTTTGCAGCACTCAACACAGCAGTGTTCAGCGATGGCTCTTTTGTGTACATTCCCAAAGGAGTGCGTTGCCCACGCGAGCTATCGACCTATTTCCGCATAAACGCCGCCAACACCGGACAGTTCGAGCGCACACTCATCATTGCCGATGACAACAGCTACGTCTCCTATCTCGAAGGCTGTACAGCACCAATGCGCGACGAAAATCAGCTCCACGCAGCCATCGTAGAGATTGTAGTAAACGAGAATGCCGAGGTAAAATACAGCACCGTACAAAATTGGTACCCCGGCGACGCCGAGGGCAAAGGCGGAGTGTACAACTTTGTCACCAAGCGCGGCGACTGCCGTGGCAACGGCAGCAAGCTATCGTGGACACAGGTAGAGACCGGCTCGGCCATCACTTGGAAATATCCTAGCTGCATACTGCGTGGCGACAACTCGCAGGGAGAATTCTACTCTGTTGCACTCACAAACAACTATCAGCAGGCCGACACCGGAACAAAGATGATACATCTTGGCAAGAATACCAAAAGCACCATCATCAGCAAAGGAATCTCGGCCGGCAAGAGCCAGAATTCATACCGCGGACTCGTGCGCGTGAGCAAGAACGCCGACAACGCTCGTAACTACAGCCAGTGCGACTCGTTGTTGCTGGGCGACAAATGCGGAGCTCACACCTTCCCCTATATGGACATTCACAACAACAGCGCCATCGTAGAACACGAAGCCACAACATCAAAAATTTCCGAAGACCAGCTCTTCTACTGCAACCAACGAGGCATTGGAACAGAGGAGGCCATCGGGCTTATTGTGAACGGCTACGCACGCGAGGTGCTTAACAAACTCCCAATGGAATTTGCCGTCGAGGCACAGAAACTATTGAGCGTGTCGCTCGAAGGAGCTGTAGGATGATAAACAAATGAGGATTATGGAAAATTTACTTGAAATAAAAAACCTTCACGCCACCATCGATGGCAAAGAGATACTTAAAGGAATAAATCTCACCATAAAAGCCGGTGAGGTGCACGCCATAATGGGCCCAAACGGCTCAGGCAAGAGCACACTCAGCAACGTTCTTGTCGGCCACCCCGCATACACCGTTACCGAAGGCGAGATAATATATAAAGGCAAGAACCTCCTCGACCTAAAGCCCGAGGAGCGCAGCCACGAAGGTCTTTTCCTCTCGTTCCAGTACCCAGTGGAAATTCCCGGTGTGAGCATCACCAACTTTATGCGTGCCGCAATAAACGCAAAGCGCGAATATCTGAAACAAGAGCCAATGAGCGCCGGCGACTTCTTGAAGCTGATGCGCGAGAAGCGCGCACTCGTCAACCTCGACAGCAAACTGGCCAACCGTTCGGTAAACGAGGGCTTTAGCGGTGGCGAGAAAAAACGCAACGAGATATTTCAGATGGCAATGCTCGAGCCCACACTGAGCATCCTCGACGAGACCGATTCAGGCCTCGACATTGACGCTCTGCGCATTGTAGCCGAGGGAGTGAACAAACTCAAACGCCCCGACACATCAAGCATCGTCATCACCCACTATCAAAGACTGCTCGACTACATAAAGCCCGATATAGTACACGTTCTCTACAACGGCAAGATAGTAAAGACCGCCGGCCCCGAGCTTGTACAAGAGCTTGAAGAGCGCGGATACGACTGGATTAAAAGCGAGAACCAATGATGGGCAACGAACAGGAATACATAAAGCTGTTCGAACAGAACAGAGAGCTTGTTGACAACGCTTGCGCAGCACTGCTGAACAGCGAGCGCGAACAAGCATTTGCACGCTTCAAAGCCACAGGCTTCCCCACCCACAAGGACGAAGCGTGGCGCAATACCGCCATAGCCAAGAAGTTCGAGACCAACTATGGTATGAACCTCAAGCGCTCCAAGGCCGGGGCAAACACCGGAACAATATTCCACTGCGACGTTCCCAACCTCAAAGCACACCGGGTGTACATTGTCAACGACAGCTACACCCCTGCCGAAGGCTACAGCCGCGAGTTGCCGCAAGGAGTAATCCTCGGCAGCCTCAATGCCATAGCCCAAAGCCACCCCACTCTGCTCCAGAAGTACTACAACCGCCTTGCTTGCAACGGCGACAGCCTAGCACAGTTCAACACAATGTTCGCACAAGACGGCGTTGTACTCTACATACCACGCAACACCATTGTAGAAGAGACAATACAGATTGTTTCGCTCATACAGGCAAACGTCGAAATGTTGCTAAACCGCCGTCTCCTCATCATTCTCGAGGAGAACAGCAAAGCAAGCCTCCTTCTCTGCGACCACTCGTCACAGGAGAAACAAACCCTCTCCACCCTCATTACCGAGGTTTTTGTAGGGCGCGGAGCATCGCTCAACATTTACGACATTGAGGAGACTGCAAACAACAACACCAGAGTAGCCACCCTGCTTGCCAAGCAAGAGGCCGACAGCCACTTCAACCACTGTTGCATCACCCTCACCAACGGCTTCACACGCAACAACACAAGCGTTGCACTCACAGGGCGCGGAGCAGAGACAAGCATCAACGGCCTAGCCATTGGTGACAAGACACAACATATTGACAACCACACACTCGTTGACCACAAAGTCCCCGACTGCATCAGCAGTGAACTCTATAAATATATCCTCGACGAGTCCTCTACCGGAGTCTTTGCCGGCAAGATGCACATACACCCCGACGCGCAGCGCACCATCTCACAACAGACCAACCGCAATCTCTGCCTCACCAGTTGCGCACATATGTACGCACAGCCACAGCTCGAGATTTATGCCGACGATGTAAAGTGCAGCCACGGCTCAACCGTAGGACAGCTCGACGAGAATGCACTCTTCTATATGCAGCAACGCGGTATCCCTGCCGACGAGGCACGCCATCTGCTGATGTACGCTTTTGCCGGCGAGGTAATCGAGAGCATAGACATCCTTCCTTTGAAGGAGCGTCTGCACATTCTCATAGAAAAGCGTTTCCGTGGCGAACTGAACAAATGCAAAGGCTGCAACCTTTGCAAATAAAAAAACGACACAATGTATAATATTGACGACATACGCAAGCAATTCCCCATTCTGGAGCAGACAGTACACGGCAAGCCCCTTGTGTACCTTGACAACGCAGCCACCACACAAAAGCCGCGCTACGTCATCGACACCATCAGCGAGCTCTACTGCACCACCAATGCCAACGTACACCGTGGCGTGCACCACCTCTCGCAGATAGCCACCACAGCAATGGAGAATGCCCGCGAGACTGTTCGTCGTTTCATTGGAGCAAAGCACAGCCACGAGATTATCTTCACACGCGGCACAACCGAGAGCATCAACCTTGTAGCATCATCGTTCGGTGGCACATTCCTCAAAGCCGGTGACGAGATTATCATCTCAACGATGGAGCACCACAGCAACATTGTCCCTTGGCAGATGCTACGCGACCGCCTAGGCATAACTCTGCGCATCATTCCCCTGAAAGAAGATTGCACACTCAACATTGAAGCATACAAAGAGCTCATCAATGAAAAGACACGCCTTGTCAGCGTCACCCACGTCTCGAATGTTCTTGGTATCACCAACCCGGTAAAAGAGATAATTACTATTGCCCACAGCCACAACATTCCAGTGCTCATAGACGGAGCACAGAGCACACCACACACAAAGATAGACCTGCAGGAGCTCGACGCCGACTTTTTCGCCTTTAGCGGTCACAAAGTCTACGCCCCCACAGGCATAGGCGTGCTCTATGGCAAAGAGAAGTGGCTAAACGCTATGCAACCCTATCACGGCGGTGGCGAAATGATAAAGACGGTGCGCTTTGAAAAGACCACATACAACGAATTGCCATATAAGTTCGAGGCCGGCACACCCGATTACATCGGAGCTATTGCGTTGGGCAAAGCCCTTGAATGGGTAGATAGCATCGGTATTGAAAAAATCGCAGCACACGAGCATCAACTCACACAATACACCCTCCAACAGTTGCGCCAGCTCCCCGGGATGCGCATATTCGGCACCCCCGACAGCTCGGCAATCTCATTCCTTGTAGGGGAGATACACCCGGCCGACCTTGGAACAATCCTTGACCATCTGGGCATTGCTGTACGCACCGGACATCATTGCGCCCAGCCACTCATCGAGGCATTAGGAATCCCCGGTACCGTACGAGCCTCTTTTGCAGCATACAACACACGCGAAGAGATTGACACATTCATAAAAGGCCTTGAAAGAGCCATAAAAATGTTTGCCTGATGCTCAAACCCTATCAAACAGCAGGAATTATCGAAGCCGGATGCGACGAGGCCGGACGTGGATGCCTTGCCGGCGACGTATATGCAGCCGCAGTCATACTGCCACCCGATTTTAGCAATGAATTGCTAAACGACTCAAAGCAGCTCACCGAGGCGCAGCGCTACCAACTACGCGAAGTAATCGAGCACGAGGCTATTGCGTGGGCCGTAGGCATTGTCACCGCAGCCGAGATTGACAAAATCAATATCCTGCGAGCATCAATTCTTGCAATGCACCGCGCTGTCGATGGCCTAAAAACACGCCCACAGCATCTGCTCATCGACGGCAACAAATTCACCCCCTACCCCGGCATAACACACAACACCATTGTAAAGGGTGATGCCACCTATATGAGCATAGCCGCAGCCTCCATTCTTGCCAAGACCTATCGCGACGACTATATGATGCGTCTAGCACAAGAGTTTCCAATGTACGATTGGCAAAGCAACAAAGGCTACCCCACAGCCAAGCACCGCGCCGCCATCAGAGAATACGGCACAACCCCCTATCACCGAATGTCGTTCAATCTCCTTGGTGAGGAACCCAAGCAGTTGGAGCTATCGTTTGAGTAAAGGATACCAAAAAACGATTATGCTCTGCAAGCATTGTGTTGGCAGAGCATAATATTCCGGCAAAGTGTTGCCCAACCTGTTCTCGCATAAAAATAGTCTTGCGGCTGAAAACTCATTTTCAGCCGCAAGACTATTTTTTTAATTATACGGTCTATTTACCGTTCTTCCACAAATTGCCCCACTCGCTACGGTTAGCACCGGCATTAAAATCATTAGGACCACCCGGGGTCTCGTTGCTGCCCATATTTTCTTTGTAGTCCGATATGGCCAACATTGATTCAACGGCAACACACTCTGCAAGAACTTTTGGTTTTATATATTTTTTCTTCATAATAGCTTTTTATATTCACTGACGGCGCCACCGTCAGTGAATTATCCTTTAGTTTAGAAAATCACTTTTTTATTATTTATAATATAAAGTCCACCCTTCTTGGGCTCAAAAACACGACGGCCCTGCAGATCATATATGCAGTCAGCACCCTGTTCTCCAGCCTCTACATCATAGATGACAGTTGCGCCGTTCTCAGACTCCTCACCTACTACGCGCATACGTATCAACTGTGCAGTGTCGCTCAATGGTGAGCCATCCTTATTAGCCATAGTCAAATAGAGACGGAAAGGAGCTAAAGATGTTGACAAGCCCATCTTTTGCCATTCACCTTCTTTGTTGATAGCATAGACATAGTTACCATTGTCCAAATAACAACTTTCAGTCTTTGAACAGATACCCTTAATCTCGTACTCCTTGTAAGCCGATGAACAAGTCACACTCATCTGTTTGTCGGCATCACTGCTATGCAGCTTGGTATTATACTGTGTAATGTTTAGGTTCATAGCCTCCTCACTCTTTGGACGGATGACATAAGGATGGTTAGCCTTGAGCTTGCCTTGCTTCTTGATCTTGATAATCTCCACATCCCAGTCATCAAGTTCGCCATCCTCATCCCAGTCATAGCTACGTACATCATTGATATATGCAATATCATAGTTAGCCAAAAGTTCCCCGGTCAGTTCAATCTGGAAAGGAACATAGAGCGCATTCCAAGTATTGTTGAGTGTGCGTGTGTAAATAAGTTCCAATACATTATATTCCAATGCATTCTTGAACTCGGTAACCCCACCATCAGCGATTATCACATCATTCAGGATTGTATTCATAGGTATGCTATCAGGCATACCATATGTGGTAGCCCACAGATAGGCACGATATGGAGATATCGCCTGCTTGCCCAGAGTCCAATAACCATCACTACCCAAGGTGTACAAAAGCTGTTTCTCGGCATCATCTCCCGACATATATGCTAGTGTACCGGTCATTTCATAATTGTTAACCGACACCTGTGGCAATATGTTTGGAGCAACCGGCACTATGGTCTCAATTGCAGTTTCAAAACATACATCTCTGTCTGTAACAATCACATAGGGTTTGTTAGCTTCAATAGCACCTTTTATGCTATAGAAAACTATGGTATCATTCTCTTCACTCTTCAAGGTGAAGGCTCTTGCCCCCGAAGGTACTTCCATATCAAAAGGCAAACAGAGAGTAGACTTTGTTCCTGCTGCAAATATACGGTCATAACGGATTGTATGAGCAGTGAATTCGCGTGGCACAGCATAGTTACCCTTGTCAGAGAGGGTGAATTTGTCACATCTCAGATTGCCCTCGCTGCCATATACAATGTTTGTAAATCCTGTAACTGCAAAGTTCTCAGGAGCGTAGATGAGTGCATACTCGTTGATACCCAGATTAGTAATGTTATTCTCGGTGATTACACCATCATTTGTACACTGTGCAAAATCAACCCACCGCAGCTTGGTATTGGCTGCAAAAGCGTTGTTCTCCACCGCCTTGAGCGTTGCAGGAAGGGCAATCTTCTGCAGTTCTCCCAATGCCGACAATGTTGTAGCCTTGAGGGTTTCTATAGCACTATTTCCCAGTGGAGAGAGGTCTTGAACGCCTGTATGCAGGTCAAACCAACCATCAATGTTTGTTACACCCTGCAACTGGTCATTGCTCATAACAGCGTGAGAACCGAATGCACGAAACAGTACATCATCATCATAGTTGGTGCAGAACTCTTTGGTGTGTGTGGTGTACTCCCTGTCGGCTATATACTTGCCATAGAGGCTCTTGGGAATGTACATCTTCTCCACCTGATAAGGCTGGTCTGAGACTGGATCGGTGAATGCATCGCCATCCAGTACCGCCTTCTCATTGCACAAGAAAAGAATGTGCTTCAGGTTCTTGCAATTTCCAAAGGCATCGTTGCCAATCTCGACAGTTGCATCGCCAACTACAATGTTCTCAATGCCGATATTGTCGTAGAATGCATTGTCATCAATCTTTGTAACATTCTTGGGCAGTATTACGGTCTGCAACCTGTCGAGTTTCCAGAACATATGTTCGGGAATTTCGTTGTCATTCTCTACATAGTCGTTTATTCCGTCCCTGTTGAAGCAGATATCATTAGGGTCGGTGCAGATGGTAGCCTCATAGAGGTCAAGATAGCTCATACGCGCTAAAGCAACCTCATCGCAATCCTCCTCGTCACGTCCTCCAAGCATACGCAGCACAGCAATATCCTTGCCATTGATAGGACCAATCACCTTCAATGCCTTGATGTCCATTATGTCACCGCTGATGCGACCAACATCACTTGCCGATGACATTGACACCATAAGACCAAGTGCTTCGCCCAATGTGCCCGCTTCGGTCACTGTTACCACCTTAATCTCCTCCTTTGGTTGCCTATAGCCTTGGATATGGTCGGCATACTGCGGCCAAGCCTTGCGGTAATTATCTTCCTCACCGGGTGTTACATATATTACAAACTCCTGCGGCAGTTCCTCAAACACATTTGCAGCCAAACTTGGTATGTTTTCACCCGTAGCATAAATTTTGGTCAACGAAGCACAACCCTTGAAAGCATCCACTTGAATTGAATCCAGATAGTATGGCAATATCACCTCCTCAAGGCTTGAACAGCCGCTCAGCGAGTTGCCGCCCAACTCTTTCACTTCTGTTGCAAATATCAGTTCCTTGAAGCTCTTTATCTTGGTATTGCCGTTGAGTATATTCTCAAAACTTTCCAAAGAGGCAAGGTCGTTCACAGTGTAGATGCGTTTCTCGGCCAAGGCATACAGTAAAGCGTCATCCTTGAACGCCGAGCCGATAGAGTCGCAACGGGTATAATACGCACGACTACCTGACAGGTGCGCACGATAAGAGTTAGGTACATAGAATAACTTGATAGTCCTGTTTTCTGACCAAGCATCAGCATCTGTTGCAGGCGCTTCATTGCAAAGCAATATCACCTCCTGCAGTTTAGGGCTGTCGTAGGTAACCTTCTCCCCAATGCTCTTTGTGTTGTCGCCGATAACCAAGCGGCTGAGTGCATCACAGTTGTTGAAGGCATAGTCCTTAATCTTTGTCACACTCTTTGGCAGGATGAGTGTCTCCAGAACATCCAGTTCCCAGAACATATAAGTATCGATGCAGTTATCTTCGGTTATGCGGTCATTAGAGCCATCTTGATTGTAGTCTTCACCACCAGCCTTGATGTGCGCATCATAGAGGTCAAGGTACTTCAGGTTGCACGCACGTGTTACCTCACAGTTGTCTACATCGCGACCACCCATAAAGCGTATCACACCCACATCGGTACCGTTAATGGGGCCAATAATCTTAAGGCTGTCATACCTGTTGTAATTACCGCTGATTACAAGCGGGTCGGTTCCGGTAATTGTGAGGCCTAATGCCTTGGCCAATGTTCCGGGCTCGGTAAGTGTCACCTCTAAGATTCCGGTATTTCTGTTGTTTAATGTCTGTATGTGGTCGGCATATTGTGACCAAGCTGTCTTGTAGGCTTCTACAGCTGCCTCGGGCACATATATTACATAGTCGGCAGGCAACCCGGCAAACACATCAGCGCCTAATGTTGCCGGTGCTGAAGACAAGAATGTAATGCTTCTTAAAGTTGCACACCCACTGAATGCAGCATCCTTTATCTCTGTCACGCCGTCGGGTATCACAATATCATCAAGCAAAGCACAATTATAGAATGCCTGCTTTCCAATGCTCTTTATGGTTGATGGCAGCTCAATACCCTGCAGTTTGTCGCAATCCTTGAACCACGAATCACCCACGTAACTGAGGTTGATGCACTCGAAAGCTTTGAACTCACGGAATGCCTCAAACTTCTTCGACTGGAACTTACCATTCAAATTGGACGGGTCGGTCACCATCATCACGTCATATATATCAAAGTTTTCATTCCAGATGGGTGAATAGTATAGCATACCGCACTCCTTGAAGATACCCTTCATAATTTCATCATCGGTCTCTATGAAGCAGGGGAGGAAGCGGTCCTCATACTTTGCCCACGCTGTGTCAGCCTTGAACTCGTCAACAGCGGTAGTCACCATCTTAACCTTTAATTTGGGACTACCTGCGAACACACCATTCTCCAACATAACACGGCTTGGAGACATTGCTTCTACGCTATTTGCGCCATCGGTGCGGAAATAGAGCATATTGATATACTCAAGGTTGGGACATTTTGCAAAGGCCGAATCCTGCAGCACCAGTTCAAGGTCGGTGTAGGAGTCACCAAGGCCAGCTGCACCCTTCAGGTCGAACATTGAGATACCCTTAAGCTCCTTGCTGCCATAGAAAGCGTTCTTCTTCACATAATCGAGCTTGTAGTTATTGTAGCTACCGGCATCGTTAAAGAGACAGACTTCACCATTTTGGTCTTCCAAATTTCCATCCTGACCCACGATGTGCACGTGCTCGATGTTATGTTCTGCCAAATAGGTCTCCTTCTTTCGTGAGTTGTTCTCAAAACTGTAGCTATACTTTGCGCCATAGGTGGTGAAATCAATTTTCGGTGCTATATCAACAACCTCAAAGTTATCCTTATACTTTCCCCATACAGAGTTCTCGGCAAATTCCTCATACTTCTCGGCACCGATGCGAATCTTCAGCTTGCTCATATCGCAACCCGCAAAGAGGTTGTCGCCGCAGACAATAAAGTTCTCGGGGCCCAGAGCAACTTCGCGGTTTGTATAGTTGCTGTACATTATCAAGTCCAGAGTCTCCAGACTGGTGCATCCAAGAAATGCCGAGTCAGGAATCAATACCGTTATTGGAGAGTACATCTCGCCATTGTTCACATCCTTGAACTTCACGGTCTTGACTTTGTTTTTGTTATGGAAAGCATCGCTGCCAATGGCTACGGTCTTGTAGTTGTATGCCGAGCCTATATCGTTATACAGTGTCACAGTCTCCTTGTTCTCCACATCCTTGGCATACATATGGTAGATGGTGTGCTTGTTCTCGGTCAACACCCACTGTCCTGTCAGTGCCCAAGTTCGCTCACGATGCACCTTTTTTCCTACTGTATTGGCCACATAGGACAAACCATTTATTCCGGCAGCCGAAGCGGCCGATACACCGGCAGCCATCATATAATAGGTATAACCCGACACTGTAGAAGCAAGAGCTATATCGCCTGCACTTACAGCCGCCGAAGCCGAAAGGAGATTCTCTAGGGCCACATTCATACCTATCTCCCTCATAGCAATAGCGTTCGCGGTCTGCGTTCCCTGCTGAAACCAATGAAGATATGATGCTGCATAACCTTGCATTGCAGCTTTAGCACTCTCAAAAGCAGCCTTTGCCGATGACTGTGCCGTTGCCTGCGCTGTTGCAATTGTAGCATTGGCAGAACCGAAAGTTGCAATGGTAATAGCCACCTCTACTCCGATGATGGCAGCATTCCACCACGATGACTGCAGGCGTGTAAGCTCCGAGGTTGGCAATGTGTTCAGTGAGTTTGCCGCATAGTCATATGTCACTCCCTCGAATGTGATAGGGTTATAAACCGTTGGAAGATAGTCTGCCGCCACAATCCTGTCGGCATATTGTCCCCAGTTGGGGTCATTGACAAACAGGTTGTACAACTGAGGAGCTACCCTAATGCGGAAATCCTTGTGGCAACCGTCGAATACATTCTTGCCGACGTACACATTCCAAGGATAGAGCATCTGATAATGGTTGCTTCCTGAAGTGACAAGGTAGAACATATTAAACTCCTTCAGGTTCTTACAGTTCTTGAAAGCGCCGTCGTGAATGACCATATTCAGCCAAGTGTTGGCATTAGCCGATGACGATGCACAATCTTCAAATACTACTGACTTGATGTGCTCATTACCGCGCAGTCCAGTGCTGTCAATAGCAATTGTCTTGTAGTTGTAGGTTGTACCGATGTCATTATAGATGCGCATTTCACCATTGAAGTCATCAATATCATCGTTGTCCACGCCAATAATCTGCATATACCAAGTTTCTTTGCCGGGTGCCGGTGACAGAATACTGTCGACATTAAGGTCCTTGAACTCTGCATACCAAGGCTGAACCAACTGCTTCATATTATCAATGTCGTCACTTGAGAGTTGGTTGCCAAAATAGCCATACTGCACGCCATCCTCGGTATAAGCCACTGCAGCACGGGTAACCACGGTTCTGGCAGCGCCGTCACGAGCACCCGCGCGTGATGGCGCAATGGTGTCACGCACAACAAAGCAACCCGCAACAGAATCATACTCCATTGCAGAGGCAGGAATTGCCTTGGTTGCACGAGGATAAGGAAGTGTCTTTTTGCCTTCAACATCCAGTTCTGTAGCCAAGCCCTGTGCGCGAAGTGCTATAGGCAAACACATCATTGCCACAAGGGCTACAATCATAGATTTAACAATTTTCATAGTATTTAATTTTCAAACTTATAAACGCAATTTTTGCCTTTTGAAAAGAGCGATAATCACTTGTGAACTGAATTTTATAGTTCCCATCGGACACGCTCTCGAGCAAGCACACTTTTCCGAGAACAAAATTACTTTCATATTTCAAAAGCATCAAAAAACTATATCCTACATTTAAATCTATACAATACTTTAATTGTAGTAAAAACGGGAAATGTAAACCAAAATGTAAACACTAGGATTTAGGACACAGCATAGAATTTATTTAAATTTGCAATAGAATAATGAGATAAAAAAAATACACAAAAATATGATTTCACCTTTTTGGAGCAAAAAAATATTAACATTCCACATATTCATACTAATATGCTGCACCGGCCTTGCTAATGTCGACCTCTTTAAACAAGCGAGGAGTTTGCAACACAATGGCAAGCACAACGAAGCCATCGAGGCCTTTAAAAGTTACTTATCACAGCCTATCAGCGAAGAAAATATCAACAAGCAGCAAATCATTATATACACCGAGGCTTTGATGCAGCTAATGAATACATACCAAAGCAAAGGTGAGCCTGAGGCTTGTGTATCCACCTTGCAAACGCTATTCAATGCATCGCCAATATTGCAAAAACAATGTTTGAGGGATTATTACTCTATTATGGGGTATGCCTTGTCGCGTACAGAGAGGACAAAGGAAGCCGAGGAGACAACACTAAAGGTATTTACCACCCCACTCTGGCACGCCACTCCCGAGCGTTATTTCCGTGATTATGCCTATGCGGCAGCTGTGTTTTATAGCAATCCCCAATACCAGAAAAAGGTAATAGATTGGTGCCAAGAAGCATTGTTACAGGCACAATTATGCAAAAATACCTCGGGCGAGCAATGGGTAACAGCAATGTTAGGCTCTATCTACAAACGTAACGGACAACTAAACAAAGCCCTGTCGCTATTCCAGCAAAGTAAAAAAGAGGCCGAAAAAAGAGAGGACCATTTAGGAATGCTAAACAGCCTGCATCTATTAACCGACCTATTCCTCTATTGGGATGTGCCCGAATATGCCAACCTGTACGCATCGGAAGCCGTACTGGTGGAAAAAAGTATAAAAATTAAAAATCCAATGCTCTCGGCACAAACCTTTATAAACAAAGGACGAGCATTGCTGCTACTAGGAGAAACCGATTCTGTAGCACATTACACCAAGCGAGCAAGAGAATTTTGCCAGTCATTGCCTTACAATAGTGGCATAGTAGATGTTAACCTTTTACACGGCACCTATTTAACCGAGCAGGGTGGCGACTTTTTACATTTAGGAATTCAAGAACTACAACAGGTCACACAACAAGGAACAGTCACAAACCGTGCAAAAGCATATCACCAATTGGCACAAACCTATTTAAAGCTCGAACAGAACGATGTTGCTGAAATAATGTTGGACAGTCTCTTTTCACTGCTAAACCCCAATAATTCACAGCTCTACATCAATATCAATTATAAACCAATTTTAAATCACTATCTTAAAAGCAATAATCAGCAGAAAGTTGAGCAATACACCCGTATGATGCTCAAAGAACAACAAGCCCTGAAGGAGAAAAAACTTAACTTTAATCTTGTAGAGGCCATTGTTGATTTACAAACCGAAAAACAAAGGCAAGAGCTAGATATTATCCAGCTTGAAAAAGCCAACCAACGCCTTTGGTTACTCATTTGCATAGTTTTGTCCGTTATCGTCATATCAGCGATTGTTGCTCTCCTTTTTTACCAAAAGAAACAGCATAAGACACAGATGAAATATGCCGGAGAAAAGCTTGCCTTGTTGGCTCAAAAACTAAATAAGACAAAAGCCGAAAAAGAGATTATTTCGCAAGAGATAGACGAGATAATGAATAACAAGGACAACCGACAAGAAATGGAGACACTAACCCCACATATACTCCAGAAAAATGGAGAATCAAGGTTCCGTCAACGTTTCGAGTTGCTATACCCACTTTTCCTTCCTCGTCTCCGCGAGAGAGTACCATCAATAACTCGCCGTGAAGAGCTACTATCTATGCTCATTGTCTTGAAACAAGATAACAAAGAGATTGCCGAGCTTTTAGCCATAGCTCCACGTAGTGTATTGATGCTTCGCCATCGTTTCCGCCAAAAAATAGGAATAGAGGTCGAAAACTCTTTGGAAAATTTTATAGAAGAGATACTGGGGCTCCCAAATAACTCAAAGGAATAGTTTATAATATAACGTGCGCGAAACTGCCAGCCTTTGCGCAGTGATGGCTGCCGAGCCCCATAAAAAAACTATTGATGCCACATTAAAAGACATCAATAGTTTTATATTTTTATTTTATAAGAGATTTCTTGCCGTTGATAATGTAAATGCCATCTGTTTGGGCTTTAACACACCTGCCGCCGAGGTCATAAATACTCGTCACTATTCCATCTTCTTTTTTAACCTCGTTAATATCTGTTCCGCCTGTGATATTAAAACTGCCACCCAGCTCGGGCGATAAAGCCGTCAGAGCATACGCTGCACCGCCAATCTCCTCAACACGAATAATACCGCCGGGCAATGAACGCACAGCAGTTATAAAATCAACATCTACATTACCAACATTCATATCCGGCAGTTCAACACTGCAACTGCCATCGCGCGCAGGAACAGACTCCGCAAGCAGATAATCGAATGATTTTCCATAATTATCGGACATCTTTATACGCACGCGGCTATCGGCAGTAAAATATACGTTATTCACATCCCATTTCACAGTCACACCCTCGCCAACTGTGTAGGCCTCCTTTGCAGGCAATAAAGATGCTTTAAAATCAGTACCGCCAACCACCTCTATCTCAGCCTCCCAAACAGCATAATTACTATAAAAGGGAGTTGCCTTCATAGCTTCAAGCGTGCAATCATCAGGCACATCGCAAACAATAAAACTAATATTGTAGCGCCCGGGGGATAACGACGGGATATCTGTTCCCGCAACTGAATAGTAATACTCGGGGTAAAATATATCGGCCGAATAACGCGGGCGATAGTCAATCACATTATTTTTTTGCGGTGCCAAAGAGGCTAAAGCATCAATATCGTCGCCAATTGCCATATATCGCAAAGCATCATTCTCGGCGTCTGTTGCATACAACTCAACAGCCAAACACCCACCCTGTGCTATTTTATAACACTCTTTCATCTGCCCGGCGACAAAACTTGGAGCACTGTTTGTAACCTTCACTCCGTGAACATAGTTACCACCAACATTAGCGCCAACGAGCTGTGTGCGCTGCTCGTCACTATAATACGCACTATTGCGCGAGAGGCACCCTTCGCGTATCATCTTTATCGACGAATAAGAGAGATAACCACCTATTTGGTCCATAAGACTACCCTCACCGGGAGCTGTATGTGCCGCACCTAACAGGTGCCCAATCTCGTGTGCCACAACCCAACAGTCAGGCATTGCATAACCGCTACCCTTTGTTGAGTGCGAGTAAGCACCATACTGCACCGAAAGACCTGTATTTTCACTATCTTCGGGGCGATAAGTAACCCACATAGCAATATCGTATGCAGCAGAGCCTATAATTTCATCAACAAGTTCCGTACCAAAGCTCGTTGCATTATAAAAATTATCATCAATCAAATTTCTATCGTGCATCACAAGATTTTCACTTTCAATAACATCAAAGCAAAAACCCACCGGAATATATATATTATTCACATACTCCTCACATTCACGCCAAAAGTCAAGCACGGCATTATAGTCATTGCCAAAATCCTCCTCAAAAGCACTTTTTGTAACAGGAATTGCCAAACGATAAAAACGCAGCACGTTGTCACCGGGGATAGTAGCAACAGCCGAACGCGTTGTAACAAATTCCTGAGCAAACACTCTCGGGAAAAGCCCCATAAAAAACAGGAAGAATATAAAAATCTTTCTCATAGCTGAATAATATCCAAAATCAACACAAAAATATCCATTTATCTCACACAACAACCATATACAACAACATTTAACAAAAATAAATATTATTGTAGAATTTTAATAACTATCTTAGCTACATTAAGATGAAATATTTCAATCACAAATACAAAATTATATGAAAAAGTTAACATCAATCATCGTTGCTGCATTATTCACAGCATTAACATTCACAAGTTGTGAGGTTGAAAAAAGTGCAAATAATCTTGTCGGAACTTGGGAGTTAAAATCAACAACTATCTATTACTACGAAAATGGAGAGACTAAAACCACCGAGCCACAAGATGGAGAATGGGAGAAATATACATTTACCGAAAGTTTTGTAACAATCACCTCAAACAAGCTACCAAACAGTTCACCAATGCCTTACACTATCAAAGATGATAAAATTGTCGGCATTGGTCTTAATTTAGAAATTGAAAAACTTACAAATAGCACATTAAAACTAAAATTCGATAATCCTATTAAAATAGAAGGCGGAATTGATTACACAATCAGCACCTATAAAAAGATGTAAAGAGTAATTAAACAAGTCTTAATAAACAAAACAAGCGGCTCACTTAAAAAGTAAGCCGCTTGTTTTTATATAAGTTTCAATTACTCAGCACGGAGTGTGAAACGCTGGAAGCCTGTAGCTGTAAGCTCCTTGTCGAAGCCCTTCAAGAACTCAGCAACAGAAATCTTCTCGTTCTGGCAGTAGCCCTGCTGGAGCAAGCAAACCTCCTTGTAGTACTTCTGGATACGACCGTCAGCAATACGAGCAATCATATTCTCAGGTTTACCCTCCTCACGAGCCTTCTCCTCAGCAACAACGCGCTCCTTAGCAA
>JAZRMQ010000032.1:0-8362 GCA_045647745.1 Bacteroidaceae bacterium | reverse complement strand
CACAAAAAACAGTCACCAATTGGTGACTGTTTTTTGTGTATCTTAACGTAAAGAACTCCTAAATAAAAACTCTACAACACCCTTTTACGCCTCTACCTTGAATGGAGCTCCGGGAGCATAGCCGCCACGCTCGGGCAGACGTATCTCGCCAAACTGCGCCTCGTACCTCATAATATTATCTTGCAAAGCAAGAGCAAGACGCTTAGCGTGCTCAGGAGTCATCACAATCCTTGATTTTACCTTTGCCTTGTTGACTCCGGGCATCATACGCACAAAATCAAAGACAAATTCCGATGTAGAGTGAGCTATGATGGCAAGGTTAGAATATGTGCCCTCGGCAACATCCTCTTTAAGCTCTATCTGCAACTGATTTTCCTTCATTTCCATAATCATTTATTTTTTGCACGATGAAAAGATACCAAGTTAATATCGAATACCAGTGCAGAGTATGCAGGAATACCTGTTGTACCTGTCACGCCATATCCCAACTGATAAGGAATATACACCTTCCACACATCGCCTGCAACCATTTTCTGCACAGCAGTGTAGAAACCATCAACGGTACCCGCAAGAGGCAACCCCGTCGGGACATTGAACGATGGGTCAAGTTCTCCCTTGTAGCTGCTGTCAAAAAGATAGCCATCGGGATAGGTTGCCGAAGGTATCAAGCGACCGCTATAGTTCAAAAAGACACTATCGGTAGAGATTGGATGAACAAGGCCGCTACCCTCTTTAATCACCTGACAATAAACATATTCGTAGTTGGGTTGCACATTCAATGTATCAGCAACAGCGGCGTTGAGAATAATTTTCCAATCACCATCAACATTTGCGCGTGCTACATTGGCTATCGAATCGATAAACTGCGTGTTACGTTGCTGCCAATTATCGAACTCGCCGGCCTCACTACTCTCGTCGCACGATGCCAGCCCCAAAAGAGCCAACATCATAAGCGACAATAATATTCTGATATTTTTCATCATCTGTAATTATGATAATTTCTTCAAAAGCGATGTTATGCTGACATTATCCTGAATGATATTGCGCAAATCGGCAATCGCCACACGACGTTGCTCCATTGTATCGCGCTCACGCAGTGTCACCATACCATCCTCCAAAGTCTGGTGGTCAATTGTCACACAGTAAGGAGTACCAATAGCGTCCATACGACGATAGCGCTTACCGATAGAATCCTTCTCCTCGTAGTAACAATTGAAATTGAACTTCAGTTCATTCATTATCTCGCGAGCCTTCTCGGGCAGACCATCTTTCTTAACCAAAGGCAACACAGCCAATTTCACAGGCGCAAGAGCAGCTGGCAAACGAAGAACAACACGTGTCTCGCCATTCTCGAGTTTCTCCTCGCAGTACGAAGCACACATAACGCTCAAGAACATACGATCAACACCGATAGATGTCTCAATTACATACGGAGTATAGCTCTCGTTTGTCTCAGGGTCGAAATACTTGATGTTCTTGCCCGAATATTTCTCGTGCTGACCAAGGTCAAAGTCGGTACGTGAGTGAATACCCTCAACCTCTTTGAAGCCGAAAGGCATACGGAATTCAATATCAGTTGCAGCATTAGCATAGTGAGCCAATTTATCGTGGTCGTGGAAACGATAAGCATCGTCGCCAAAGCCAAGAGCCTTGTGCCAAGCAAGACGTGTCTCTTTCCATTTGTTAAACCACTCGAGCTCGCTACCGGGGCGTACAAAGAACTGCATCTCCATCTGCTCAAACTCGCGCATACGGAAGATGAACTGACGAGCGACAATCTCGTTACGGAAAGCCTTACCAATCTGCGCAATACCAAAAGGAACACGCATACGGCCGGTTTTTTGAACATTGAGGTAGTTCACAAAGATACCCTGCGCAGTCTCGGGGCGGAGGTAAACCTTCATAGCGCCATCGGCTGTAGAACCCATCTCGGTAGAGAACATAAGGTTAAACTGACGAACCTCGGTCCAGTTACGTGTACCTGAAATTGGACAAGCAATCTCCTCGTCAATGATTATCTGACGCAACTCATCAAGATTCATATCGTTCAGAGCCTTTGCAAAGCGAGCCTGAAGAGCGTCGCGCTTCTCTTTCTCGGCAAGGACCTTGGGGTTTGTCTGCATAAACAACTCACGGTCGAAAGAGTCGCCAAAACGCTTTGCAGCCTTTGCAGCCTCTTTCTCCATCTTCTCCTCATACTTTGCTATCTGCTCCTCGATGAGAACATCGGCGCGGTAGCGTTTCTTTGAGTCGCGGTTATCGATGAGGGGGTCATTGAAAGCGTCAACGTGACCCGATGCCTTCCAAATTGTCGGGTGCATAAAGATTGCAGAATCAATGCCGACAATGTTGTCATTGAGCAACACCATACTCTGCCACCAATAGGTCTTTATATTATTCTTGAGCTCAACACCCATCTGTCCATAGTCGTACACAGCACCCAAGCCATCATAAATATCGCTTGAAGGGAATACAAAACCATACTCTTTGCAATGCGCAACTACTTTCTTAAAAACATCTTCTTGTGCCATACTTTTATTTGGTTTATTTAATATTACATTCTGTTCTCATCCGGCAAAAAGGCAAAACACAAAGCACACTTTAGTGTCACACAGCGAGCACCGCCTATTTTTGCCATACTATTCGGCAAAGTTAATCATTTTTTGGGAATTAACCCCCTATTCTGCTACGCTATAATACAAAATATATTTAATTTATATTTTTTTATTGCCAGTTGGCGACACATTTGCTGCAAAATATCAGCACAAGCCTTATAAATTCGTTAATTTTGACTATATTTGCGAGTTAAACAGAGTCTACAATAAAAAGCAACGCACTGTTGCTAAATACAAATTATGGATTACAACGAATTTGACGAGAATATCAACGATGTAAATGCCGGAGAGCAAGCCACTCACGGAGACGACAGCATTGTTGGCGAGCACAGCCTGCACGTCGATGCAAACGATGTCACCCACAAACTCACCGGAATGTACCGCAACTGGTTTCTGGACTACGCTTCGTACGTTATTCTGGAGCGTGCCGTGCCACATCTTTACGATGGTCTGAAGCCCGTGCAGCGACGCATTTTGCACGCAATGCGCGAGCTCGACGATGGGCGCTACAACAAAGTTGCAAACGTTGTGGGACACACAATGCAGTATCACCCCCACGGCGACGCATCTATTGCCGGAGCATTGGTGCAGATGGGACAAAAAGACTATCTCATCGACTGTCAGGGAAACTGGGGTAACATACTCACAGGTGATTCAGCTGCCGCCCCCCGATACATCGAAGCACGTCTGTCACACTTTGCACACGACGTTGTGTTCAACCCAAAGACAACAGAGTGGAAATTGTCATACGACGGCCGCAACAAAGAGCCAATAACCTTGCCGGTAAAATTCCCGTTGCTATTGGTACACGGAGTCGAGGGTATTGCCGTTGGTCTATCGTCAAAAATATTGCCGCACAACTTCAACGAGGTGTGTGACGCTGCAATATCATACCTCAAGAATGAGGATTTTCAACTATACCCCGATTTTCAGACCGGTGGTTGCATTGACGTGTCGCGCTACCACGACGGCGACCGCACAGGTCGCGTGCGCATACGAGCAAAAATCACAAAATCGGACGACAACAAGACTCTCACAATCACCGAAATACCTTTCGGCAAAACAACGCCGCTTGTCATCGAATCTATACTAAAAGCTGTTGACAACGGAAAGATAAAAATTCGCAAAATCGACGACAACACCTCGGACAAGGTCGAAATTCTGGTGCAGCTTGCGCCGGGCGTGTCGAGCGACAAGACCATCGATGCCCTCTACGCTTTTACCGACTGCGAGATAAGCATCACCCCTTGCTGCTGTGTCATCGACAACCAGACACCGGTGTTCCTCACCGTGAGCGAATTGTTGCGTCGCTCGGTAGACAGCACCAAAGAGCTGTTGCGTCTTGAACTGCAAATACGCAAGGGCGAACTACTTGAGCAACTGCACTTTGCATCGCTCGAGAGCATCTTCATCGAGGAGCGCATATACAAAGACAAAGAGTTTGAGCAGGCACCCGATATGGATAGCGCACTCGCACACATCGACACTCGCCTTGAACCTTACAAAAAGGATTTCATACGCGAAATTACACGCGACGACCTGCTGCGCTTGATGGAGATTAAAATGGCACGTATCCTACGTTTCAACAAAGAGAAGGCCGAGGAGCTTATCGCACGTTTGAAGAAGGATATTGCCGATATAGACAAACAGCTTGGGCAGATGACCGCGGTAACAATCAAGTGGTTCACAATGCTCAAGGAGAAATATGGCGCGCGTTATCCTCGCCAGACCGAGATACGCAATTTCGACACCATTGTCGCCGCAAAGGTTGTCGAGGCAAATCAAAAACTATACATCAACCGAGCCGAGGGCTTTATCGGCACATCACTGAAGAAAGACGAGTTTGTCACCAACTGCTCGGACATTGATGATATAATCCTCTTTTACAAAGATGGCAAATATAAAGTTGTCAAGGTGAGCGAAAAGCTGTTTGTGGGCAAAAATGTGATTTTTGTCGATGTGTTCAAGAAAAACGACAAACGCACCATCTACAACGCAGTGTACCGCGACGGCAAAAACGGCATTCACTACATTAAGCGCTTTGCCGCCACAGGAATGACCCGCGACCGCGAGTACGACCTCACACAAGGCACCCCGGGCTCAAAAGTAGCATATTTCACAGCGAACCCCAACGGCGAGGCCGAGGTTATCAAAGTTATGCTGCGCCCCAACCCAAGACTCAGAAATGCCATCATTGAAAAAGACTTTAGCACCATCGCCATCAAAGGCCGACAGTCAATGGGTAACATTCTCACCAAAAATGAGGTTCTGCGCATAACACTCAAAAAGCACGGAAGTTCAACGTTGGGTGGCCGTCAGGTGTGGTTCGACCGCGATATCCTGCGAATAAATTTCGACAACCACGGCGAATATCTGGGAGAATTCCACAACGACGACAAGATTTTGGCAATACGCAAGAATGGAGAGTTTGACGTTATGCCAGTAGACCTTAACAATCACTACGACGACGATTTGATGGTGATTGAGAAGTTTGACCCCAACAAAGTGTGGAGCGCAGCTCTTTACGATGCATCGCAACAGGGCTACCCTTACATAAAGAGATTTACTCTCGAGGCAAATGCCCGCCGACAGAACTGCTTGGGCGACAACAAAGAGAACAAACTTATCTGGTTCAGCGAGACTCCGTTCCCACGCATACAGGTAATGTTCGGCGGCAACGACAATTTCCGCGAGCCATTAGTAATTGAGGTCGACGAATTCATTGGTGTAAAGAGTTTCAAAGCCCGTGGCAAGCGACTCACCACCTACGAGATTGACGAAATAATTGAGCTTGAGCCCACAAAGTTCCCGCCACCACCCGAGGTAGCCGAAGAGTCGGAGATTGAAGAACCCACCGGCGAGACAGGCGAGCAACTTTCACTTTTCGAAAACGAATGAGAAGAATACAAATCATAGCAACAGCCCTTGCATTGCTGCTAATCCCGGCAATGTCAAGGGCTCAATATGTTGTAACAGACACCATTATCCCCGAACGTATTGTGGTCAAAAGTTCACAGTTCGGAGTAACACTGCTAAACAACCTCGACACCTATCTTAGCAACTACAACCACAAAGGACTCGGGCTGAACTACGGACACGAGATTTTTCGCGATGCACGCACCGGCAGCTACCGTTGGAAATACCAAACACTGTTCAACGCCACCATCGGATACGCCACACAAGGGAGCAACCTGCAATATACCGGCCTTGTGAGTCAAAGCTGGAGCGGCTACCACCCTTTCAAGGTTGCCAAAGGATTAACGTTGCTGACAGGAGCACAGATACAGCTCGAGTGTGGAGCACTATATAACCCATCGAACGGCAACAACCCAGCGGCAGCAAAGTTGCGCACAGCCCTTGCCGCATCAGCAATGGCAATATACCATTTTCCCGTTTGCAAAAGCGAGTGGATAGCCCGCTACCAAATAGATATACCTTTTGCAGGAGTAATGTTCGCACCCGAGTTCGGACAAAGTTATTACGAAATCTTTGGGCTGGGACACGCAAAGAACGTTGTAGCCTTCACTCACCCCGGGAACAACCCATCGTGGCGGCATCACCTCTCACTTGACATCCCTTTAAAAATAAAACGCCACAGCACCACCCTGCGCATATCATACATTGCCGACCTGTATCAAAGCAGAATTAACGAGATTAACTGCCACATATACCGCCACACATTCGCGCTTGGATTTGCCAGAACAATATTCAAAATTAAAAAGGAAAATAACATAAACGCCTACTCACCATATTGATACAGCTATGCTAAAGAAAATCTTTACATATATAATTATATCATTGGCTTTGCTCACAAGCTGCATCGGCGAGGAGGAGTTTGAAAACAACAGCAACGGCAATTTCGAGGCACTATGGCAACTCATCGACGAGCGTTATTGTTTCTTTGCGCAAGCCGAGGAAGAGTTTGGACTGGATTGGAACGCCGTATACGAAAAATACAAGCCAATAGCCGACACCTGTCGCGACGAGATTATACTATTCGACCTGCTTGGCAATATGCTCAAAGAGTTGCGCGACGGACACGTCAACTTATCATCAATGCACGGCACAAGCTACTACTGGGATTGGCATTTGCAGCAACCAATGAATTTCAACGACTCAATACAACGCAACTACCTCGGCACCAATTTCAAGCAAACCAATGGAATAAAATACACCATACTCCCCGACAGCATCGGATACATTTATGTAGAAAGTTTTGCAAGCAATTTTGGCACAAACAACCTCACAATGATGCTCTACACACTCAGGGAGTGCAAAGCCATCATCTTGGACATTCGCAACAACGGCGGAGGAATGATTACTGCAGCCGAAAAACTAGCATCAACATTCATTAAAGAGAAGATACACTACGGCTATATGCAGCACAAAACCGGCAAGGGACACTACGACTTTTCAACCCCCGAACCACTATACCTTGAACCCAGCCAAGGCGCAC
The DNA here is from genome assembly GCA_045647745.1 of Bacteroidaceae bacterium. Lineage (GTDB taxonomy): Bacteria > Bacteroidota > Bacteroidia > Bacteroidales > Bacteroidaceae > HGM04593. The sequence continues at coordinate 1,291 of JAZRMQ010000032.1, read as the reverse complement.
GTTGGCTACGTCCCGTGGTTGTGCTCACAAACAGAAGCGTATACAGTGCAGCCAACCAATTTGTAATGATAATGCGCGAACTGCCACACGTTGCCATTGTAGGCGATAGAACCGGCGGCGGCAGCGGAATGCCACTAAACAGCACCCTGCCCAATGGATGGCGAGTGCGCCTTTCGGCCTGTCCCACACTCGATTTAAATTACAGGCACACCGAATTTGGCATAGACCCCGATAGAAAAGTCGACATAACGAGCGAAGATTGGAACAAAGGCTGCGACACCATCATTGAAGCAGCCAAAACCCTTATTTTTGAATTCTATAAGAAAAAAGAGGCAATTTAATCGCCGAAATTCAAAAAAATGTATTACCTTCGCAGCCGAAAGATAAAAACAGTCGCGCGTGTGGCGAAATTGGTAGACGCGCCAGACTTAGGATCTGGTGTTTTGCGACGTGTAGGTTCGAGTCCTATCACGCGCACGATGAGACAAAAGAGCAGATTAATCTGCTCTTTTTTTATGCAAACTCTCCCGCTTTTAAGAGAGGGACGGTGCGATACCATAGCAATGCGTTGCTTTCCACAAACTTTGGCTGCGCTCGTTGTGTAACACACAAGCGAACTTGTGCTACACCCGATGGCACAAACCTTGCGACGAAGGGAACTTTAGTTCCCACGAGGAGCATGCTTTAGCACTAAACATTTATGTTTCCCAAAAGGAGTCCCGAAGGGCCCTGTTACACAGTGACGGAGGAGTTCCAAAGTCCCTGCGGTCCCGGTAAAACGGTGTTGTCAAAATCTCCCTCTCCGTTATATTTCAGGATTGACAATTCGATAAACATATATTATAAAACCAATGAGTGTACCATCAGAAAGACACACTCATTGGTTAAGTTCAATATCGCAGTTTTGTACAAGGTATTCTATTGTTTGCTGACGAGTTTTATCTCATCACGTTTAAAAGTATAAAAAACTCCCCCATATCTTTCCATACACTCAAACTCATTATCGCCGACAACATCTTTTACTCTGAATTCTTTGCAACTCTTTAAATCAATTATAATATCACCTACTTCTATTTTGGCATTTTCATCAAAATGAACTTCTTCAATATTTTCTACATGATTTTCAAGTTCTTCAATATGCATTAAATTCCTAATCACAGGCCTCACATATTTTAGAACGCCCCAAACTGTTGCAACCATGAAAAACATAACAATACCACCTGGAGCACTTTTAAAAATTATTGCCATTAATGATGAAACCAACAGCCAAATTAAAAGAAACACTGATACT
>JAZRMQ010000031.1:0-5763 GCA_045647745.1 Bacteroidaceae bacterium | reverse complement strand
CGTGCGTTCGAGATGACAGGGTTGCGAGAATGTGAGATCTCTCACGAGCGTTCGAGATGACAGGGTTGCGAAAATGTGAGATCTCTCACGTGTGTTCGAGATGACAGGGTTGCGAGAATGTGAGATCTCTCACGTGCGTTCAAGATGACAGGGTTGCGAGAATATGAGATCTCTCACGTTTGTTCGAGATGACAGGGGCGCGAGAATATGAGATCTCTCACGTGCGTTCGAGATGACAGGGTTGCGAAAATTTGAGATCTCTCACGTTCGTTCGAGATGACAGGGGTGTGAGAATGTGAGATCTCTCACGTGCGTTCGAGATGACAGGGGCGCGAGAATGTGAGATCTCTCACGTTCGTTCGAGATGACAGGGTTGCGAAAATGTGAGATCTCTCACGTGCGTTCGAGATGACAAAAACGCTAAATGTTAGTACAAATCCTTATATTGAACTTACGTTATTTGAGTGCATATTTTACCGTTGTGACAACGCGTATATTCTTTAATTGCGGCGTTGTTTCGTCACTCGATATTGTGAATTGTCCTTGTGAGGCTTGTCTAATGTTGCCGAGCTTGCAATCGGAGTCGTCGGCGAACTTCTGTGCCACTGCGCGAGCGTTGCGTGTAGCCTCCTCAACCATCTCAGGTTTTATCTCGTTGAGGGCAGTGTATTCGAACTGTGTCTGATAGTTGTATTCGTTGCTGATTATCACACCATCTTTCATAAGCTCTAACTGCTTGCTCATTAGCTCTATAACCTTTTCCACCTGTGGCGAAGTGACTGTTATCACCGCCTCGGCCTGATAGCGGAATTTAATATTGTCGGGAACATAGCTTTGTGCGAGACGGTCGGTAACAGCAGGTGCCGACAGGATAATTTCGCTGTCTGTTATTCCGCCTGCTTTGAGGTACGATAGTATTATGTTTTTGTTCTTCTCAATCTCGTCATATAGCTTTTGCATATCGTTGCTGACACATTTGTAGGGTAGTGGCCACACAACTTTATTCGCCATCACCTCACGCTCGGCAAGGCCTTTGACTGTTACGTATTGGTCTTGGTAGGCAATGCTTGCAAGGCCTTTGTTGATGAAATACCCTAGTATTGTCAGGCCTATAAAAATTGCAATGCCGGTGATGCATTTGCCGCAGTTGCATTTTTTTGTTTCACAACTTTCCATAATTATACGTTTTTAGGATTGTTTAATACTTTGTCAAGGTCGGCGCGTTCAAATATCTCGAGCTTTCCTCCTCGTGTTGCGTTATAGATTTTTATTCCTTGCTTGTCGCAGACCTCTTTTGCGCGAGCGTAGGCCAAAAGATTGGTGTCAACCTCGGGAGCGGCGTAGTCGCGGTTGCTGTTGAACAGGCGTGCGTCGAAATAACTCTCCGGGGTAATAACGCTGTTGTTGCCCGAATAGTTGCAGTCTACCCCAATGAGATAAATCTCCTTAAATCCCATATATGCCGCGAACTGTATCATTGAGTATGTTACCGTCTGTCCGCTGTATACAACCTTTGGAATGTTGTTTGAAAATCCTATCGGGTGTTGGGGAAAGAGCATATTGTAATATGTTACGCCCTTAATGTGGTAGCGCTTTGCGTAGTGTGCTTTTATGAAGCGTGTGCCGTTGTAGTTTGTTATTTCGTTCTTGTTGTCGAGGATTATTTTGTTGTCTTGTGCAAAATAGTAGGTTGGCGCAAAGGGTATCTCGCCGAACAGTTTGATTAATGAGTTGCAGGCAAAGGTCTTTTCGCCAAGCTCCATCAGGCGTCTGAGGTCGCTGTTCCTTAGGCTTGGACCGTTGCCGATGATAAAACAACGTCCGCTGTGGCAGTTCTTGTAGGAGCGCAAGCGTCTGCGGCTGCCTGTCTGCAATGTTCCATACAGGTAGTTCAGCGCGTTCCAGCATTTTTGCCAACTCTTGCCCATAATTCTCTGTTTTTAGGGTTATTGCTCGGGCAGTACTTTTGCTGCAAATTCAAAATCCTCGGGGTTGTCAATGTCGATGCCTTCAATAGGGTCGACAATGGCTATATATGGGGTTTTGCCTATGCGTTGGTGCTCAACGGTCCAAATCTCTTTGCGGAAAATATAAAAAGCGCTTGTCTCAAAGTAGACAGGCTCAATGGTCTGTGTGCGGGGAATTTCTTTGAGGTTGTAGTTTAGTGGGCTGCCGTTGTACCAAGCAAATGTCTGCACTTTTTGGGCGCTGAAGGCCGAGTCGTGGCTGCCGTTGGTAACTTGCTTTACGGCATTCTCTATCGTCTCGGCCTTTATAAAGGGCGAGGTGGTGTGCGCAAGAATGTAGACGTCGGCGTCGACCTCTTTTATAAAGGCGTCGTAAATCTCTTGTCCCAATGTCTCGTCGCGGTCGAGTGATACGTCGCGCTTGAGGAACTTTACGCCTTGCGGCAACAGAGGAATTATCTCCTCTTGGCTACAATAAACATACACCTCGTCAATGGCTGGGGTGCTTGTTAATGTGTCGAGGATATATTGCAACAGCGGCTTGTCGCCAAGTAACTTTAAATTCTTGCCGACAACGCGCTTGCTGTTTAGTCTTATGGGGACAAATGCTACAACCTTCATAATTTCGTTTTTTTAAAGACAGCTAAAGGCGTCAATCACGCCCACCAGCTTGTTATTGTTGTTTACGACAATCAATGATTTGATATTGTGCTGGCGCATAATCTCCTCGGCTTGCGAGAGCTTGGCATCCTCCTTAATCAGCTTTGGGTTGCGGTTCATAAGGTCCTTGACAGTGAGCTGGAAGAAACGATCTTGGTCGCGCTGCATTGTACGGCGTATATCGCCATCGGTTACCACACCAATTATCTCATCATTCTCAATAACAACGGCAATGCCCATCTTTGTTCGGCTAATCTGCATCAGTGTGTCGCTTACTTTTGATTCGCTGTTCACAATGGGTAGATTGTCGCTTATCATATAATCCTTTACCCTTGATAGCAAGCGACGGCCGAGCGAGCCTCCGGGGTGGAACTGTGCAAAGTCTTTTGCTTGGAAATTGCGCACAGTCATCAGGGCACAGGCTATTGCATCGCCCATCGCAAGGGTGGCGGTGGTTGATGAGGTGGGGGCGAGGTTCAGTGGGCACGCCTCTTTCTCCACAGCTACATTCAGGTGGCACTCCGAGAATTTGGCGAGCAATGACGCCGGGTTGCCCGACATTGATATGATGGGGATATTTCTCTCTTTCAATAATGGTATGAAACGCAAAAGTTCATCGGTCTGTCCCGAGTTGGAGATTGCAAGCACCACATCTCCTTCGCCAATCATTCCAAGGTCGCCGTGAAAAGCATCGAGCGGATTGAGAAAAAAAGCGGGGGTGCCTGTGCTCGCCATTGTAGATGCTATCTTTGCACCAATATGTCCCGATTTACCAACACCGGTTACAATTAGCTTGCCTTTGCTTTCTATGATGAGTTCAATAGCTTTTGTAAAGTTCTCGTCTAACTTTGGTATCAGGCTTAAAATAGCTTGTGCTTCATCTTGAAAGCACTTTTTTGCTACGTCAACTACGTTTGTCATATATCGTTTCTTTAAAATCCCAATAAGGCATTATAACTCTACTGCGAAGATAGTAAATAAAAATGAAATGCAGCCTTAATATTGAAAAATATCGGGCTGCATCTGTATATTCACTATCAACAATTCGTGGGTGGCTCTGGAGCCACCCACGAGTGTATTTTATAAAAATCTTTTTTTTAGATTTCGGCAATTACCTCAATCTCAACAAGAACGTTCTTGGGGAGAGTCTTTACAGCAACACAAGAGCGTGCTGGTTTGCTTGTAAAATACTCGGCATAAACAGCGTTGAACGCAGCAAAGTCGGCCATATCGCTGAGGAAGCAGGTTGTCTTGACAACCTTGTCGAATGATGTGCCAGCCTCGGCAAGCACAGCTGCAAGGTTTTTCATAACCTGAGTAGCTTGGTCTGTGATACCCTCGGCTTCAACCTCACCTGTTGCAGGGTTGATGGGAATTTGACCTGATGTGAACAACATATTGCCACAGATGATAGCCTGTGAATAGGGGCCGATAGCCTCGGGGGCATTGCTTGTATAAACTTTCTTCAACATAGTTATTTTGTTTTAATGATTAATCCATAATTTTGAAACCAGCCTTGGTCAACGCGCTCTTAATATTGTTGATGTGCTCGAAATTGCGTGTCTCAAGGTCTATGCGTATCCAGCAACCTGTCACGCCAGTGTTGGCATTTGTACGCTCGTGGTGTACACCGATGACGTTACCGCCAAGGTCGGCAATAATCTTCGATACCTGCACCAACTGTCCGGGCTTGTCAAGGAGCTCAACCTTGAGCAGCGCCGAGCGGCCCGATGTGAAGAGGCCACGCTTGATTACACGGTCGAGGATATTGACGTCAATATTACCACCCGATACAACGCAGATAACGTTCTTGCCCTCAACAGGAATCTTATCGAACATTACGGCAGCTGCAGCAACAGCACCTGCACCCTCGGTGATAATCTTCTGATGCTCGAGCATTGAGAGGATTGCCGATGAAACTTCGTCATCTGTTACAGTTACAATGCCGTCGACATATTTGCTGCAAAAATCGAATGTGTTCTCACCGGGCTGCTTAACTGCAATACCATCAGCAATTGTCGAAACAGTATCAAGGCGCTCAATTTGCTTGTGCTCAACAGAATTCTTCATACTTGGAGCGCCGGCAGCCTGTACGCCATATACCTTTATGGCAGGGTTGAGTGATTTTAGTGCAAATGCAACACCCGAGATGAGGCCACCGCCACCAATGGGCACAACAACAACGTCAACGTCTTTCATCTGGTCGATGAGCTCAAGTCCGATTGTTCCCTGACCTGCAATTACGTCAATATCGTCAAATGGGTGGATAAAGGTATAACCCATCTCGTCACGCAACTCAATTGCACGCTTGTATGCATCGTCGTACACACCCTCTACAAGGCAAATCTCTGCACCATAGCCTCTTGTTGCCTCAACCTTTGATATTGGGGCACAGTCGGGCAAGCAGATAGTTGACTTGATGCCGTTTTTTGTGGCAGCCAACGCAACACCCTGAGCGTGGTTGCCGGCTGAGCAGGCAATAACACCCTTTGCCTTCTCCTCGGCCGAGAGCTGAGAAATCTTATAGTATGAACCACGTACCTTGAACGAGCCGGTCAACTGCAAGTTCTCGGGCTTGAGGAAGATGTTGCCCTTCTTGTTCAAATAGGGAGCAGGGATTAGCTCTGTGCGACGTATCACGTCCTTGAGGACGTATGATGCGTGATAGATTTTGTCGAGTGTAAGCATTTTATTATTGTTTAATATGTATAATGTCTTTTGTTGTTGCACACTGCATCAAGTTGTCATTTCGACGACAACGGAGGAGAATTCTCTTCAAACTATATTTTTGAGCTCCCTCGCGTTTGCTCGAGATGACAAACAAATAGAGTATGTAATACTCTCATTTACCCGTTTCGCAAATTTACAACCATTTTTGTTATAATTTGTCGATTGCTACATTTTTTTACAAAAAAAGTAAAAAAAGAGGTGGTGGTGCGCTTTTGAGTGTGGTGTATGAGGTTATGAAATCTTAATACCAAAGATTCCCCCATTGGCTCGTTTTGCTAATCGCAACCCACGCGGCGCGATTTTTATCCGCGCTTCGCGTGACCTGTTGCTGCAAAACTCGCGATGGTGAAATTTATGTCGTCAGTTCCAAAGATTCCCCCATTGGCTCGTTTTGCTAATCGCAACC
>JAZRMQ010000030.1:0-37958 GCA_045647745.1 Bacteroidaceae bacterium | reverse complement strand
GAATCAAACTGAGACTAAAAGGAAAGAGTCCGGTGCAATACCGAACTCTTTACCAATAAACTTTTTTATTAATTCGTCCAACTTTTTGGGGTCAGATCATTTCCTACCTCTCTTCTTTTACCCTTTTTATTAGCTCTTTTTGCTCGTTGTTGAGTTGTGGCAGCACCACCTTAATAACCATAATAAGGTCACCGTAGCCCTCGCGTTTGTAGTGTGGCATCCCTTTCCCACGCAGCCGTAGCTTGCTGTCGGGCTGCGTGCCGGCTTTTATGCTTGCCTTTACACTGCCGTCGAGCGTGGGCACAACAACCTCACCACCGAGCAGCAGCGTGTAAAGGTCGCACACAATGGTGGTGAGCAGGTCGTCGCCTTCGCGCGTGAAGCGGCTGTCCGGCTCAATGCTAAAAGTGATATATAAATCGCCACGCTCTTGGCCGTTGGCACTCTTGCCGCCACGCCCTTTAATCCTAATCTTCTGCCCATCGGCAATTCCGGCCGGGATAGTCAGTGCAATCTTTTCGCCCTCAATCTCCAATATGCGCTTGTGGGTGGCAGCTGCTTCCTTTAGCGTCAGTTGCAACGTTGCCTGCAGGTCGCGGCCTCTTTGCCGCGCGGCGCGGAACGCGCCGCCACCAAAAAGGTGCTCAAAAAAGTCGCTGAAGCCACTCTCGTTGCCGTTGCTGCGGCTAAAATCGCCAAAGCCTTCAAAGCCGAACCCCTGCGTGCCGGCATTGCGTTTTTGCGCCTCAAACTCCTCGCTGTGCTTCCAATGCTCGCCATACTCATCATATCGTTTACGCTTCTCGGTATCACTCAGCACCTCATTTGCCTCATTAATCTCTTGGAATTTTGTCTGTGCCTGCGGGTTGTTCTTGTTAAGGTCGGGGTGATACTTTTTCGCCAATTTTCTATAAGCCTTTTTAATATCCTCCTGCGACGCATTCTTCTCCACTCCAAGCACCTTGTAATAATCAATAAACGCCATAATCTTTTTTTTTGACTTATGAACAAACGAACCCACCGTCGGGTTGCAAAATAAATTTAAAACAACAACCTATTATTTGCTCATTTGCCAAAAATGAACGATATTCGCGCCATAAATATAAAGACAAGATGAAACAATTTTTTTCACTCCTTCTTTTGTCGTTGTGCGTGGCTGTTGCATCGTGCACCGACGAGTATGATGCCGACAAGGCAATCTCTTACTACGAACCGCCAACAGATTGTCGCCTTGTGAAATCGGTAAAGACCACATTTGTTGAAAAAGGTGGCGAGTACACACACGAGCATCGTTTCACCTACGATGCAAAGAAACGTATAAAGACGGTTAACTCAAACCTCACCTTATATTCACCATTTCTAATAAATTACATCGATGTAGTTTATTATAAGTGCAATATGACCACAAGCGCCAACTATTTCTATCGTGGCGAGGGATTGGAGGTTGCCTATACAGTCAATATTGAATACCCCGACCTGCCAAAAGAGAACCAATACGCCAGCAGCTCGAATTATGGATTTTTCAAGCCGAACGGAGTGCTTGGCCGCTTCTCGTTGGGAGCTTTTGAGTATGAGTTGACAGAGTTGAAGAGTGCATATACCGATGATGACATCTGTTTCGAGCTCTATCGCGATGCTAAAGGCAATGTGACAGGCTATAAAAAGTATAAGCCCACAACAGAACAGGTTCTTGAGGACTATAGCAAAAAATATCTCTATTCATCATCGTTTAGAAACCATACTAATTTCGATTTTTCGGCCTATTTTGGTTACTGGGGTGCAGAGCAGACAATCCCCCTTATCTCGTGGCCCTATCGCGCGCCCTTCCAATTGGCAGCCTTCGGAATGTTAGGTGCTACAAGCCCTTATCTTCCTGACGGCATTGTTGATGCCGAGGGTAATGAGAAAGATGGACATTGGACGTGGGACGAAGCTGACAGTAAATATCCGGTCTCTTATGTCGACCCCGAAGGTCGCAAGACAGAGATAACATATTATTAACAATAAATCCCGGCAGTGCCGGGATTTATTTATTATTTACAGATATAATCCAAATACCTCACTATTGCTCTTTGGCATACGGGGCAAAAATCGCTCAACGCCTTCATCATACACTCCGGCCAGCCACGGAAAATACCCTTTTCAAGATAGCCGCCACCCTCATAGGCACCAATCACCCAATCTTTCTCGGTAGAGCCCTCGGTGGCAACGGTAGGCACCGGAGTGCCCTCGGCAATCAAATCCTCCCATTTGCCTTCAAACTCCACAAAGCGCGTAAGGTTGGCCTCCCAAGGCTCTTTGCCGGCAGGGTAGAGCGCGCTCACCGTGTTGCCAATCTCAATATATTCATCACCAAGTCCCATCAACGAGTGTCCGAACTCGTGAACATACACCTCACCTGTGTAGCCGGTGTTGCCCGCCGAGCCAAGGCCGTAGAAATTGTAAATTCCGCCACCGCCATACTTGTCGGTGTTTGTCAGTATAAATATACTCTCGTATGGTGCATTGGCTGCAATGTCTCTCACCTTCTGAAACTCCTCGGTCATCTGGTAGCGCTCGCTGTTGAGCGTGTAGAAACGTGTCCCAAGCAGATTATCCACCCACTTTCCAACGCCCGGCTTGCTGATTCCGCTCTCGCGCGAGGGAGCCCACACCGCGCGAACGTTTATGCGGTGGCTGTTCTCGTTGAACGGCGCGTAGCTAAAGAGAGCATCGCTCCACATCTTGCACGATGCAAGAAATTTCTCCTTTTCATCGGCAGTAAAGCCGTCGGGGAGCAGCACAATGTCAAGGCTGTGTGCAATGTCGCCGCCAATGTGAATGTCGATGCACTCGTGTTGTGCCTTTTTAACGGTGATATTGTAGTCGTTCACCTGCACCTCTTGTGTGTATCTCTTTTCCCACTCTTTTGTCTGCTTGTTGCGAGCATAGAACTCAATGCAAAAATCCTTTGCCGGTTCGGGGAAAATCACTCCCTCGGGGAACGCGCGGCTTGTCACTGTTGCCTCGGGGGTAGTCTGCCACTCGTTGAAAAGCGTGCAGTAGTTATTCTTGTATATAACCTTTCCGCTGGCCTTGTCAATTATTCTGAAATGCTGTTCGCCATAGTCGAACGGGTTGATGAGCGATACTCTTGAGCCGGCCCACTCGCCCTCTCTTATCACCCTGTCGAAATAGTAGAACTCGGCCTTGCTATCACCTGCGTGATGAAAATCGAAGCGCATAGTATTGCCGGTAAAAAACTCCTCGTAATTCACCTTTTCATCGCATTTTTGTGGTGCTTTTGCCAACTCTTTGCTTGTGCCGCACGATAGCAGTGCCATCATTGCAATCATAAAAAAATAAATTCTTCTCATATAATCGTTTCGTTGTTTGCTCATTGTAGCAAAGTTAGGAAAAATATCCCATCAACCACTCTTTAATGTTGGTTTTTTGCTATTATGATAAATTAACAGCGCTAAAAGTTGATGTTTTAGCGCTTTATTCGTATTTTTGTGGAAATTTTGCATAATAATAAAAATATATAGTTTATGAAAAAGTTATTTGTAATTGCTTTTGCCGCTTGTGTGGCATTCTCTTTCACATCTTGTAAGTCATCTAAGGACAGCGCTTATAAAACAGCTTACGAGGAGGCTCGTCAGGCCGAGCTTGCCGAGGGTAACGGTCAGGAGAGCGAGGCAGTGGAGATTGCTCCTGTTGCTTCGTCAACAAATTCAGAGGTCGACACAACCTACCGCACCGAGAAGGTTGTTCTCTCTTCAGGCGACGAGGGCTCACTCAAGGCTTTCAGCGTTGTATGCGGTAGCTACAGCCGTAAAGAGGGTGCCGACAACATTCGTCAGTCATTGGTTGACGAGGGTTACAATGCTATTGTTGTTCAGAACCCGTCGACAGGCCTTTATCGTGTAGTATGCGCTTCGTGCGACACAAAAGAAGAGGCTGCTGCTGCCCGTGACAAGTTCAAGGCTGCCCACCCACGCAACAACGATTATCAGAAGGCTTGGTTGCTTTACAACAAATAATTTTCTAAAGGCTTCCACACCGGAGGCCTTTTTTTAACAACCGCACACTCCAATGACAAACGGATACACAATAAAAGAGTACAACGGTCCGGTAAAACGCTACTGCCAGACACTCGACCTCAAGGACAACCCGGAGCTTATAGCCGAGTATCGTCGTCGTCACAGCGAAGGCGAGGCTTGGAGCGAAATTATTGACGGCATACGCAGTGTGGGTATTCTCGAGATGGAGATATACATTGTGGGCACTCGTCTGTTTATGATTGTGGAGACACCGCTCGATTTTGATTGGGACAGCGCGATGGCGCGCCTTGCAACGTTGCCGCGTCAGCAGGAGTGGGAGGATTATATGGCCGAATTTCAACAGGCTGCCCCCGGCAGCTCCTCAAATGAAAAGTGGCGTATGATGGAGCGCATCTTTCATCTGTATGAAAAATAAAAGAGCGTAAAAGGCAATCAACATTCGCGCAAAGTGTAAACAACCTTTTTTTGAGTGATTTTTAAAAAATCTTGATGGAGATAAACAACAATAAAAACAAACTGATAGACAAACGATACCTTTTATCGTTTGTCCTTGTTACATTCTTGTTTGCTCTTTGGGGTTTTGCAAACGATATAACAAACCCTATGGTGGCTGTGTTCCAGACACTGATGGAGTTGCCCGCTTCCGAGGCTGCTCTTGTGCAGTTTGCTTTTTACGGCGGTTACGCCACAATGGCAATTCCTGCGGCGCTCTTCATTCGTCGCTACAGCTATAAGAGAGGCATTTTGATAGGTCTTGCCCTTTATGCCGTTGGCGCACTGCTCTTTATCCCTGCCGCAGCGCGACAGAGCTTTGCCTTTTTCTGTGTGTCGCTCTACATCCTCACCTTTGGCCTCGCCTTTTTGGAGACAACAGCCAACCCGTTGATTTTGTCGCTCGGCTCAAAGGAGACAGCAACAAGGCGCTTGAATTTGGCTCAAGCCTTTAACCCCATAGGCTCGTTGCTTGGAATGTCGGTTGCTTCGCTCATTGTGTTGCCGGGGCTTTTGTCCGATAAACGTAACGCCTCGGGCGAGATAATATACAGCACTCTCTCGGCAGCCGAGAAGGCCGCTATCCGCGAACACGACCTCGAGATAATACGCAACCCTTATGTAGCCTTGGGCATTGTGGTGCTTGTTATATTAGCCGTGTTTGTTTGTGTTGTAATCCCCAATCTGCAAGGGCAAAAAAGTGTTCGTGTGAACAACAAGGCAACTCTTGTGAACTTGTGGAAAAATAAACGCTACACCTTTGGTGTCGTGGCGCAGATGTTCTACGTGGCTGCGCAGATAATGGTGTGGACTTTTATCATTCAATATGCCGACAATCTTGGCATAAACAAGGCTGTGGCACAGAACTACAATATCGTGGCAATGCTGCTTTTCCTTTGTGGGCGTTTTGTGACAACAATGCTTATGCGCTACTATAAGTCGGGCACGCTGTTGACGGTTTTTGCAATCTGCGCAACGTTGGCATCTTTGGGCACAATACTCATTGAAGGAATATTGGGGCTCTATTGCCTTGTATCCATCAGCTTCTTTATGTCGCTTATGTTCCCCACAATCTATGGCATTGCGCTCGAGAATGTAAGCCGCGAGGATACCTCTCTTGGTGCAGCGTTCCTTGTTATGGCAATTGTTGGTGGCGCGCTGATGCCACCGTTGCAGGGAATGATAATCGATGAAAAGATAATATTTGGTATGCCGGCAGTCAATGTCTCCTACGTGTTACCGATGATATGCTTCATCATTGTAACCATCTATGGACTCGGCTGTAAAAAGGCGCAGAAATAACGATAAAGCAGTGCAATATGGCAAGAATATTAGCAATTGACTATGGAAAGAAACGCACCGGCCTTGCGGTCAGTGACGAGTTGCAGCTCATTGCCGGCGGTCTCACGACTGTTGCAACAGCAACCCTTGTCGATTATATCCTCGATTATGTGAAACGTGAGCCGGTGGAGCGCATCATCGTTGGCTTGCCAAAGCAGATGAACAATACCCCCTCGGAGAATATGTGCCGCATTGAGCCTTTTGTGAACCGTTTGCGTAAGCTGTTGCCCGAAATTCCGGTAGAGTACCACGACGAGCGTTTTACCTCTGTGCTGGCTCATCAGGCAATCATCGCATCGGGCATTGGCAAGATGGCGCGTCGCAACAAAGAACTTGTAGACGAGGTAAGTGCCACCATAATATTGCAGTCCTATATGGAGAGCCGCCGTATGCAGCAGCGTTGATACAATCTTCTTTACAAAAAAACTAATAATAGAAACAGATATGATACTACCAATTTATCTCTATGGGCAGCCGGTGCTCAAAAAGGTTGCCGAGGATATTGATGCAGAATATCCTAACTTGAAGGAACTCATTGAAAATATGTTCGAGACAATGCACCACGCATCGGGTATTGGCCTTGCAGCGCCTCAGATAGGCCTTGCAATACGCTTGGTGGTTGTCGATCTCGACGTTCTTGCCGAGGACGAACCACAATTCAAGGATTTCCGTCGCGTCTATATCAACGCTCACATCATTGAGACCTCGAGCGAGACCGATACAATGGAAGAGGGCTGCTTGAGCCTCCCCGGAGTGCACGAGAAGGTCACACGCCCCTCGCGCATTCACGTCACCTATCTTGATGAGAATTTTGTTGAGCACGACGAGTGGGTCGAGGGCTATTTGGCACGTGTTATGCAGCACGAGTTCGACCATCTCGAGGGTAAGGTGTTCTCGGACCGTCTCTCTCCCTTGCGCCGTCAGATGAACAAGAACAAACTCGGTAATCTAGCAAAGGGCAAGGTTGTTTGTGACTACAAGGTAAAGCGCGTGCTACGATGAAACTGCGCAGGGCAATAGCAACCGTTGTTGCGTTGCTTGCCCCGTTGTTCTGCTTGGCTCAGTTGAACACCACGAGGGTAATGGAAATAGGGCGCAACGCGCTCTATTTCGAGGATTATGTGCTCTCAATCCAATATTTCAACAAAGTAATTGATGCCAAGCCCTTTCTGCACGAGCCCTATTTTTTCCGTGGGCTGGCAAAATTCTACCTCGACGATTTTGTTGGTGCCGAGGAGGATTTAACGCTTGCCATAGACCGTAACCCTTACGTTGCCCGCAGCTACCAGCTGCGCGGTCTCTGCCGTGCGAACCTCGATAGCCTTGCGCTTGCCGAGCAGGATATCCGCACGGCTATAAGCTACGACCCGCAAAACATCAATATGTGGCAAAATCTTGTGGGCGTGCTGATGCAGGGCGGTCAGTGGGAGCGAGCCGCCGGTGCGGTCGATTCACTGCTCCTTTTTGCTCCTCGCAACAGCTCGGCGCATATGATGCGCACGCAGGTGGCGATGAATATGCAGGATACTCTCACAGCTCTTGCAATGGCAAACAAAGCCGTTGCTCTTGATAAATACTCGGCAAACGTCTACGATACTCGCTCAATGGTGCACTACTCTATGGGGGCTTATGAAGAGGCCGAGGCCGATATGAATAAATCCATAGAGCTGCTGCCCGGGCGCAGCAACAGCTACGCCAATCGTGGCCTTATACGCTACTATCGCGAGGATTTAAGGGGTGCTCTTGCCGATTTTGATATGGCGGTGTATGTCGACTCCACAAGTCTCACAGCCCATTATAATCGCGGTCTGTTGCTGATGGAGTTTGGCGATAACAATAAAGCGATAAAGGATTTTGATATGGTGCTGGGTGTCGACCCCGACAACACTCTTGCACGCTTTAATCGCGCTATGCTGCGTTCGGCAGTGGGCGATTATCAAGGCGCAGTCAACGACCTTTCACTTGTCATTGAGGCCTATCCCAATTTTGAACAGGCTTATAGCTGTCGAGCCGAGGCACGTCGCAAGCAGGGCGATATATCCGGCGCAAAGGCCGATGAAGAGTGGCTCTTCAAACGTCGTCAGGAGATTTATATCAATGGCATTGCATCGGTGCAAAATGAGTATTCGGCCGAGGATGACGCCACACGCAAGCGCTCCGACGAGAATGTCCGCAACTACAACAAGATGATTGTTCCAGCCGATGTAAATGCAAAGCAATATACCACCGAGGCGCGTGGAAAGGTACAGAACCGCAATATATACGTGGAGCTTGAACCGCTGTTTGTGCTCACCTGCTACAAAGACGAAAAAACATCCTCGTCGAATGGTTATAACAGCCTTGTCGAGTCGCTTAATGCAACGCGTGGCGATAGTCGCCAGTTGCTCCTCACAAACAAGGAACGTGCCCTCACTGGCAGCGAGGCCGAGTATCATTTTGCACACATCGACGAGGTGTCGTCAAATATCACCGAGGATAATGACGATGCTGTTGCGCGTCGTGAACGTGCCATTGATTACTATCTTGTGCAGGATATTGAGGCTGCAATGACCGATATTGACAGGGCAGTGCAAGCCTCTGCCGGTGATTGGAGCATCTATTTTGTGCGTGCCTTTGTGCGTTACAAACAGTTGGAGCTGAACAAACTCAACGATGCACCCGAGCCACAAAAACTAGCACTCAATCAGGGCTCTCTGCTCGCAAACCTCGATTATCGCCTTGTGAAAGACGACCTCGACCGTGTCATTGAACTGCAACCCACCTTTGTCGAGGCCTATTTTAATCGTGCCAACGTCTCGGTTAAACTCAATGATTTTAAATCGGCGATAGTCGATTACACAAGGGCAATCTCTCTTAACGACCGCTTTGCCGAGGCTTATTACAATCGTGGCTTAGCGAAAATCTACACCGGCAACACCGAGGGTGGTGTGGCAGACCTTAGCAAAGCCGGTGAGTTAGGTATGTTTCAAGCATATAGCGTGATAAAGAGATTTCGGTAAATCTACTAAAGCTTCGACACACGAGCTGCGATAGGTCGCGCGTCGTGCAGACGTAGTTTGCACCGCTCGGGTCGCAAAAAGCGAGTGTTGTCAAAGCCGGTGAGTTAGGTATGTTTCAAGCATATAGTGTGATAAAGAGATTTCGGTAAAAATCTAAGATAATAGTTTGTGCTTCGACACACGAGCAGCGATAGGTCGCGCGTTGCACGAGTGTATCTTGCTTCTGCTCACTGTTGTATTCTATGGCAGTTTTCAACCTTGATTAGTTATCTTTTATTCTATTTGTAGTCTTTCTGTATTGTTCTTTTGGCGGCCAAAAGAACGAAAAGCCCCGGCACACGGGCGCACCAGTCGCTCACTCCTCCTGCTCGTGAATTGCCCTCGTGGCAATATCACTCGTTCGTCGCTCACTTGTCGCTGCAAGCCTTTCTCTCGGCAGTAGGGTGCTGCGGATCGCACTGCGTGCGGCAATTTTAAGAAAAGATAATTGCCGCACTACGTTTGAACGTGCCTCGCACAATGGCCTGCTACCGAGAGGGCTTTACGCTGTGTTGCTTACGGTGCCGGTATTTATTTGAAATTACCATTGTACACGCTAAAATTCGCGATATATGTCAATGAACTTTTATTGCAAAGGTAATTCGTCGCTGAAAGCGAAAGGGCAGCATTGGGAGGCACAGTGAGCAGCCGTGCAATGCTTGGAAATAGGCGGTATGATGTTTGAGCGCAGCGAGTTCTTACCGCCCCAAGCATTGCGACAAGCTGCGAGGGGCGAGGTGCGCACCGACCGAAGAATATTGCAACAGCAAAGCTGTTTGCAATTTGTGAATTTGCTTTGCAAATCGACAATACCGCCAGCAAATAGTCACGCGTAGTGCAGACGTAGTTTGCACCGCGTGGGATGCAAAAATGCGGTGTTGTCAACAAAGGAAGCACCGAATGCCGTACACGACTGCCCAGTTCTTTGGTACTTTCTGTCGCACAGAAAGTACATATAGCAAGACTATAGAAAGAATATAAGACAACTGAACAAGGTTGAAGATTGCGAGTAAGTGAGTGTAGGTAAATTTACCAACAAAGTGAGCGGAAACAATTTTAAAAAAAAGTTGAAACTACAATCAATTCTATAAATCAATAGCCCCCCAAAAAAAGTGCAATACAGGGCCAAAAAAGAAGTAGTCTATTTTATTGCCTAACAATGGTAACCCCCTTTCTGTGCCCTTTCTTTTGTTTGTTAAGCAATGTTCATTTGAACAAATGAGGCTTTTTTACGCATTGAACAGCGCTCTTTGTGTGCTAAATTGTTTTTTTTACTCTACCTTTACAAAATAAACCAATGTAAAAGCAATGATAGGTGAAAGACTATTCTATTTTATCCACGGTGCAGTGACGATGTTCTTTCTGATAGCCGGCTTGCAGCGCTCTTTCGGACGCAAAGTCTCGCGTCTGCAACGTCTATGCGGCTACATATTGCTTTATTGGGCGTTTCTTGAGCTGAAAGACCTTCTTTTTTACACCGAGCCGATAGTGCGCAACGACTATTTTTCTAATCTGCTTGTACTCTTTGATATGACAGCAGTCCCGGCCGGCATCTGTTTTGCTTTGGAGATAATACACGCGGGGTGGTGTACTCCTCGCCGAGTGCTTCTTATGGTGCTGCCATTCATTGTGGCATTTGTGCTGTATCTCATCTTTGCCTCCGACCTTATATTTGACGCACTTTTTGTGTACACAGGGCTCTATTCACTGCTGATGGTTTTTTATTTCTACTTTGCTGTGAAAAGATACAATAAGCTGGTCGAAGAAAATCTGTCCAACACAGAAAATGTCAGTGTAAATTGGCTGTCGGGGGTTGTTGTAATGTTGGTCATTTGCTTTGCTCTGTGGACAATATCCTGCTATTTTACATCGTGGATAGTAGATGGTTGTTATCAGTTGGCGTTGCTCCTTATGTGGGTTATTGTGCTCTATTATTCCGATTGTCAAAAGGTCGTCAAAATGCATTTTCCGGCACAGATAAAGGCTACTGAAGATATTGAATCGCAGCTTGGCGCAAAGCTCGAACTGTTGATGAAGAAGGATGAAGTGTGGAAAAATCCTCACTTGTCTTTGGCCGATTTAGCGCTGATGATAGGCACTAACCGCACCTATTTATCGAACTATCTGAATAGCACACAAAACAAAACATTCTACGATTATGTCAACGGCTATCGCATAGAGGCTGCTTTGCGTATGATGCACGGCAACGAGTGCACAAACACTATGGTCGAGATTGCCGAAAATAGCGGTTTTAACTCAATATCAACCTTTCGCAGGGTTTTCAGCCGCGTAACAGGCTGTTCGTTCGGAGAATACAGGCAAAAGATGCTCGAGCATTAATTTTTATCTTTTTTTCATTTTTTCACCTCTCTTTTTATTTTTTGACACCCTTATTTTGTTTCAATGAGAGATGAGCAGGGCTCTTCTATTCTACTTTTGCGGTTATAACAAATTTTAACAAATTGCAAAAATAGAATACTATGAAAAAGATTTTTCTTCTTTTGGTTGCATTGTTCATTGGTGTTCAGTGTGTGCCCGCACAGGAGTTTACGCTCAATTCTTGGGGCTGGGATTTAGGAAAAGTAAAATGTTATTTAGTTGAAAAAAGTGATTCAGGCTGGGTCCTGAGTAACAGCGAGCGCGTGGAGTTTGAAGACGGATTTAAATTGCACAGCTTTACCAGAGCTGTTGATAATGACTCTTATTATGTGTTTAATCACGAGGGTGAGTATTATGCTGCTCACGAGAAAAAGTTGGTGTTCAGCCCCGAAAATCCCGAGGGTGTTGAAAATCCACTAAGCAAGAGCGCTCAGCGCCGTTCAACGCGTCTTGGTGAGTTTTATGGCTCAATGGAGGCTACCTACTTCATTCTCATAATATTTGCTGTGGCAATTGTAATCAGTTTCCTCTATTTGACAACAAAGACAATAGTTCTGCGCCCCTTGTTCATAATAACAATTCCGGTGGCAATACTTCTTGTGTCGGCTATTGCTATTTATGGTTTCTTGTGCTTTGAAGAGGATTTCTTGTGGTGGTGCGATATGGATAAACTCGGTTTCTGGGGCGC
Organism: Bacteroidaceae bacterium; assembly: GCA_045647745.1. GTDB lineage: Bacteria > Bacteroidota > Bacteroidia > Bacteroidales > Bacteroidaceae > HGM04593. The sequence continues at coordinate 25,977 of JAZRMQ010000030.1, read as the reverse complement.
ACTTATCTGTCTTGTGCCTTTTGCCCTGATATTGTGGACACTTTACCGCAGTATAAGCGTCTACGAGAGGGGGCTCTTTTTAAATAGCAAAAACGACGACCCCAATGCTCCCGAGAAGAAAATCAGCGTCAAGCCGGCGGCAATTGGCATTTGTGTGAGTATTCCTTTAGCATTCATAGTGCTGGCAGTGCTGGCAGCGAATGGTCACCAGCACTCGTGGTATTTTGAGCCTTTGGTATTAGGAGTCTTTTTTGTTACATTAGGCATTGGCCTTTTGATATCATTGAAGCGCAATATTTCAACCTTTGGTCTCTTCTTTGGTATATTGATAACCCTCTTCTTGATAGTCTACATTGTTGGTTGTATAATTTTCACAGGCGCAGCCATTGTGCTTGCCTTTGAGGTGCTGATACAGATATTGATGGTTATTGGAGCAATAATAATGCTTATGATAATTGCCCCCAAACGTCGTTATCGTGGATGGGACGGTCGCATCTATGAAGAGATTTAATGAATACAAAATAAAACAATTTTAAAAAAGAAAAATTATGCTTAGAAGTTATGTAAGATTTTGCGTATCGGGCTTCGGCCTTGGCGTTACTGCCGCTCGTGCAGCAGGTATTGCAGTGTTGATTGTAACATTTTTGTTTGTTGCAGCGTTCTATGTAATTAAATGGATTGTACAATTCTTTATGCGTCGTAAAAAAGCTAAACAACAAGAACAAGCTTGATTTTTTTCAATGTTTGATTTTTTTTCGGTGCAGTAGCTGGTTTTTTGCAAAAATCAGCTACTGCTTTTTCATTTATGCATCTTTTTAAAAAAATCGCCACGATAAATTCTTTGTTCCGATATTTAATTTATATCTTCGCATATCGCAACAGCTAAACAAAATGTTTATGCCGAGTGTTGTTTGAGTAAGGACATTAATATATATAATGATGAAAACACGTCTTGAACACGATTCATTAGGCGAGATTCAAGTCCCTGCCGATGCTTATTATGGTGCGCAGACCTTGCGTGCAATGGTAAATTTCAAGGATATTTCGGGAATTACCATCAGTGACCACCCCTATTATGTAAAAGCTCTTGCAATGGTTAAGTGGGCAGCCGCGCACGCCAATGTGTCGCTTGGTACTCTCGATGAGGAGATTGGTGCAGCCATCAAAAAGGCCTGCGAAGAGATAATGGAAGGAGCGCTTGTCGATCAATTTCCTGTCGACCTGATGCAGGGTGGTGCAGGCACCTCCACCAATATGAATATAAACGAGGTGGTGGCAAACCGTGCGCTTGAGCTTATGGGGCACCAAAAGGGCGAGTATCAATATTGTCACCCCAACGACCACGTAAACCTCTCGCAATCGACCAACGATGCCTATCCAACCTCTTTTAAACTCTGTTTTATACTGCACAACGAGGACCTTGTGCGCGAACTCAAACGCCTTATAGCCTCGTTCCGTGCTAAGGGAAAAGAGTTTAATCAGGTTATTAAGATGGGCCGTACACAGCTGCAAGATGCTGTTCCAATGACCTTGGGGCAAGAGTTTGAGGCTTTTGCTGCAACGCTCGACGAAGAGGTTAGCCGCCTCAATGAGATGGCGCGTCTGTTCCTCGAGGTCAATATGGGCGCAACAGCCATTGGCACAGGTATAAACACCGAGCCCGGCTATGCTCAAGCTTGTGTCGATGCTCTGCGTGTAATCTCCGGAAAAGCGTTTGTCCTTGCCGGTAACCTTGTCGAGGCAACTCCCGATGCCGGTTCAACCGTTATGTATTCGTCGGCGTTGAAGCGTCTTGCCGTCAAGCTGTCAAAAATCTGTAACGACCTTCGTCTTTTGTCCAGCGGTCCGCGCTGTGGTCTTAACGAGATTAATCTCCCACCAATGCAGCCCGGTTCAAGCATTATGCCCGGTAAGGTTAACCCCGTTATCCCCGAGGTAGTGAACCAAATATGTTTCCGTGTCATCGGTAACGACCTCACCGTTACTTTTGCGGCCGAGGCCGGTCAGTTGCAGCTCAATGTGATGGAGCCTGTGATTGTTCACTCAATAATATCATCTATCCGTATGTTGCTACGTGGTATGACACGTCTGCGTGTGCTTTGTGTCGATGGCATCACCGCCAACGAGGGGCACTGCAAGGAGCTTGTTTTGGGAAGCATCGGTATTGTCACTGCGCTTAACCCTGTGCTTGGTTACGAGAACAGTGCCAAGATTGCCAAGCGTGCTCTCAAGGAGAACCGCAGCGTCTACGACCTTGTCCTTGAAGAAAAAATGCTTTCAAAGGAAGAGCTTGACGAATTGTTGCGTCCCGAGAATATGATTGCACCTCACAAGATGCCTCATAAAAAGTATTGATAATTGAAAAAAGTATAACAAAACAGTGACCGAGCCACGTGGCTCGGTCACTGTTTTGTTTATGTGTGTGGGTAAATTATTTCTCCTCCTTGTTGTGCATTGCATTAAGGCCTTTGACAACCTCGTTTGTAATATCCAATGCCTCGTTTGAGTAGAGCATATTACCACCCATCTTTGTGAGTATGAAATCATACTTGGCCTCTTTGTTGAACTCCTGAATATAGTTGATGATGTTCTGGTTAACCTCGGCCGATTTCGCAAGGCTCTCCTTCTCAAGCTCGGCAATCATTGCCTGACCGCGCTGCAAAAGCTCTTGGTCCTTCTTCATAATCTTCTCATATTCAGCCTGTGCACGCTCCTGTGTAGCAAACACGTTATTCTGCACCTTGCGCTCAAAGTTTGCAGCCTCCTCCTGAAGGCTCTTTCTCTCCTTCTCCATAACGTTGTTGATGCTCATCTCCTTGCGGATAATCTCCTTCTGTACCTCCTGTGCAAAGTCATATTTCAACAACAAAGAGTCGTAGTCTACATAAGCAATTTTGATATTGCACACCGGAGTAGCGGCAGTAGTAGCATCTGTTACAACGCTCTCAACAGCAGCTTTTGTCTCGTTGGCAGTTGCTGTCTCACTGTTTTTTGTCGAGCATTGAACAAAGAACAATTGTATAAAGGCCAAAGCGGCCAAAAGTGTCATAGTTTTTGTGGTTCTCATAGTATTTTAAGCCATTTAGTTTGAATTTCTTATCTCTTTCACTGCCATTGGGTTCACCTTGCGTGCGTCTCTGTCCTGCGACTGCACACATTTGATGCCCCTTTTGCGCATAGCCTTGTTGCCTCCCACGTGAGTGTTGGGGAAGCGCCCATTCTTTTTGATAATTACCTTAATTGCAAGCAAAGCAACGCAAATAGCAATAATTAACAATGTAAATAGTAAAGTTTTAAACATTTCAATTAACTTTGTAATGTCGTAATCGGACAGGCTTTTTTAGTGGTGCAAAGATAGTGCTTTTTATTGTCTTATGAGCGGGTGGATTGCCCAAAAAAAGTAAAAAAGGAACGACAAAAAGGATATTTAACAATATTTTACAAAATCAGTAATCTGTTTAACAAATTTAAACAATATTAATATGAAAAACAATCAATTGCAGCCCGAAGCGCTTTTCGGGTATTTCTTGAAGATAAGTGAAATTCCTCGTGGTTCAAAGAACGAGGCACAAATATCGGCCTATTTACAGAATTTTGGTAAAGAGCTTGGCTATGAGACCATTGCCGACAGCGTTGGCAATGTGCTGATAAAAAAACCGGCCACTCCCGGTTACGAGGATAGAAAAACCATTATCCTGCAAAGCCATATGGATATGGTGTGCGACAAGCGCCCCGACGTTGAGCACGATTTTACAAAAGACCCCATCACAACGTGGGTCGATGGCGAGTGGCTGAAGGCACAAGGCACCACTCTTGGTGCCGATAATGGCATTGGCGTTGCTGCGGCAATGGCAGTGCTCGCCGATAACACACTGAAGCACGGCCCAATCAACTGCCTCTTTACCATTGACGAGGAGACTGGTCTTACCGGTGCCGAGGCTCTTTCGCCCGAGCTGCTGCAGGGTGATATTCTTGTAAATCTCGACTCCGAGGACGAGGGCGAGATGTTTATCGGTTGCGCCGGTGGTGTCTGCAATTATGCCGATTTTAAGCACGTCTGGACACCGATAGGCGGTGATATGTTCTTTATGAAGGTAGATATTAACGCACTCACCGGAGGTCACTCGGGCGACGACATTAACAAAGGTCGTGCCAATGCCAATAAATTATTGTGCCGTTTCCTTGCGCGCATAGCCGAAAAGTATGAGTTCTACCTCTGCGATATAAGCGGCGGTAGCCTTCACAATGCTATCCCACGCGATGCCTCGGCTGTTTTTGCTGTGCAGTCGGCCGACAAGGAGAGTGTGCGTGTCGATTTTAATATCTTTGCAGCCGAGGTTCAGGATGAGTACAGCGTTACCGAGCCAACAATGCGTTTCACCCTGCAAAGCACCGACCCTGTGTATCGTGTTATCGACCCTGTTGTTACCGAAAAACTTTTGCGCTCAGTGTGCGCGGTGTTCAATGGTGTCTTTGCGATGAGTCAAGATGTCCCCGGCTTGGTCGAGACATCAAGTAACCTCGCTTCTATCAAGCGTACAGCCGATAATGTTATCACAATCACCACCAGTCAACGAAGTTCAATAGAGTCGGCACGTGATTTTGTCTCATATTCTGTTCGTTCGGCCTTTGAGCTTGCCGGAGCAAAAGTAACCACCAAGGGACAATATCCCGGCTGGAAGCCCAATATGAAATCCGAAATTTTAAAGGTGGCCTGCGACACCTACAAACAACTTTTTGCCGATGAGGCCAAGATAAAAGCAATTCACGCCGGCCTTGAGTGCGGTCTTTTCCTCGAGAAAGCACCTCACCTTGATATGATCTCTTTTGGCCCGACAATGCGTGGCGTGCACTCCCCCGATGAGCGTCTGCACATTGCCTCAACCGAGCGTTGGTGGCGTCACCTGTTGTTGCTGCTCGAAAATGCTCCTGCAAAGTAAATTCGCGTGCAATAAAACAGGCCTTTCATCGTTAGTAATTTGCCGGCTTGCGAGTAGCGCACATTAATAAAAAACGATGATAAAAAAAATAGTACTACTATATATAGGTATTTTATCGGTATTCCTCGGCTCTTGTGTCGAGGAAGCCGATTTTTCTTCAAGCCCAACGCTGCGCTTGGAGTTCTCGTGCGACACAGTCTCTTTCGACACACTCTTCTCCGAGGTGATGTCGCCCACAGCAAAATTTCTTGTCCGCAACCGCAACGATAAATCGTTGCGCATAAGCAGCGTGCAGCTCGATGGCGGTGGCAGTTCCCCGTTCAGTGTGCTTGTCGACGGGCAGTACGGCACTCTTTTGCACGACCTCGAAATTCGTGCAAAAGACAGCCTTTACGTTCTTGCGTCGGTGACAGTCGACCGCAATGGCAGCGACGTTCCCTTTATGGTAAAAGACTCGCTTCTTTTTACCCTTGAGAGTGGCGTGCAGCAAGGCGTTCTTCTGCTTGCCTATGGGCGCGACGTAACCTTTTTGCGGGGCGAGAATTTTATCTCCGACACCACTTTGGCGGCAGGGCATTATGTCATCTACGACAGCCTCACCGTGTCGCAGGGGGCAACCCTTTCGCTCCTTCCCGGGACAACACTCTATTTTCACGACAAGACCTTTATGAAAGTCGACGGCTGTCTAAAAGCCGAGGGGCGCGCCGATGCGCCCATCGTGTTCCGTGGCGACCGCACCGACCATATGTTCTCCTATCTGCCTTACGACCGTATCCCCGGGCAGTGGGACGGGGTAGTGTTTACCGCCACCAGTAACGATAATCAGCTCTCGCACTGCGATATACACAGTGCTAACTACGGTATAAAAGTTGAGCCGGGCGATACAACACTGCACCGCATAACAATAGAATCGTCTAAGGTGCAGAATTTTCACGGCAATGCACTCGAACTGATAATGGCTCGTGCCACAGCGTTGAACTCACTTTTTGCCAATGCTCAGGGTAATTGTGTTAAGGTCGTTGGCGGCAATGTGAATTTTGTACACTGCACAATCGCCAATTTCTATGTGTGGCGTCAGCGTGACGTAGCCTTGGCGTTACACAATAGTCTCGACGGGGCTCCTGCGCCGTTGCGCAACGCTTTTTTTGCAAATTGTGTGATAGCCGGTTCAAAGGAAGATGAGGTGATGGGTTTTCTCACCAATTTAGGCGACACGGTGCCTAATGCCGTAAATTATCGTTTCGAGAATTCTCTGATAAATACCATTGATGCTGCCGATAGCTGCTTTGTGGAAATTGTCTATGATAGTGTAGGCGTCTCACCATTTGGTAAAGAGCATTTTCGCTTGATTGACCACGATATTTTTGATTATGATTTTCATCTCACTGCCGAGTCCTCGGCGCGTGGTATTGCCTCGAGTGATTTTCTTGACCGTCTGCCGGTGGATATTGATGGCACGCCTCGCAGTGGCGCAGCGGTTGATGCCGGGTGCTTCCAGTATATCGAGGAGAGTGAAGAGGAAAAAGAGGGCGAATAGTTGCCGGCCCCATATATTGTTGCTTTGCAACCGCAACCCACGCGGTGCAAGCTGCGCCTGCACTTCGCGTTTGTTTCGCGTTTGCTTCGCGTTTGTTTCGCTTAACTATTGCCCCATATATTGTTGCTTTGCAACCGCAACCCACGCTTCGCGTGACTATTGCTCAATATATGGGGCGATAGTTGCTTTGCAACTATTCGTGATGGTATGGTAAATTATTGATAATAGTGTATGCCCTGTAAAGCTGCTCCACGAACAAAAGCCTAATCATCTGGTGCGAGAAGGTCATTTTTGACAGCGATAGCTTTTCGTGTGCGGCATCGTAAACCTTTGGCGCAAAGCCATAAGGTCCACCCACAATGAACACCAATCTCTTGGTCGATATATTCTGCTTGTGCTCAATCCACGCGGCAAACTCTGTGGAACGGTACTCCTTGCCTCCCTCGTCGAGTAGCACCACGCGGTCGCCCGGTTGCAACGCCTTTAAAATCAGTTCGCCCTCGGCCTCCTTCTGCTGCGCCTCGCTCATCTTTTTGGCGTTTTTCAGCTCGGGGATAATATCAATGTCAAACTGTGCAAAGTGGCTCAGTCTTTGCGTGTAGTCTTTTATGCCGGCGATAATGTTGCTGTCGACGGTGCGTCCCACAACAAGCAGTGTTATTTTCATTATTCGGTTTTCTTAGAGAAATTCAGCTGTCGCTCAATTGTAAATTCTGCCACGAAGATACAATAAAAAATAGTTTTACTTTTGCTTGGCTGATAATAAATGTCTATCTTCGCAAAAATAAATACAAATATTATGAACGTAAAAGATGAATTGATAGACAGGCTTATTGACCTCTCTTTTGCCGAGGATATTGGCGATGGCGACCACACAACCCTCTCAACAATCCCTGCCGATGCAATGGGTAAGAATATGCTCCTTATTAAAGAAGATGGCGTGCTTGCCGGCATTGAGATGGCAAAGCGCATCTTTGCACGCTTCGACGAAGCGTTGCAGGTTGAGGTGCTTATCGAGGATGGCGCCGAGGTGAAAAAGGGCGATATTGCAATGTACGTAACCGGCAGCGTGCGCTCACTGTTGCAGACAGAGCGCCTGATGCTCAACGTTATGCAGCGAATGAGTGGTATTGCCACAATGACCCGTCGTTACGTCAAAGAGCTTGAGGGCACAGGCACACGCGTGCTCGACACTCGCAAGACAACTCCCGGAATGCGCATTATGGAAAAAGAGGCTGTTCGCATTGGCGGTGGCGTGAACCATCGTATAGGTCTTTTTGATATGATATTGATAAAGGATAACCACGTCGATTTTGCCGGTGGCATTGAGCAGGCTGTTTCTCGTGCCAAGGAGTATTGTAAGGCGTGTGGTAAGGATTTGAAGATTGAGGTCGAGGTGCGCACACTCGAGGACCTGCAAAAGGTTATTGATATGGGTGGTATCCAGCGCATTATGTTCGATAATTTTGATACCGAAAAGACACGCAAGGCTGTCGAGATGGTTGCCGGTCGCTACGAGACCGAGTCATCGGGTGGCATCACCTTCGACACACTGCGCAGCTATGCTCTTTGCGGAGTGGATTTCATCTCTGTCGGTGCGCTCACACACTCGGTGAAGGGCCTCGATATGAGTTTCAAAGCCGTGCAATAAGGCTGTTCGTCGATGCATTTTTGCTGTATGCCGATTTTTTTCTTCTTGTAACGAAAAAATATATAACTTGCGTGGTGTAAAGCAAAGTGTGCAATGGCTTGGAGTCTGAGAAAACGAACGGTTGAATATGTGATATATCTCCTTTTTTGGAGTGTCCTGTTGTTGTCGCCTCTTTTTGGCGCATATATAAAATATGCATTCTACAAGGACGATACTTTTTTGCCGACAGTTGAAGAGCTCTTTGCTTTTTGGGTGTTCTTGTTGCCCGCATTTATTCTGTTTTTTATAAACAATAATATACTGATGCCTTTCCTTCTTTACAAAAAGAGGGGAAGGCATATTCTGTTCTATTGCTTGTGCGTGGCGGTAGCTTGCACAATTGTGTTTATATCGTTTCCGGTCGATAATCCACCCGGTGCTGTTCACTCGCTTCCGGTTACCCCGCTTGGTAACGTCTCCTCTGCTGTTGAAACTCAGATGGTGTCCGAGCCCGTTGTTCGTCGTGTGTGGATGTTCTTTGTTCATCCCAATAACGTGCGCATATTGCTGGTGCTCTTTGTGCTGGTATTTAATATATCTGTGCGGCTTTTCTTTTTTACGGTTCGTCGCGACGAGAGCATCAAGGAACTCGAAAAAGAAAAACTACATTCCGAGCTTGAACTTTTGAGGTATCAAATAAACCCTCATTTCTTTATGAACAGCCTGAATAATATTCACGCGCTTATAGATATTGACAAGGAAAAAGCACGCTATGCTGTTCAAAACCTTTCGGGGTTAATGCGTTATGTCCTTTATGAAAAAACGCCAATATTTATACCCCTTGAAAGGGAGATACGCTTTTTGAACGATTTTATTGAACTTATGCGCTTGCGCTACACCGATAAACTGAAGGTAACAGTGGATTTTGCCGAAGATGCGCAAGGAGTTTATGTCCCGTCGTTGCTTTTTGTGCCATTTGTGGAAAATGCCTTCAAGCACGGCGTTACCTATAACAAAAAAACGTTGATAAATGTGTCGCTCAACATTGATGAGGCCGGTGAGAAGGTGCTCTTTGTGTGCCGCAATACACTGCCCGATACTGCAAAGAACGCCGCTTTGTCTTTGGGGGGAATAGGCGTGGAGAACGCACGCAAGCGTCTTGAACTGCTTTATGGTGGCAAGGCACGTCTGCACATTGGCAACGATGGTGAATGGTATAATGTAGAACTGAAAATCCCGATAAAATATGATAAGGTGTATAATAGTTGATGATGAGCCGTTGGCGGTGGCTCAGCTCGAGAAATATGTTGAACGCGTGCCTTTCTTGGTGAATGTGGGCTCTTGTTCGTCGGCAACCGAGGCTATGGAATATCTCTCCGCCGGCAATGTCGATGCAATGTTTGTCGATATTAATATGCCCGATATTGATGGTGTGCAGCTTGTTCGCTCGTTGCCCCATCCACCGATGATTGTCTTTACCACCGCCTATTCAGAGTATGCAATAGATGGGTTCAGGCTCGATGCCGTGGATTATCTGTTGAAGCCGATTGCTTTTGATGATTTTTTAAAGGCTGCGAACAAACTTAACCGTTACTCTTCGCTCAAAGGGCAGCCGCAGCAGGATTGTGAACAAGATGAGGGGATTTTTCACGACTGCTTTTATGTGAAGTCGGATTATCGTATGCTGCGCGTGCCCGTCAGCTCGATAAAATATATCGAGAGTATGAGTGAGTATGTGCGCATCTTTGTTGATGATTGCGCAAAGCCCGTAATATCTCTTCTTAGTATGAAAAAAATCGAAGAGAGCTTGCCGGCCTGTGATTTTATGCGCGTGCACCGCTCCTATCTTGTTAATCTTAACAAAGTTAAAGAGGTTTCAAAGATGCGCATTGTCTACGATGGCGATGTTTATATCCCAATTGGGGATATGTATAAGGACGCCTTTTTTGAGTATATCGACAAACGGTTTGTAGGAAAAAACCGTTGAGTTTTTTGTATCCTGTAAACTATAAATGACAGCAAAAAGTCACACTGAGCAACGCTGATAGAGATTCTTCACGTTCGTTCAGAATGACAAGGGTGCTGATAGAGATTCTTCACTGCGCTCAGAATGACAAAGCCAGTGAAAGACAAAGCCAGCGAATATTGTCATACTGAGCAACGCGAAGTATCTAAAAAATATTAAAGTTAATTATTATGGTTAATATTCATCAATATTGGGTGTATATAATGTCGAATAAAACACGTTCAGTTTTGTATATAGGCGTGACTAATGATCTCTATCGAAGATATATTGAACATAAACAAGAAATCATAAAAGGGTTTACGCAGAAGTACAAATGTCACCATTTAGTGTATTACGAAGAGTTTTCCGATATTAATGAAGCTATTGCTCGAGAGAAGGTTTTAAAAGGATGGACAAGGGTGAAAAAAGAAAATCTTATTGCAACGATAAATCCTGAAAAACAAAACTTGGCAGAGGTTTTAAATTGGGAGTAAGAGATTCTTCACTGCGTTCAGAATGACAAGGGTGGGTAAACCTTTAATACTCCACCTTGTCGCTCTTCTCGCGCCACGCGTTGAATGGAGCCTGTGCTTCCTTGTGTAAAATATTTTCAACGGGCTTGTTGCGTTCCTCGGGCTTTAGCTCAAGCTCGCGGTAGATAAATGAATCGTCAAAATTCACCGCTGCGGCATCGTGCTGGTTTGCTCCGTAGTATATTTTGTCAATATGCGCCCAATAGATAGCACCCAAGCACATTGGGCAGGGCTCGCACGAGGTGTAGAGAACACATCCGCTAAGGTCGAACGTTCCCAGCTTGGTGCACGCCGCACGAATGGCACACACCTCGGCGTGTGCTGTTGGATCGTTGTTTGCAGTCACTCGGTTAGCACCTGTGGCAACAATCTCCCCGTCTTTGACAATTACCGCGCCAAAAGGGCCGCCACCATTCTCAATATTCTCCATTGCCAATGCAATGGCTTTGCGCATAAAATCCTGATGGTTCATAATGAAAGCTGTTAATGTTTTTTACTACTGAACAATGTAGTGCAGCAAACGGTTCGCACAAAGCAAAGATAATAAAATTTAAAGGAAAAAGCACTTTTTGCGGGGATTTTAATTTTGTTAAAATTTTTCTTATTTGCAGCTTCCTGTGGTTGTTCGTTCTTGTGGTTTTTCTGTTCTTTTTTCGTTTTTTTGCAATGGTGCTGCGCGGCCGCTCGAGGCTCGGCAAAAGCCTTGTTTTTAAACTTTTTTATCTGTCGGCTCGGCTTTAAAAGCGTTTCTGAAAGTTCTTTTGCAAAAACATCAAATTCTTGGGTTAAAATTTCGTAAAAAAGCAGTATATTTGCAAACCATATAAATTTGAGAATTAAGGCATTGGAAGGTGACGGCTGCTTTTTGTCAGCTATTTTTACTCCGCGCACGCGTGTGTAACACGGGCGAGAAGCCGATAATGCCCAAGAAACGAGAAATAAAAAATAAAATTATAAAAACAGATGAGAGCGAAAAAACTATTGTTTTGTTTGTTGTTCCTGACGCTGGGAACAACAGCTTGGGCCGATGAGTACTACACTGTCGGCTCGCGTGTGGCTGCCGGCAATCTCGAGATTGGTACCGGAAAATTGTATATGATTTACAATACCACCTTTGATGGCAATCAGGACCGTTCCGGTTTCTTGTATAATGCCGGTACAACCTTTGGTTTGACAAAATTCCGTTCAGTCGATAAATATATCTGCAACGGTGCTTTTGTGTTCACTATTGAAGATGCCCCCGATGATGACCCGCATACAATCTACTTGAAATCATTGCCCAGTAATGGTTATCTTGATGTAGACGGTCGTCAGCACATCGACCCGGTGACGCTAAATCTCTATACTTGGGACGAAGCAATAAGTGGTGATGATTATACCGCTTCGACAAATGGTGTTACATTGACAGATAAAAACTCAATCAAGCAGGCTTGTGTAAAGTCACTCAACGATAAATACACCGTTGTTGCCGAGGACCAGATAACATCGGCCAGCAATGCTGTTTATGTAATCGCAAACAAGGAAAATACTTGGTATTTCAATGGTAATACCGATAGCTACGCCGCATACACTCAAGGCCATCCTTTTGCTTTTTACGAGGTTAATGAGGTTACAAGGTGCGAAACATTTAACATTCAGGACTTGCACATCTTTAGCCGTGCCGACCTCTTCTCGGCACACAAAATCTATGGCTTTGTAAAAGATGCAACAAAACAAATAACAACCTCTTGCATCAATTTAAATGGCGAGTGGGATGCTGCAAAAGAGGGACCTGTTGAAAACCTTACCGATGGCGATTTTAAAACATATCACATAACAGACTGGGGATACAACGATTCCAACAACCCGCACTACTACCAAATAGACCTTGGAACAAGCGTTCAAGAGCTTCGTTTCTATATGGCTTGCCGTGCCGACCGTAAGCACGCACCAAAAGAGTATGAGGTGTGGGCATCTAACGCAGCCGATGGAGGGTTCGTTAAAGTCTACACCGGCACAACACCGTTGGATGCGCAGTTGGCCTATCTTTCGGGAATAATCGATTTGGGTGCCTCTTATCGATACATCAGAATTCAAGCACCGGTTCGCACAGCATCCGAGGCTTGCCTTGCATTTGCCGAGCTGTATGTCCTCCCCAACAACGAGGTTATCAATAGCTCGTTGCCCTATTTGGATAACACACTCCCCGTGGCCGGCACCGAGCTTACATACAAAACACGCATCGAAAGATATAACAACGAGGCTGCGCTGACAAAACTGCTCTCGGGAGTGCCCATCCCCGGTAACAAATACCGCATCTATGCCGATGCTTATGATATTGACGCAGGAGAATATGTTAACCGTGATTTGAGCACCGATGGCACTAAGCTCATTGCATATAACGCCTATAATGCCGCCGATGATAAAACGGCCTTCGAGTGGTTCTGCGAGGAGACAGCCGATGGCTTGTTGCACTTCCGCAACGTAAAATACCCTACTCTGTATCTTGCAACAGCGGGCGTTACCGACAACGCCGATTTAGCAAAGTGGACAATACACACCGAATACACACAGCGTCACGGTGTGCCTTTGAGAAATACCTCTATGCAGTATCTTACTGTTTACAATGGTGGTCACAGTTGGATGGGTGACATTAAAGAGGCACAAAATCAAAGAGAACCATATTTTGACGATAAAAATACCCCCGACAACACCGCAGATGATGTAACAGTTGCCGAGGGACTTTGTACCGATTTTGTATTCCTCCCGGTTGAACTCGAGGGCAATGAGAAACAGCTCACCATCAGGGGTACAAGCCTTGTTCAGCGCAATGCAACAGTTGCGGTAGATGGTGTCAACTATAAAATACCATTCTCGCGAGTGTTCACCAATGGCGTTGGCACTATCACAGTGACAGCAAATGCTGCTGGCTTTCACGATTTTGTGGGCTTCTTCAAGGGCGAGACAAATGTTGGTACAACAATCACCGATGCACTTTTCGAGGATGGCACATTGGAGAGTGGCGACGTTCTTGAGGCACGTTTCGAGGTCAAAGGTCTGCCCCAAAAATCTACCGACGGCAATATAAAACTTTACAGAATAAAAAACCAACGCGGAATATCACTTGTTGCGCAAAAGGCAGGAGCAAGCCGTGCCGGCATTGATTACGATGACGACGAGTACATCTCAATGGCTACATTGACCTACTACTATGCATCGTTCGTGTCAAAAAATGAAGATATGGCACTCGTTTACAACGAGAAGGAGTTTACCGCACGTTCGTTGTTCTATTTCACAAATAAGAACGACAGCCCCGACGAATCGTTCCAAGTATTCATCAACAGCGCCGTAACAACCTTCCGTTCCAATAAAGCCAATGAGTGGACCGATGGTGGTTCAATATACTATATACAGCCCAATGCAGTAGGCGATGGTCTTAAAGGTTTTTCAATAACAAGCACGCAGCTTGATGCGGAAAACGAGCCTAGCAATGCTTGGTGCAGCAATCACACCGGAACCGATAAAGTGTTGGATTATTGGGTTGAGGATGCCGGTTCGGCTTGGCAGTTTGTTGAGGTAGAAGACGACGAGGCAACAACCGAACTTGTTGAGTATATCAAGGAAGAGGCTGCCCGAATGATTAAAAAATTAATTGCCGATAAAGAGATACCCGAGCTTAGCGAAAGCAAGATTGACAACACAATAGCCTATATTGAGTCTATTGCTGGTAGATACGATACCGAAAATGACTCATTCGACAACACCGGTGCAATAACATCGGCCAACGTTACAGCCCTTGTGGGTTACTCGCAGCAGCTGCATATGCTACACCACGAGATTGAGTATGCAATGCAGGCTCTGCCACAGCCCACAGCCGAGAGTGACGACAAGAGTGCCCCCATTGAGCCTAAATGGTACTACGTTAAGAATGTCTTTGGCAGCTCTTATGCAAAATATGATGGTGCCGAGAGCTTGATGAAACTAACAACCGGCAACAAAACATTGGGCAATCTTTACTATTTTGCCGGCGAGGTTGAGAATGCCGATACAAAGGATGAGTATCTCAAAGCACATATTCACAACTTTATGGCTTTGAATATGAGGGACGTTACACAGGACAGCACACTCGTTAGTCAAAACCAAGCACTGTTCTCAAAAGAGATTACCCCTGTTGGTGGTGGCACACAGACGCAGATTGATATTAGCGAAAATCCGTTGCAGGAGAAAATTGCTTGGGAACTCACTCTCGAGTATAACCTTGCAAGCGGTGCATTCTTCAATGGCTGGGGTAGCGGCTTGCTTGCCAGCGGCTCCGATGCAGCCATAGATAAAGGTGATTATAGAATGGGCTTCCAAGTATATTTGCAGTCAAGCGGTCACATTGTTGTTCGTGCAGGAGATAGTGGCGCCGGCGATGGTTACAAATTCACTCACACCGAGGGCGCATATTCAAATTTGAAAATCGTTCTCTCATACGCAAATAAACGCTTGCAGGTAGCCGTTACAAACTCCGAGGGCGTTACAGCAACAATCAAGGATACGCCCACCGGCTTGCAGAAAGATCGCGACTATATCCCTTGTCCATTTATGACAGATATAACTCAATTTGCATCGGCAATGTCATCGGCTTCGTCATTCAAGGTCGATGGAGACGTTGTGCTTGCAATGAAATGGAACACTCACGCAAACAACCTTGCAGCCGGGCAAGATGGTGACGTTTGGTACATTTTGCCATCGTCAAATGCTAATTATCGTGGTCTTGCCATTGTAACAGATGGTGCCGATGATAAAAATATGGGCTGGTCAAATGTCGATGGCGTAAACAAAGATATTTTTACAGCTCTTGGCTCAACCGACTACTCAACTTGGCAGTTCGAGAAGGTAACCGATTTTACCTCTCACATCGAGGAGTTGCTTAATATGTACAAAATTAGCGATTGCGCTATATATAATAAGGAGTTGGCCGAGCTATGCAAGAGACTCGAGGAGATTGCCAGCGGCGAACCAAACGAAGAGACATTTAACCTGCTGCTCAATACCGCAAGAGGTTACACAGGCCCAATGCCTTATGAATTGCAGGCTCCACGTCCCGGCTCGTTCTACACAATACACCACATCAGCGACGACAAGGTCAATGATTTCAAGGTGAACGAGCACAATAAGGTAAATATCAGCGCCGATGCCAATGTGGGCGAGGATTTTGACAGCCGTGGCGTGTGGTACTTTGAGAGCACACACTTTAACGGTGGCTTGTTTGCCCTCGACAGCGAGTTGCGTCTCAAAAACTTGCACACACAAAGCTTCCTCAATGCAAGCGGTCTCACCGCCGAGGAACTGGCATTGAACCCTGCCGAGAGTAGCACAATCACCATTAACAAAGAGGGTGGCGCAGTGGTGACATTGCAGCTTGGCAGCAACTATCTGGCAAGCACAACAGATGGCAAGATACACGCTAATGACACAAAACTCGACGCCGGCGACACCTCGGGCGAGTGCGACAGATGGTATATCGAGGAGATTACCGACCGCTCAAAGGTTATGTACAGCACAATCGTCGAGGAGGGTTATTCAACACTGATGCTTGGCTTTACAGCCCTAATCCCCGAAGAGGTCGAGGCTTACAACGGCTCAGAGGATGGCATAATACACAATAAAAAATATCTCTCAATGCAGCAGTACGACAACAACGTGCTTGCAGCAAATACCCCGGTGGTGCTAAAGAGCGTAGAGGAGGGCAAGGCTGTTGAGGCAAAATTCTATTACAGCGAAATTGCCGGAATTCCCGAGGACCCACGCGCCGAGGATGATAGATACCTGCGCGGTGCATTGTGGCAGACAGTGGTGAGCTCAGCGGATATTGAAACAGAGCTTGGCGTGCCCTCAATAAACATCTATATGCTCCAGAGCGGCAAGACAGGCCCCAAGATGTATTGGATTTACGAGGAGTATGAGGCCGACGGAACAATAAAAGATGGTAACGCAAATACCGACAATGGTGGTCACGTGGTTTGCAAGGCAAACAAGGCATATATTGTTATTCCAAGCGAAGAGGCTTCTAACCGCAGCTCATTCTCATTCTATTTTGGCGGTGATACAACCGGCATTGAGGGTGTAGATGGTGATTGCGACGAGGACGGCTTGCGCGAGGTCTACGACCTCCAAGGCCGCAAGGTCAACAACGCAATAGCCCCCGGCATTTATATTATCAATGGTAAAAAGGCTGTTGTCAAGTGATGAGTTATCAAGGTGTTAATGAAGAAATAATAATGCGATGAAAAAGAAATATAATAGCCCTGAGATTGAAATTATTGAATTGTATACATCTTCAATGATTCTTGAACTTTCGTTAGTTCAGGGTGATGATGGCGAAGGCGATGATGGTGGCCGTGGTAACTCAACAGGACAAAAAGGTAACGAGTTCCGTGGTGATTGGAGCAACATTTGGGAAAATATGTAAAAATAACTATAATATGAAAAAGAACTTTTTTCTAACGTTAATGCTTGCGCTTGTTGCACTGTTTGCAGTGCAGCAGGTGAACGCGCAAGCGCCTGTGGCAACGCCTCAGGCGGCAATCGAAGGATTGCTTAACCGTATTGGTGGCGATGGTGCCGCTAGTTTGTTCGAGATTGAGATTGATGCGACACTCGACGATGCAAATGGCAAAGATGTGTTCATCATCACATCAAAAAACAACAAGCCCTGCATCAAGGGTAACACACAGTTGTCGGTGGCAACAGGTATCAACTGGTACTTGAACCACTATGCACACGTCAACCTCACTTGGAACAACCTCACAACCGACCTTTCACAGGTTGAACTGCCTGTTCCAAGAACCGAGGATAGACGTGAGTGTACAGCCGATTATCGTTACAATTTCAACACCTGTACATTCTCCTATTCAATGGCCTTCTGGACCGAGGAGCGCTGGATGCAGGAGATTGACTGGATGGCTCTGCACGGTATCAACGCTCCGTTGAACCTTGTGGGCTTGGAGACTTTGTGGCGTAATGTGCTCAAGGATGCCCGCATTGGTTATACCGATGCTGAGATTGCAAATTTTGTTGCCGGCCCGGGCTTTATGGCTTGGTTTGCAATGAATAACCTTGAGAAGCACGGTAGTACAACTCCGGCCGATGTGACATCTGTTACAATGAACGGTAACCCTGAATGGTGGTACACCCGTCAGGAGCAGCTTTGTCGCAATATGCTCCAGCGTATGCGCGAGCTTGGTATGCAGCCCGTCTTGCCCGGATATAGTGGTATGGTGCCTAATAGTATGGCAAGTAAAAGCATAGATGGTATAAACTCCGGTCATATTATTGAGAGTGGCGGCTGGGGAGGCTTTTCTCGTCCTGATATTATTAATCCAAGCACAACTTCATTTACCACGATGGCCGAGATTTATTATGAACACCTCGAGGCTCTTATGGGTATTTCGGAGTTTTATAATATGGACCCCTTCCACGAGGGCGGTGTACCCACAGGACAAGTATCAATCAGAGCTTGCTACACTGGTGTGATGGCGGGATTGGATACTTACTTTGATGCGGTTGACGCGGGAAAGAAAAAAACGTATAATACTCCTGAAAAGGCAAAGTGGATGGTTCAGTATTGGCAAAATCTGCCACTGCAAGAGGCTTTTGAGGTAATGGACGATAACTATGCCGACCGCTTTATTGCGCTTGACCTCTTCTCGGAGAATACATATAATGGCCAGCACTCAAAGTGGGACGATTCGGCTTGGTTTGCGGGTTGTGATTTTGTATATTGTATGTTGCATAACTTTGGTGGCCGTAGCGGTCTGCACGGAAGAATGCAAAATCTTGCCGAAGGTTATTTTGCTGCCGAGCAGCGTGCTACCTGCAAGGGTATTGGTGCAACACCCGAGGGTATTGAAACTAACCCGGCGCTTTATGATTTCCTCTTTGAACTGCCTTGGATGAGCTCACAGCCTAACTCTGATGAGTGGTTGAAAGAGTATTCTTATGCTCGCTATGGCGTTAACCCCGATGATAATGCTCTCGCTTGGGAGGCTTTGAAAAATCTTCGTAAATCTGTTTGGAATTGTACAAGAGACCAGCAGGGTACATCCGAGGCTATTATTCTTGGTCGCCCCCGATGGACTTTTGGTGATAACTCAAGAGGTGGTATGGCAAACCTCGATGGAACCAGTGTATCTTCTTGGAGTAAATCTTCAATCTACTGGGATGTGCAGGATGTGATGCTTGCTGCCGATAATTTGATATCAATATCCGACCTTGTTACAACCGACGATGGTGAGGCTAATTTTAGCTATGACCTTATCGACATAACTCGTCAGTCGTTGGTGGATTTTGCCTATTATCTGTTGCAGGATATAAATGCCGCAAGAAATGCCGGCAATAATGATGAATATCGCAGACTCTATACGATATTCCTCGACCTTATGCTGGGAATTGATGAGATGCTTTCTTACGATGCAAACTTCCAGCTGCAGCGCTGGACAAGCCTTGCGCGTAATATTGCCGACGAGGTGGACGGAACAGATGATAACGACCGCAACTGGCTCGAGTGGAACGCTCGTATGCAGGTGACAATTTGGAAGGATGAAAACAACCTTCTCAACGACTATTCTAACCGTTGCTGGTCGGGATTGATAAAGGACTTCCACTATCGACGTTGGAAATATTTCTTCGAGAATGATGGCTATGCGCCCTCTAGTGGATGGTTCGAGGCAATAGAAAGGCCTTGGACCGTTGATTTTACCAACTATAAGTATGATAAGATTTTTGTGCCAACCGATGGCGTGAGCGCTGTGGATAAAGCGGTGAGCACATTCCGAACATATTTTGGAAAATTCACCGGTGACAACGACCGTGTATTTATCTTCCCAATGGGAGTTACAAGGGACGCAAACAACGCAACAGAGAAACCTGTGTGTTATATAAGCCGAGGCGTTAATTACGAACTGCCCTTTACTTTGAATAATGAGGTAAGCATCTCTGAACTTTGGATTGACCTCAATCAAGATGGTGCAAAGACAGATGATGAGAAAATTGCTGCAACAGGCTTGTCGATAACAATCCCCGAGACTGCAAAGATTGGAGAGAACGATGCTGTTGTAACCTTTAGCGACAATACAGTGCTAAAATTCTCTGTTGCTGTTCGTGAAGAGATTACAGAGAGCCGTGCCGTTACTGCAACAACTGCTGACGCTGGCAGCGGAACAGTCTCTATCAAAGACGATGGCACTGCCGAGGATGAAGACGCTGTCACAGGCTCAATAACAAATAAATTGCCTGTTGAAATTACAGCAGTTGCTAAAGATGGTTGGAATTTTTATCAGTGGGTTGACGAGAATGACGCTTTTGTCAGCAATTCGAACCCGTTTGTGTATTATGGTAAAAACGCTGCATCGTTCAAAGCGCAGTTCGTGCAGGATAAGTGGGGTGTTGTAGAGTGCAATGGCTCATTTAGCGCAGATATTGACAGCTACAACTCGTTTATCCACAATCTGACATTTACATACTATAACCGCGAGCCCGAGAAAATCATTGAAACAACCACAGCTCCAACAATGATATTCAACACAATACCGCAGATTGTTAATGTTGCTCGTGGTGCAAGCTTTGATGTTGAGTATGATGATGGTAGCGGAGACGGCCTGAAATACTGCTATTTCCGTGCATATATCGACCTCAACGCCGATGGCGATTTTGACGACGATGGTGAACTCTTGAAAGAGGTTGGTACTAATGCCGCACAGAACACAAACGTTTGTTCAAACAAAATAAATGTGCTGTTGCCATACGATATGCCATTGGGCATCACCCATTTGCGTCTGCGTTTCGACGGTGCGTGGGATAATTCCTATAAGCCTTCGGCTCTTGGTGCAAAGTCTCCTTCTATTCGTCCTGTCTATGAAATTGTGTTGAATATTGTGGATTCGCCGACAATGGCTTGCAATGTTCAGGTTGAATCCAACAATGAAGACTGGGGTACTGTGTATGTATATACAAGCCAGACTCCATCTGTCAATAAAGAGCCAAGCACCACAACATCCGAGGGTATAATGGCTATTATGGTTGCCGAGAAGACAAGCGATGATGTTGAGTTCCTTGGTTGGTACGATAGATACGACCGCAAGGTATCATCGGAATTGGTGAATGAGATGTTTGTGCCCGAGGATGCTGTCTACACAGCTCGTTTCCGCAAGTTCTTGGAAATTGACGGCTGGGTAATTGAGTACCGCACCGAGCCGGGCAACGTTGCTAAGACAAAAGAGCTTGAGAATGGCGTAAAACCCGAGAATGGCAAAAAATACTATATCTATGCGCCAACAAGTTACAGTAACACTACAGCCTCACGTTATCTTTATGATAATGATGGAACGCTTGCAACAAATACGTCGGCAGATTTTGGAAACTATGTGTGGACCTGTATTGTAAACAATGATGATACATACTCTTTCCAGAATGCCAGCGGTAAATATCTTGCAAATAATGGAAGCTATCATATTAGCATTGGTGAAACTGCGGCAAAATATATAATTGAAAATCCGGTGCGTGAGGGCTGTTCATTAAAGAATGCGGCTGATTATACGGGTGGAAAATATATGGTAACAAAGTGGGATGGTTCTGCTTTTAATCGTAACGGCGACCCAACCAATGGTGAGTGGTGTAGTGATTATGTTTTTGTTGAAATTACCACCCCCGATGTTGTTATTCTTACCAATGTTCGCCAAACTGGTAGCCGCGACCTCACAATCCCCGAGGAGGTTGAAATCCTTGGCGAGCAGTGCAAGATTGTGGGCTTTGACAATGGCTTGTTTAACAATAACAGAGAGTTGTTGTCAATCACTTTGCCATCGACAATTGAGTTCTTGGGTGATAAAGTGCTTTTTGAAACATCGCTAAAGGGTGAGAATACTCCCGTTAGTGACAGCGATAATAACCCCGACAACAAAATTTCTGTTATCGATCTTGGGCTTGAACTCAAAAACAGCGAGGCTTGGGAGGTTGTTGCAACATATCAGTCGGATGGTGTATCTTCATTCAACCAGTGGGGTAGCGGAATTCTTTACCCTAATGGTAATGCATCGGGCTCAGAGCTCTTTTATCTCTCCACTAAAAATTCTTGGAGTGAGGATTGGCACGTGCGTTCTCCACTTTTCTTTGGTAATGATTATTTCAAGAGTAATACTTTGCGTAAAATATCAACCTTTACCGTTGCTGTTGAAAGCAAAGGAAACGGCGAAGTCGTGTTGAAGGTGACAAACTCCGAAGGCAACACACAAGTGAGCGAAGAGGTAGATTGGACCTATGCCAGCATTTCGGCATTCAGTGCCAAATTGCCCAAAGGCTTGGATATAACAAGCTTCAAGGTGCTCAGGGCTACAGAGCCTGACCCCTTCAGTGGCTGTTTCAATCTTGGTGAAATCAACATCAACAATAGCGAGAACTATTATGTGAACAACGATGGCGACCTCTACAACAGCAATGATGTCCTTGTCTGCAGCCCCGAGGGTAAAGGCAAAAGTGAAATTCTGCACAATCTTGCCGAACTTATTGAAAATACCGATGCGCTGATTAAAAAGGCTGCTGTGGTTAACCCCACAGGCAAGGAGACTGCGTTGCCACTGCATACTAATGAGGGTAGTGCATACTATGTGTCGACAAATGCCGACCAGAACACCGGAGGCGGAAGTGCTGATGGCGCGGGAATCGCCGGACTTGTAGATAATAGTAACGACACGCATTTCCACTCACGTTGGGGTGGCACAGCTGTGACTGCGCCTCACCACATTCTTGTTGACCTTGGTGAAGGAAACAGCATTGCTAATTTCAAATTCAGTTATGTGGCTCACAACTCGCCCGATGCTGCCGAGTTTATTGTTTATGGTAGCTTTGACGGCGATGATTTTGACGAGATTGGCTCATTGACAAAAGGGCAGACAGGCGTTGGTGCAACATTTACTTCGGAAATGTTTGAAAATACAGAGTTGTATAGATATTTGCGCTTTGATGTGACAAATTCGCACGGCAGAGGCTTTGGTAATACATTTGGAAGCTACTATTGCTTTGGTATGAAAGAGTTTGACCTCTACAATATCACCTCTACTGCAACGGTTAACAACGGCTTTGAATTGCGTGGTATAACAGCCGATGAGGTTGCTGCTGCATACGATGATATGGTAAATGCTCAGCTCCTCTACAACAACGGAGCAAGCAAAGCTCAGTTGCAAGCGGCTTACGATGCTTTGAAAGCAAAGTATGATGTTCTCGAACCAAAGATGGTGTATCTGCCCGAGGGTGTTTACCAAATTAAATACGATGGCAACCCTGCGTTTATTGGTTACAAAGCAGCAGAAAACGGTTTAAGCGGCGATGTTGATGGCTATCACCTGTTCGATTCGGCAGCCGATGATGCTCCCGCAGCGGCACAGGGTGATGAGCTTTTCGTTATCACACACAACGGCGTGGGCCATTCATTCTCGGCTCAAGGTCAATATTTGCAGGCAACAAAAGCCGGTGGCTGGGCGCCAATGTTCTTCTCCGAGAATGAGGCGAATGCCGGTGTATATCTCTTTGAAAATGAGATAGGCACGCTGTATAATAAAAACGACGGCACTGGCTTGTTTATAAGGAGCACAAATAATGATATTCAATATTTGAACGATTGGGGCAAGGTCTTTGGTAACGATAAGTCTAATAAAAACGATCCTCCTTTGAGAAATGCTTTTACCCTTACTGCGGTAACCGAATACACTCTCACTGTGCCTGCAAGCGGCCTTGCAACACTCTGCTTGCCATTTAATGTGGTGCTGCCAGAGGGCGTTGAGGCTTATGATATTACAGCCGACGGCGTTAAGGCAGTGAACAATCGTTATAAATATGAGATGCAGCTTGTTGCTGCCGAGGGTGATGTTATTGCAAAGGGCACTCCTGTAATTATCAAGGCTGCTGCCGGTCCTCACGCTCTTGGTATTACAATGAGCGACGAGGGTGCTATTGCTGCTGCCGACGGCTCTGCTTTGCGTGGTACTTTCCTTAAATCAACAGTGGGCACTGCCGAGAATAACTATCTGCTCACAGGCAATGCTACATTTGAGCTTGTGACCGCCGATGCGACAAACGTTGTTGCTAATAGCTGTTGGTTGGTGCTCGACGAGAGAATAGAAAGTGCAATTGCCAATGCTAATGATGCTTTTGTTATTACTGTTGACGAGGCTAACCCCGTGCTCTATAAGATTATTGTCAAGCGTGCCGATGATGGTTCAAAGGTGCTTGCGTATGATGAGCCAACAAGTGAAAAGATTAAGATTGTTAATGCTGCAGCAAACAAGAGTTATCAGGCTTGGTACTTTATGAATGGCGCAAACGGTATATTGATTAAACCATACAATGCTCAGGGCAAGATGCTTACTGTTGATGGCCTAGGAGACGGAGTAGGAAAGGCGTATATTGCTGCCGATAATGATAATAAACTCCAAGAGTGGGCTTTTACAAAATCAACAGTTAACGGTTGTACCGACTACTATTATATCAATGTTGCCGGTAACAATAATCCAAAAGGTGTTTTCTCGCATA
This sequence comes from Bacteroidaceae bacterium, assembly GCA_045647745.1. Taxonomy (GTDB): domain Bacteria; phylum Bacteroidota; class Bacteroidia; order Bacteroidales; family Bacteroidaceae; genus HGM04593. Next base: position 1,784 of record JAZRMQ010000030.1, on the reverse strand, counting down.
ATGGCGGCTTTGATAAAGGTGATTATATGGGTATCTGGAATGGTGGCTTTAATACCAACGACGGTGGTTCACTATTCAAATTTATTGATGCCGAATTTGATAACGACAATGCGCGTTACTATCAGTTGAGCGATATTTTTGCCAATGCACAGGATGGTTCGCAGTTGCTCGGTGGCACAGACCCGGGTTGCACTCCCGATAGTGATGCTTATGGCGATGCTTATGCTGCAGCAAAAAGTTTGGTAAATACCGGTAACACAGCCGATGAGGCTGCTTGCCGTGATGCGTATACAGCATTGCGTGGGGCGACATATCCCACAGAGCCAATGATTATGCCAACTGTTGGTGCTGTTTATCGCATAAAGAACTTTGTTGAGAAAACTGCTCAACAGCACTATTTGCTGGTAAATGCTTCGGCTGCAGTGGAATTCCCAATAGAGGCTCCCGAGGGCAATGGTGCTCTGTGGGTATGTACCGGTGAGAATGAGGGTAAATATACCTTCGTCAATGCGCTGGGTACAGCTGTTCTTGGTTGGAAGGCTGTTGGCGAGACTGCTCAGGAGTATACTCTGGAGCCCGGTGTTGCGCGTGGCGCGTTGACATTGCGCGGCGAGTCGTCGAACCTTGCATTCTCCGGTGCAGGATTTAATCAAGGCGAGAAGGGACAGTATGACGATTGGTCGACCGACTGGTATCTTGAGACTGTGACAGACGCAACAATTGGCTTTACAAGGACAATGAACAGTGGCAGCAATTATGCAACACTCTTCTTGCCTTATAGCGTAACAGTTCCCGATGGTGTGGTGGCATACACAGCTACTATCACTGATGTTGACACTAATGAAAAAGAGGTGTCGCTGACAAGCGTGGGGGATATTATTCCTGCAAGAACTGCTGTTGTCCTTCATCGTGAGAATAATAGCGAGAGTGCCGATTTTAACTTTGAATATACAACCGACGAAGGCCAGCCCGTTGTTGATAATTTGTTCGATGGTCGCGTGACAACCGGTTACGTTGGCGACAATGATAACAACTACTATCTCTTGCTGAATGGCAAGCGTGGCGAGGCGTTCTACAAGATGTATAAGGAGTTTAATGCCGATGGTACTCTTGCCGGCGAAAATAATGGTGGTCATATTAAGTGCGAGGCTAACAAGGCTTATATGAAACTATCTGCCGGCGCGTCAAGCTCTTACAGCTTCCGTTTCAAGAACACAACAGGCATTGACGAGGTTGAGGGCGAGAATGGTGAGGTTAAAGCTATTTATGACCTCCAAGGCCGCAAACTCAATGAGATTACAAAGCCGGGCTTCTATATTGTAGATGGCAAAAAGGTTCTTGTAAAGTAATTGATTGATATTTATTATATAAAAGCCCATTGGGAGGTCGTTGCCTCGCCAATGGGCTTTTTGTAATAATGTGGTGCTTTTTACTTTGCCCGAACCAGCCCTTTTTGTTTGCTTTGTGTGTGGATTGCCCTTCACGCACTCGCCGGCATTGCTGCTCTGTTGCGAAAATATGAGATTCTTCACATTCGTTCAGAATGACAGGAGTGTGGGTTGTCATTTTGAGCGCAGCGAAAAATCTCGCAATGTCGTTAGAAGGAGATTCTTCACTTTCGTTCGAGATGACAGGGGTGCGTTAATTGTCATTCTATATTTGCATAAAGAAACGAAGATAGCGATTTCTCGCTATCTTCGCAAGCGGACAGAAGCAGTAAAGGATAAAGATTATTAACTGTCATTGGCACTGAAGATACCGTTCAAAATGTTAATCCCCTTTAC
>JAZRMQ010000029.1:0-64935 GCA_045647745.1 Bacteroidaceae bacterium | reverse complement strand
GCAAGGTCACTAATATGTACGGCTGTGAGCCCTTTGCAACCATAGAACGCCTCACCTCCAATGCTTGTAACGCTGTTGGGGATTACAATGCTGGTAATTGTCGTATTTCCTTTAAATACATCTGCACCAATAATATAATTTTCACCTTTACAATCATCCGGCAGGGTCAACTCTGTTGCATTGCCTAAATAGTAAAGCAGCGTGTTTATATTATTTGGCTTACCGAATATAAAATCACCCTCTATTGAGCCATTTGGTACATTGTAAACCTTGTCGGCATAATATGCAACGTAACCATTGCCGGTTGAGCCTTTACTGAATGTCAATTTTGAGAAATTTATAACAGTCTTTAGCCCGGTGCAACTACGGAACGCATAATCTCCAATGCTTGTTACGCTGTTGGGGATTACAATGCTTGCAAGCTCGGTGCAACCATCGAACGCTTGATTTCCAATGCTTGTAACGCTGCTAGGGATTAATGTGTTTTTACAACCGGCAACCAATGTATTTGTTGCAGTCTCTATTATTGCATTGCAATTATCACGGCTATCATAATTTGCGTTACCGGTTGCTACTATTATGCTTGCAAGTTCGGTGCAATCACCAAAAACAGAACTGCCTATGCTTGTAACGCTATTAGGAATTTCAATGCTAGTCATTGTCGTATTACCTTTAAATACACTTGCACCAATAGTATAATTTTCACCTTTATAATCAGCCGGTAGAGTCGGTTCTGTTGCATTGCCTAAATAGTAAAGCAGTGTGTTTACATTGTTTGGTTTACCGAATATATAATCTCCCTCTATTGAACCATTTGGTGCATTGTAAACCTTGTCGGCATAATATGCAATATAACCATAGTCGCTTGTGCCTTTGCTGAATGTTAAATTTGAGAAATTTATAACAGTCTTTAACCCGGTGCAACCATAGAACGTATAATCACCAATACTTGTTACGCTATTTGGAATTACAATGCTTGTTAGCCCGTGGCAATTATAGAAAGCATAGCCTTTTACCTCTACAATCTCGGCAGGGATAGTAAGGTTTGTCAACTGTTCGCCATTCAAATACAAATTCTTTGCATAGTACAATGGATTGGCTTCGGCACTGCCAAAATCAATACCACACCAAGCGGCAAGGTCACTAATATGTACGGCTGTAAGCCCGGAGCAACCAGAGAACGCCCAATCTCCAATGCTTGTTACGCTGTTACCTATTTCAACACTGGTAAGCCCGGAGCAATCTTCGAACGCTCTATCTCCAATGCTTATGACGCTATTAGGAATTACAACACTGGTAAGGTTGTTGCAATTATAGAATGTATAATTCTTTATCTCTACAATTCCATCAGGGATAATAAGTTCTGTTAGTTTTTCCCCATTCAAATACAAATTCTTTGCATAGTATAATGGATTAGCATTGGCAAAATGAAAATCAATACCACACCAAGCGGCAAGGTCACTAATATGTACGGCTGTGAGGCCGGTGCAACCAAAGAACGCAGAACCATCAATGCTTGTTACGCTGTTGGGGATTACAACACTTGTAATTGTTGTGTTACCTTTGAATACGCTTGCACCAATAACATAATTTTCACCTTTATAATCATCCGGCAGGGTCAGTTCTGTTGCATTGCCTAAATAGTAAAGCAGCGTGTTTATATTGCTTGGCTTACCGAATATATAATCACCCTCTATTGAGCCATTTAGTGCATTGTAAACCTTGTCGGCATAAAATGCAACGTAACCATTGCCGGTTGAGCCTTTACTGAATGTCAAATTAGATAAATTGTAAATAGTCTTGAGCCCGGTGCAACCATAGAACGCAGAACTTCCAATGCTTGTAACGTTGTTAGGAATTACAACACTGGTAAGCTCGGAGCAATTATAGAATGTACAATTCTTTATCTCTACAATCTCGGCAGGGATAGTAAGGTTTGTCAACTGTTCGCCATTCAAATATAAATTCTTTGCATAGCACAATGGATTGGCAGTAGAAGTGCCAAAATCAATACCACACCAAGCGGCAAGGTCACTAATATGTACGGCTGTGAGCCCGGTGCAACCACTGAAAGCATCATTTTCAATGCTTGTTACGCTGTTTGGAATTTCAACGCTGGCAAGCCCGGTGCAACCATAGAACGCTCCACGTCCAATGCTTGTTACGCTGTTGGGGATTTCAACGCTGGTAAGCCCGGTGCAACCATTGAACGCATAATTTCCAATGCTTGTTACGCTATTGGGGATTTCAACACTAGTAAGCCCGGTGCATTTAGAGAACGCAGAACCACCAATGCTTGTGACGCTGTTAGGAATTGTAATGCTTGCAAGCCCGGAGCAACCAGAGAACGCACTATATCCAATGCTTGTGACGCTGTTAGGGATTACAATGCTTGTAAGCCCGGTGCAACCCCAGAACGCATCATCTCCAATGCTTGTTACGCTGTTAGGGATTACAATGCCGGTAAGCCCGGTGCAAAAAGAGAACGCAGCATAACCAATGCTTGTTACACGGTAAGTTACTCCAATGTAAGTAACACTCTCGGGGATTACAACACTGCCGGTGTACTCGTTGGAATAACTACTATAATATGTTCCACAGTAAGTAACCTCAACTGTTTTGTTTGTGGCATTGATGATATTGTAATAAATACCGCCGGCCTCAAAATCGTGGGCTGTTGCTATCGTTGCACACAGCAGCAATAACATAGTGAATATATGTTTAATTGTTTTCATAGAATTTATATATTATCTCTTTTAAAGCAAAATATTACTCGATGGCTTTTAATTTAGCCTAGATTATTCCTACATTTTTACACTGCAAATGTAATGATTTTTAATCGCTTAAACAATATTCAACTTTTATTCTTTAAAAGAAATAATGACACAAAAAAAGAAGCCCGAAGACTTTGCAGACAAGCCACATTAACTCCTTAATGTGCTGTTGCAAAGTTAATTCTAAGTTAAAGTTGACTCTGTTACAACATAAACAACCACGCTTGTTGTTTTCACAGCAGAACTTATAAATTGCAACTATTATGAAAAGGATTCTTTTGTTGAGTGTTCTATCACTCTTGTTATGCACAATATTTGATGGAGTGTTTGCCCAAGAAAAAAAGATGACTCGCAAAGAGAAGGAGGCTGCGTGGCGTGCCGAGAGATTGCGCAAGCGAGCCGCCGAGGAGAGAATAGAAATTCATAACGATTCGGTGCAATATATGCAAGCCATCGCAGCCCTGAAAAGCGGCTCGTGGGCGCTCGAGGCATCGAGCGTTGCCTTCAACAACGGCGCAAGCAATTTTGTCACCGAGAGCACCAACTTTATATCAGCCAACAATGGCATTGCAACAGTGCAGACAGCACTGAACAACAGCAATGTATACTCCCCCAACGGCCTTGGCGGAATAACGCTCACCGGTCGCATCGGCAACGAAGAGATACGCATCGACCGATACGGGAACATCTACTACAGCTTTGGCATATTCGGCAGCGAAATATCGGCAACAGTGAGCATCACACTATCGGCCGGCAGCAATCAGGCCTCGGCGACCATTGACCCCAATTTTAACACTAACAATCTAACGATGAGCGGGTATATATTCCCCTACAATAACGCCGGGATAATCGAGGGCACCAGCGGTTACTACTGACTGAGCAACTACGACTGCGACCCGTGGCGTTGGAGCGCCCCACCGCCATTCTATCGCCCAATAGTGCGCCCGATGCCACCACCGCCGCCGGTGCGTCCACCATCCGTATCACCTCCGGGATTCGGCGGAAACTCACGACCTCCCGGCTTTGGCGGAGGCAACAATCGCCCTCCGGGGGTCGGAGGACAAGGTGGAGGAACCCGTCCACCGGGGTTTACAAGATAAAAAACAATAAGGTCGCGTGCACGCACGCGACCTTATATAATAGCACCGACAGAGTTTTTTACTCTTCCAGTGGCTTCATATTTGTATACACGTTCTGAACGTCGTCGTCCTCCTCGAGGCGCTCAACAATCTTGTCGATTGTAGCACGCTGCTCCTCGGTAACGTCTTTCAGGTCGTTGGGGATACGTGTAAACTCACTACCGGTAATCTCAAAGCCCTTCTCCTCGAGTGCCTTCTGAATTGCACCGAAAGATTTTGGATCGCCGTAAATAGTGATTTCATTATCCTCCTCGTCATACTCTTCCTCAACACCATAATCAATGAGGTCGAGAATCAACTCGTCCATATCAAGGTCGTCCTTCTTTGTAAATGTGAACACACTCTTCTGTGTAAACATAAAATCAAGGCTGCCCTGTGTGCCCAGTGTTCCGCCAAACTTGTTAAAGACTGCGCGAACGTTTGCAACGGTACGTGTGGTGTTATCTGTTGCTGCATCAACAAAGATAGCGATACCGAAAGGACCGTAGCCCTCGTATGGAACCTCCTTGTAATCCTTTTGGTCCTTACCCATTGCGTTCTTGATAGCACGCTCGATATTGTCCTTTGGCATATTCTCGCGCTTAGCGTTCGCAATGATAGCGCGCAAGTGTGAGTTTGTATCGGGGTCGGGACCACCAGCCTTAACGGCAATGGCAATCTGTTTTCCTACACGGGTAAATACGCGTGCCATATTACCCCATCTTTTTAATTTCGCTGCTTTACGGTATTCAAATGCTCTACCCATAGTAATTTATTTAATTTGTTATTGTTTTATCACTTTTATCGCTGTACTGCACCGAGGCGCTTCTCAAAGTTCTCCATCAAACGAGCCATAGTCTTGTCGATAACCTTGTCGTTAAGAGTCTGATTATCGTCCTGAAGAACAAAGCTCACAGCGTAGCTCTTCTTGCCCTCCTCGAGGTTCTTTCCCTCGTATACGTCGAACAAAGTAACAGCCTTCAGCAATTTTTTCTCTGTCTCGCGTGCCACCTGCTCAATCTGCGCAAATGTAACATTTTTATCAATGAGCAAGGCGAGGTCGCGCTTCACGGCAGGATACTTGCTAATCTCGGCATAACCAATCTTAGCACTCTTCACAGCCTTCATCAGCTCGCTCCAGTTAATATCGGCATAATAAACCTCGCTATCAATATCGAAACGCTTTGCAACCTTTTTGCGCAAGATACCAAGCTGTGCAACAGTCTTTTTGTTGCTCTGCGCCTTAAACTCAATGGCAGCAGTAAAAATATCATTGTCAAATGTAGAGACAAGGCGCATAGATGGCTTGAAGCCCAATCGGTCAAAAATGTGCTCAACAACAGCTTTTAGGTCATACACAGAGAGTGGACGGCCAGCCTCAATCCAAGAAGAAGAGATATTGTTTCCTGTCATCCAAAGCGCCAAATGATAGCTCTCGCTGTAAGGGCTAAGAATTTTATCCTCAACGCGTTTGTCGGCATCAAAGCGGTAGCAGTTGCCAAACTCAAAGAAGCTCAGGTCGGTAATCTTGCGACTGATATTGCGCTGCATACTCTCAAGACCACCAAAAAGCATTGTCTGACGCATCACATTCAGGTCGTTGCTCAAAGGATTCATCAAGCGCACAAGATTCTCGCTCTTGTAGCTCTCGAGTTCATCGTAATAAGCCGCCGCAGTGAGCGAGTTATTAAGAATTTCGTTGAAGCCACAGCCAACCAACTGCTCCGAGATAAGATTTTGCAATTTGTGAGATTTATCCTCGGCACCCTTTGTAATGATTGACGAGTGTAAAGTGGTGTCAAAATTGATATTGTTGTAGCCGTATATGCGAAGAATATCCTCGACAACGTCGCAAGGACGCTGTACGTCGACGCGATAAGGAGGAACAAGCAAAGACAAGCCCTTATCGCTCTCTGACGCAATCTTCATTTCGAGCGATGCAACGATGCTCTTTATTGTATCGGGAGTAAGTTCTACGCCAATAAGGTTGTTTACATACTCATATTCCAGTTCCACCTTAAAATCCTCAACAGGAGCAGGATAAATATCCTTAATCTCCATTGAGATTGTTCCGCCGGCAAGTTCTTTAATGAGCATTGCAGCCTGTTTCAAAGCGTAGATAACATTATTTGGGTCGGTGCCACGCTCGAAGCGGAAAGAAGAGTCGGTTTGCAATGCGTGACGACGCGAGGTCTTGCGCACCCAAGTTGGGTGGAAGTAGGCGCTCTCGAGGAACACGTTTTTTGTCTCCTCGGTTGTACCCGACTCAAGACCACCAAAGACACCGGCAATACACATTGGCTCCTCGGCATTGCAAATCATAAGGTCGCGCTCCGAGAGTTTGCGCTCAACGCCGTCGAGAGTCACAAAAGGCGTACCCTCGGGGAATGTGCGCACCACCACTTTACCACCTTTTATCTTGTCGGCATCAAAGCAGTGCATTGGTTGGCCGTATGCGTGCAATATGTAGTTTGTAATATCGACAATGTTGTTGATTGGGCGAAGGCCTATAATCTGCAACTTTTCCTTCAACCAATCGGGGCTCTCCTTAACGGTAACACCCTTAACGGTAACACCAGCGTAACGCATACAAGCCTCGCTATTCTGCACCTCAATATCAATTTCAAGCGAATTATCATCGACTTTGAAATCATCGCACGATGGACGACGCAATGCGCTCGCGCCCTTGTTCTGCATTGTATAAGCGTAGAGGTCGCGTGCAACGCCGTAGTGTGAGCAAGCATCGGCACGGTTAGGGGTAATATCTACGCCAATAAGATAGTCGCTCTTTATATTGTAATAATCCTTTGCGAGAGTACCGGGAACAGCATCGGCAGGAAGAACAATGATACCATCGTGGCTGTTACCAATGCCAATCTCATCCTCGGCACAAATCATACCAAAAGACTCTGCGCCACGTATCTTGCCTTTTTTGATTGTAAAGCACTCATCGCCACTGTACAATTTTGTACCGATTGTTGCCACAACAACTTTTTGTCCGGCTGCAACATTGGGAGCACCACACACAATCTGCACGGGGTTACCATCGCCGAGATTAACTGTTGTAATATGCAGGTGGTCGCTATCGGGGTGGTCGACGCAGGTAAGAACCTCGCCAATCACCAAGCCCTCGAGACCGCCCTTAATTGTCTGCACCTCTTCAACGCCATCGGTCTCAAGACCCATTGATGTGAGCGCTGCCGACACCTCCTCGGGTGTCATATCAAAATCGACATATTCTTTAAGCCAATTGTAAGAAATATTCATATTTGTGTTTTTTATTTTATTTTCAATTCAGTGCAATGCCTTTTTGAACGAGATGAAAAATCTCATCAAAAGACATATTAGATACTTCGCTTTGCTCAGTATGACAAGCGGTTCGCAAAACACCGCAGCCTATCTTCGCAACCAAGTTGCAAAAATACACTTTTTTTCTTAAATAAGGAAAAGGTGCGAAAAATATTATATACATTTAAACAGCAATAAAATGTCAAAACAGCAAAAAAGCGCCAACTTTGGCATCAAAGAAAAATAAAACTCGTCCGGGAAGAGTTTTTTTGGCATTTTATCGTTATCTTCGCAGTCAAATTAAAAAAACACGTAGATTATGAGCAAGATAATACTTACCGGCGACCGCCCTACAGGCCGCCTGCATTTGGGACACTACGTTGGCTCACTGCGCCGTCGCGTAGAGCTACAGAACTCGGGCATATATGACAAAATTTTCATTATGATTGCCGACGCACAAGCACTCACCGACAACGCCGACAACCCCGAGAAGGTGCGCCAAAATATCATTGAGGTTGCACTCGATTATCTGTCGGTTGGCATTGACCCGTCGCAGTGCACCATCTTCATCCAGTCACAGGTACCCGAGCTTTGCGTGCTTGCGTTCTACTATATGAACCTTGTCACAGTATCGCGTTTGCAGCGTAACCCAACGGTCAAGACCGAGATTCAGATGCGCAATTTCGAGACAAGCATACCCGTAGGTTTCTTCACCTACCCCATCAGTCAAGCATCGGATATTACAGCCTTCCGCGCAACAACCGTTCCTGCCGGCGAGGACCAACAGCCAATGATTGAACAGGCTCGTGAGATTGCGCGCCGCTTTAATGGCATCTATGGCGAGACACTTGTTGAGCCCGAGATTTTGTTGCCATCAAACGCGGCTTGCTTACGCTTGCCGGGAACCGACGGAAAGGCAAAGATGAGCAAGTCTCTTGGCAACTGCATCTACCTATCGGACACAGCCGAGGAGCTTAAGCAGCACGTTATGTCAATGTACACCGACCCCGACCACCTTCGTGTGCAAGACCCGGGCAAGGTCGAGGGTAACACCGTGTTCACATATCTTGATGCTTTCTGCCGCCCCGAGCACTTTGAAAAATATCTGCCCGAATACCCCAACCTCGACGAGCTTAAGGCGCACTATATGCGCGGTGGCTTGGGCGACGTAAAAGTGAAGCGTTTCCTAATTGCAATTCTTGAGGAGGAGCTTGCACCCATCCGTGCACGTCGCAAAGAGTGGGAGCAGAAAATCCCCGAGGTCTATGCACTATTGCAAAAGGGCTGCGAGGATGCACGCGCCGTAGCGTCCGACACCCTCAACGATGTTCGTCGTGCAATGAAAATCAACTATTTCGAGGATAAAGAACTTATTGAAGAGCAGGCAAAGAAATTCGCCGAGAACAAGTAATCTTCACCACTATAACAGAAAAAAAAATGCTGTGAGCGCGCTCACAGCATTTTTTTTCTGTTGTTAGAACGGAACAATATCGTTGCCGCCCTGCAATCCCGGAGGCATCATCTGCGCCCCCTGATTTTGCAGATAATCGGGAATATCCGGTATATATTCAGGCTCGGACGGAACAGCAACATTCATCTTTGAGCCACGCATAACAGGCATATCACCCGGAGGTGGCGCAAGGCTCTCATCATCGAGGTTCATAAAGCGCGCATACTCCTTGCGGAAGAGCAAAGGCACATTGTCCAAGCCACCGTTACGATGCTTTGCAATAATAATCTCAGCCTTTCCACGCCAATCAAAATCACCATCCTTATAAATATGAAAATACTCGGGACGATTGACGAACATTACAATATCGGCATCCTGCTCAATGGCACCCGACTCACGAAGGTCGCTCAACTGCGGGCGCTTACCTTCAAGACCTTCACGTCCCTCGACGTTACGGTTCAACTGACTGAGCGCCATAATAGGAATATTCAACTCCTTTGCCAAGCCTTTGAGAGCACGCGAAATTGTACTAATCTCCTCTTGGCGGCTACCCTTTCCGGTATTTGCTGTCATCAACTGAAGATAGTCGATAAAAATCATCTTCACACCGTGCTCACGCACCATTCGGCGAGCCTTTGAACGCAGCTCAAACACCGATAGCTGAGGAGTGTCGTCAATATAAAGAGGTGCATTTTCAAGCGCCACAATCTTATTATCGAGCTGTCCCCACTCATAACGTTCGAGCTGTCCGCTACGTATTTTATCACCCGGAATTTGGCACACATTACAAATCAGACGCTGCACCAGCTGCACGTTACCCATCTCAAGCGAGAACATACCACAGGGGATACCTTGGTCAATAGCCATATTACGCACAAGAGAAAGGGCAAATGCGGTCTTTCCCATCGCAGGACGGGCTGCAAGGATAATAAGGTCGGTTGGCTGCCAGCCCGAGAGCACCTTATCCAAGCGATGATAGCCTGTGCTTAATCCGCTAATACCGCTGGTATTCTTTGAGGCTGTGATAATTTGATCGTAGGCCTGTTTAATAACGGGATTAATCTGTGTGTAATCCTTCTTCATATTATTGCCGGAGATTTCAAAAAGCTCCGACTCGGCCTGTTGCATCAGCTCCTCAATATCCTGCGTCTCGTCAAAAGCCTGCACTTGAGTTTTGCTTGTAAAGCGTATGAGGTCGCGGGCGAGTTTCTTTTGCGCAATAATATTTGCGTGATACTCAATATTCACCGACGAAACGACCTTGCTTGTCAGTTGCGCCACATACACAGGGCCACCAACCTCGTCGAGCGTTCCCTTGCTGCGCAAAAACTCTGTAACGGTGAGAATGTCTACGGGACGGTCGTTGAGGTCCATCTGCTGTATCGCCTCAAAAAGCAATTGGTTGCGTTTATCATAGAACGACTCGGGCTTCAACACTCCGCCCAAGCGACCAATAGCATCGCTGTCAATCATCAGCGCACCCAGCACAGCCTCCTCGAACTCGAGAGCCTGTGGCTGAACGTGTCCATAATCACTCAATTTTGGTGTAGCATCGGCAGCTGCACGGCGAGTCGTTTTTCTCTTTGTTGTGTTTGTTCCTTCCATAATATTCAGAAGATGTTTCTTTATTCCGGCTGCGAAGATACACACAACTGCATAAATAAAGCAAGAAACTGAAAGAGCTTTATTAACAAAACAGTGCAAGTTATCAACGATACAGAAAAAAAGCATTACCTTTGAGAAGTAAAAAACATAAAATACGATGATTACATTCCCAAATGCAAAGATAAATCTCGGGCTCGACATTGTAGAGAAGCGCCCCGATGGTTACCACAACCTTGAAACGGTGTTCTACCCTATTCCACTCTGCGACATTCTTGAGATTACACCGGTTACCGCACCCAACGCACCCGAATATACCTTCACAATGCACAATGCTGTTTTTGAAGGAAACGACGACGATAATCTTGTTATCAAAGCCTACAAGGCACTCGCGGCCGACCATAAGCTGCCAAAGGTTGAAATATCCCTCTACAAGCATATTCCCACCGGTGCAGGCTTGGGCGGAGGAAGTTCTGATGCAGCCTTTGCACTTAAAATGCTCAACAACATTGCCAAGCTCGGGCTCACAGCCGAGCAGTTGCGCGGTTACGCCTCGCGCATCGGTGCCGATTGTGCATTCTTCATCGACAACACCCCCGCATACGCAACAGGCATTGGTGACAAGCTCTCACCAACTCCCTGCAGCATCAGCGGACACTACCTTGTGCTTGTTAAACCCGACGTTCACATCTCAACAAAAGATGCATACGCGCTTGTAACACCGCAAAAGCCACTAGAGCCCTTGACCGAGATTGCCAAGCGCCCCATCAATCAGTGGAAAGATGCTATGAAAAACGATTTTGAAAAGAGTATCTTTGCCAAGTATCCTGCAATGGAAAAGGTGAAAGAGGATTTATACTCTCTAGGTGCCGAATATGCATCAATGTCGGGTAGCGGCTCTTCGTTCTTTGGAATTTTTAAGGAAGAACAGGATATTGAAAAGATAAAAGCGCTCTTCCCGGAAATGTTCTGCTGGAGCAAAAGAATAGATTAAAACAGCCAAAGCCGGTTACCCTCATAAAAAACAGGATTCTTCAGTGCGAAGAGCCCTGTTTTTTGTTTTTCATTGGTGTTACAGGCTATAATTTTATACAAAAAAAAGCGGTTGCCCCGTGATTCACATCAGAGGGCAACCTAAACACAAACACAAAATAAAACACGACAAAACTACTATGCAACTATCACCGTTGTATAATAAAGCATTGTATAAACCAGTTGCTGCTAGGTATTCACATATCCAGAACAACTTTTTTCGGTGAGTTGCATAATGTAAACATTTTTATTGACGCAAAAGTTTTGCCAAAAGTGTTAAAAAATGCAAAAAGCCGAGTAACTATATTCAGCCACCCGACTTTTTTGCAAAAAAGCCCAATCTTTATACGATAATTCTAGAAAAGATTCAAGAAATTGGCAACGTTCATAAAACCGCCTATAAAATCCTCTACGGCATTATTCATTTTCCCTTTCATATTCTCCGAAATAATAGATGCCAGCTTTACGTTCAGTTCCTCCAAGCGTTGCTGTTGCTCCGGAGTGTATTCCACGTCGGCATAATTAACTTTAAACTCTTCCAGTTCCTCGGCCAACATTTCGTAGTCCTCAAGAGTATAATATTCGCAATCGGCCTCCACCATTTCAACAATCATCTCCAACTCGTTTATTGATTCCTCGGCAGGAGTTTGGCACGACACCATAAAAAACGAGATTAATAGTGCTAAACAGATAAAGATTTTTTTCATACTATTTTATTTTTGTTTGTTTTACCTCTTTTATAACCCTTGACTAACCCAGCTTTGCCATAAAACGCTCTTTGTCCACAATGAAGCGAACGTGCGTTCCTTTTCCTATCACGCCACCCTCATCAACAGCTTCAACAGCAAATGTAAGCTTGCGCCCCTCGACCGCAGTGAGTGTTGCCGTTGCCAGCACTCTTGCTCCAACAGCCGACGGCTTAATGTGTGTTGTGTTTATTTCGGCGCCAACGGTTGTGGTGCCTTGTGGCAACGCCGGAGCAACAACATTCATTGCGGCATTTTCCATCAGCGCTACCATTGCAGGGGTAGCAAAAACCGGCAGGTCGCCCGACCCTAATGATACTGCTGTGTTCGACGATGAGACAACCGCCTCGCTTGTAAATGTCATTCCAATCTTTGGCATACTCTTTTTGTTTTATATGGTTGCGAATATAGTAAGAAAGAAACGAGAAATGCGTAGTTTGTTTCAATATTTTTCACAAGAGAGTAAATATACTGCTGTTTTTTACAAAAAACATACCATTAGCAACAGCAAAGCGGAGAGTTTTTTGTTATAGAGATAAAAAAAACAGATGCAGACAAATGTTACAAACTATATATATGATAAGGTAAGAGTGCTATTAACACATTTAGGGCTATCCGAGGATGCAATAAAAAGATATGATACGCTCATAATTTCTGCAATAGTCATTGTAATAGCCATCGCGACAATGGAGATTACCTACCGCATCTCGCTCTTTGTCATTAGGCGCATAGTAAAGCGCAAGCATTACAATTTTCTAACGCAGATGCTCAAAGGCAAAAGGATGCGAACGGTTACTCACATTGTTATCCCCATCACTATAAATACTCTGCTGCCAATAACGACATCGGCCAACAGCATTGTAGCACATTATGCCGAGCTTGCAGTATCAATATATTACATCATTGCAATAGTGATGGCAATAATTGCGGTGCTTAGCGCACTGGGCGACTCGGTATTCAACAACAGCAAATTCCACGACAGGCCGGTAAAGGGGTTCATACAGGTGGGCAAGATTATTGTAATTCTTGTTTCTGTCATCATTATAATATCCATTCTCACCAATAAATCGCCACTCTACCTCATTGGTGGCTTGGGAGCTTTTGCTGCCGTGCTTATGCTCATTGCCAAAGACAGTATTATGGGGTTTGTGGGTGGCTTTCTGCTACTGGAAAATGATATGGTGAGGCTGGGCGACTGGATAGAAATACCCGGTACAAGCATCAACGGCAATGTGTACGATATTTCACTAACCATAGTAAAGGTGCGCAATTGGGATAATACAATAGCTACAATACCGCCCTACACACTCATCAACGGAACATTTATCAACTGGCGAGGAATGAGTGAAAGCGGTGGCAGGCGCATAGCACGCGGATACACAATAAAGCTCGACAACATACGCCCTTGCAGCGAAACGATGTTGCGCCGCGTAAAAAAACTCGACAGTGAGCTTGCCACATACATAACACGCAAGGCCGAACAAGTTGCAAACGGCAACATTGCCAACACCGCAAACCCCGATGGACTAACAAACGGCACGATAGACACCAACGCAGGACTTTTCCGCGCATACGCCGAGAAATATCTGCGCCGCCACCCACTCATACGAAAAGATATGATTATAATGGTGAGAACACTAGAGCCCAACGAAACAGGGTTGCCGATACAATTCTACTGCTTCACCACAACAACAGAGTGGATAGACTACGAGAGTATACAATCGGAGATTATGGAGCACTTTGCATCGGTGATGCCACTCTTTGAGCTCTATCCGTTTCAAACAGCCGGCTCACGCGACACAGTAATAAGCGGCCTGCTCGAGGGGCAATACCCCATTGAACGCATCGATGGGCTGCCATATAAAACAATAAAATAAAACCACTGCTTCAACCCGCCAATAGATACCGCAAAAAAACACCAGTATCTAGTAAAAACATTTCTACAGCAGATTTATTTAACAAAATTTGCACAAAAAGGCATATTTTGTGCAGAAAAAGGACAATATTTTTGTACATTTTATACTAATTTTGCGCACCAAAAAGAACTAAAAGGTATTTTTTACACAAAAAACATACAATTATGACCAAAATTAAAGGTAATAATGTGCTCATAACAGGCGGTGCATCAGGCATTGGCCGCATTATGGGACGCATTGCATTGGAAAGGGGCGCAAAGAGCCTAATCATTTGGGACATCAACGAGGCAAGCATTGAAAGCACCATCGAGGAGTATAAAAACTTAGGAACAGTAAAAGGCTACAAAATTGACGTGTCGAACAGCGAGCAGGTAAAAGAGATTGCTGCGCTGACCGAGAAGGAGTGTGGCAGTGTAGATATTCTCATCAACTGTGCCGGCATTGTAGCCAACAACGAAACATTTGACAAGCAGACAATACGCGATATTGAACGCACAATGAACATCAATGCAACTGCACCAATGATAATTGCACAGCAGTTCCTTCCCAAGATGCTCGAGCGTAACCACGGCCACATTTGTAATATAGCATCGGCAGCCGGTATGATATCCAACCCACGAATGTCGGTATATGCCGCAAGCAAATGGGCTGTCATCGGTTGGAGCGACAGCGTTCGCATTGAGCTAAAGCAGATGAAAAGCAAAGTACGTTTCACAACCATTGCCCCTTATTTCATCAACACAGGAATGTTCGACGGTGTAAAATCACGCATCTTCCCTATTTTGAAGCCGGAGCCCACATCTCGCAAGATTATGAATGCCATTGAGCGCAACAAGAATTTCAAAGGCATACCTTTTGGCTACCATTTTATCCGTTTCTGTCAGGCACTGTTGCCAACCTCAATTTTTGATTATATCTTTGGAGAGATTGTTGGTATTTTTCACGCAATGGACCACTTTACCGGTCGTCAAAAGAGATAAAATATGAGTATTACAAACACACCTATAAACGATATTAAAGATATTGTTGCAGCACAACGCGAATATTTTGCAACAAATGTCACATTGGACTACAAGTTCAGAAAAGAGCAACTAAAAAAGTTGCAGGCAGCACTAAAAAAGTGGGAAAAGCCACTTTGTGAGGCCTTGTGGAACGACCTTCACAAATCGACAGAGGAGGCTATTCTCACCGAGCTGAGCATTGTCGCCGGCGAGGTGAAGAACCACAAAAAACACTTGCGCAGTTGGATGCGTAGCCGTTGCGTCGGCACACCACTGAAGATGATGCCTTCGCGCAGCCATATTATTAGCGAGCCTTTGGGCGCAGCACTCATCATCTCGCCGTGGAACTACCCTGTTCAGCTATTACTTAACCCATTGGTTGGAGCAATATCAGCAGGATGCACAGCAATTCTTAAACCATCGCCATACGTTCCCAACGTGTCGCGTATAATTGAAGAGATGATTACCGAGACTTTTGAGAAGAGATACGTTGCCGTGGTGCAAGGCAACCGCGAGGTGAACACTGCGCTGCTCGATGAGCGTTTCGATATTATTTTCTTCACTGGCAGCCCTGCTCTTGGCAAAAAAGTTATGGCAGCCGCAGCAAAGAACCTCACTCCGGTGGTGCTTGAGCTTGGCGGCAAGAGCCCCTGCATTGTAGATGAAAATGCCGATATTAAGATTGCGGCACGTCGCATAGCGTGGGGAAAGACACTCAATGCCGGACAAACCTGCATTGCCCCCGATTATCTGCTCATTCACAACAGCCGTCGAGAGGAGTTTATCCAAGAGTTTGGCAAAGCTATTGAGCGCTTGCACGGCAAGGATACAAGAGCCAGCCACCACTTTGTGCGCCTTGTAAATGACAAGGCTTTTGAGCGCGTTGCAGGCTATTTAAAGGATGGACGCATTGTCTATGGCGGAACAGTTAACGCCGCCGAGCGCTACATTGAACCCACCCTGCTTGCTGATGTAAAGCCTACCGCTCCGGTGATGCAAGAGGAGATTTTTGGTCCAGTGCTGCCAATGATGCCATTCGATGAGCTCGAGGAGGCGATAACATTTATAAAAGACAGAGAAAAGCCACTTGCGCTCTACTACTTTGGGAATACAAATTCCGGCAAAGAGGTTATACGCACCACGTCGGCCGGTGGTTCGTGTATCAACGACACTATTATGCACATTGCCAATGAGAATATTCCATTTGGTGGAGTGGGAAATTCCGGTATGGGACACTATCACGGAAAGCTCAGCTTCGACGCATTCTCACACAAACGTTCAGTGGTAACAACACCCACGTGGCTCGACTTACCCTTCCGTTATATGCCTTACAAGATGTTTGGATTAGTAAAGAAATTGTTATAATTTATCGGAAATTTAAAGAGCAAGACTGCCTCTTGCGCATAAAATACACCCCAAAGTTTTTGTCCAAACTTTGGGGTGTATTTTACTTATCGTGCTATCATTTTTTTAGTATTATCTAGCTCTTATAATTTAAAATACTATTTTATCCATAATTCCTGTGAGCGCTGCAATAGCGACACCATAATTTGTTATTGGAACACCCTGAGCCTTTGCCTGTCGCACACGCGAAAGAACAGTGCGACGATTGAACATACACGCTCCACAATGTATCACAATATCATAACCGGCAAGCTCCGCAGGAAAATCATTCCCCGATACAATATCAATCTGCACACCATCGCCCAGTTTACTACGCAACAGACGCGGCAGCTTCACACGCCCAATATCTTCGTTCTGCGGAATGTGGCTACACGCCTCGGCAATCAAGACACGTGCAGTTGAGGGCAATGAGAGCAACACTTTTGCTCCATCACAAAAAGCATCAATATCTCCTTTGTGGCGTGCCATAAGAACAGAAAAAGAGGTTAATTTCACACCGGGAGGAGTAAGTTTTTCAACCATTGGAAACAGCTGAGAATCGGTTATAATTAACTGAGGCGGAGCAACAAGCGACTGCAACAGACGGGGCAACTCCTCGGGGGCACAACAAAGGGGGATACAATGTTTGTCGAGCAGATTGCGCAGCGTCTGCACCTGTGGCTGAATGAGACGCCCTTTGGGAGCCGAGGCATCTTGTGGCATAACCAGCACCACAACGTCGCCGGGGGTTACTAAAGAATGGGTTATATCGTCAAGAGTCTCATCTTGTTTGCACTGCCGAGCGATACGCTCAAGCAAGACCTCACGTCCCTCACCGGTAACAGCAGAGAATGGTATTACCTCGCTGCCAAATTCCTTTTGCCACTGAGCTACACGCTCTGCCGCGCCCTCATTATCGCACTTTCCGGCAACGAGAAAAAGCGGTAGTTGCAATCTTTCAATCTCGGCACACCACTCTTTTTCAAGAGAAGCTTCATTGGTAACCGAATCGAGCAAAAGAATAGCGGCATCAACCTGTGCAAGCACTTTACGTGCCGCAGCTACACGCATCGAGCCGAGCTCTCCCCCATCGTCAAAGCCCGCAGTGTCGGCAATTACGGCTGCACCAATTCCCGGAAGCTCAATATTTTTCCACACAGTATCGGTGGTTGTCCCGGGAATATCCGATACAATAGAAACACACTGCCCCGCAATACTATTCACCAACGATGACTTACCGGCGTTTCGCCTGCCAAAAATGGCTATATGATAACGGTTAGAACGAGCAATTGTGGTCATATTCTTTAAATTGGAATAATGCTTTTGTAAATAGTTTAAATCACAAAATATTTTTTAAAACCTGAAATCCCTCTCTCCGGCATCAATCCTGTCAAGAAACTCGCTCGCTTTTGCTCGGGCTCGAGGGTTAGGAATATCAACAAGCAAACGCTTAATCATTGCCTCACCTTTGGCGCGCGTTGCAGGAGAGGCATAATCTTTCAGATACTCCTTTAACGTTATCAAGGCATTAGGTAAGCAACAATTAGATATCTGACCATTTTTCAACAGGGTCATAAAGCGGTCGCCGGTGCGGCCTTCGCGGTAGCAGGCGGTGCAAAAGCTGGGAATATGATTAAGATTGAGCAACCATTCAACCACCTCGTCAAGCGAGCGATGGTCGGCAATGTCAAATTGTGCGGAATTTTCATCGGGAGCCTCCTCGGCAACGTACCCTCCAACGCTGGTGCGTGAACCACCGCTTATTTGCGACACACCAAGCTCGAGCAAGCGCTCGCGGCTCTTGACACTCTCGCGAGTGGATATTATCATTCCTGTATAGGGAACGGCAATGCGTGTTATAGCTACAATTTTATAGAAAATATCATCGGGGACAGCATTCTCAAAATCGGAGGTATCAACATCATCGGCCTTGCAAAGACGTGGCACACTGATAGTGTGTGGCCCAACGCCATAGACTGCCTCAAGATGCTCGGCGTGCATAAGCAGCCCGACAAAGTCGTAGCGATAGGTCTCGAGCCCAAAGAGCACGCCAATGCCAACATCGTCTATACCACCCTGCATTGCCCTGTCCATAGCCTCGGTGTGCCAAGCATAATCCTTTTTGGGGCCCGTGGGGTGCAATGCCTCATAATTTTCCTTGTTGTATGTCTCTTGAAACAGAATATATGTACCAATGCCGGCATCACGCAAACGACGATAGTTCTCCACGGTTGTAGCCGCAATATTTACATTCACACGGCGTATTGCTCCGTTTTTGTGTTTTATGCCGTAAATGGTTTTTATACTCTCGAGAATATACTCAATAGGGTTATGCAGCGGATGTTCTCCGGCTTCAAGAGCAAGGCGTTTGTGCCCCATATCCTGCAATGCAATCACCTCGGCACGAATTTCGTCTTGTGTAAGTTTCTTACGGCGTATGTTTTTATTCTTTGCGTGATAGGGGCAATAGACACAGCCGTTGACACAATAGTTCGACAGATAGAGCGGCGCAAACATCACTATGCGGTTGCCATAGAAACGATGTTTTATCCCATTGGCAAGTTCAAAGATACGTTGCTGAATTTGGGGGTTATCGCACTCGAGCAACAAAGCCGCCTCGCGATGAGTGAGCCCCTTGTATTGCGTGGCTTTATTTAAGATACTCTCAACAAGGGGAATATTATCGCTATTCTCGCGGGCATAATCAAGTGTAGAGCGTATCTCGCTGTCGCTTATAAATTCTGTTGCTATTGTCGATTTTGGATTATACATAGTATTCAATGTCTGTAATTATTCCCTGCCAATACACCATTCAAGGAGTTTTTGCAATCTCCTCGGGAGTAGTCTATATGATAACCAATGCTCTGCAATACATTTTCAAGTAGCGCAAGCTGCTCGGCCGACTCACTGCCACTGTTCTTTTTGTTGTTGTAAATCGAATATCTCGCGCGCACCTCTAATGGAGTTATATTCGGCATAACTACATTTGCACCGGCAAGCACTGCGCGCTGAGTACCGGTGCTGCAAAGGGTTGCCACGGCCGTTGTTGCCGGAATCAGTGCTTGAGGAAAGCGCAATCGCAAAAGTGATATAAGCAACAACGTTTCGTCCACACAGCCGCAAGGTTCACCGGCAAAAGGTGTTCCCTCTGCTGGAATAAAAGGCCCCACCCCTATCATCTGCGGTTGCAACTCATCGAGCAAAATTAAATCCTTCACAAGATGTTCCACTGTTTGCCCGGGCGAACCCACCATCATTCCACTGCCCACTTGATAACCAAGTTTTTTAAGGTCGTAGAGACAGCGTTGGCGATTTTCAAAATTCATAGTCGATGGATGCAGTTGAGCATAATGCTGACTATCGGCTGTCTCGTGGCGCAGGAGATAACGTTCGGCACCGGCTTTACGCAAAAGGGCATACCCGGCAGTTGTGCGTTCCCCAACGGACAAAGAGATTGCCTTATCGGGATACTCGGCCTTGATTGCAGATACAACGTCAGCAAGCCACTCATCGCTCATTTGCGGGTCCTCGCCGCCCTGTAGCACAAAAGTGTTGAACCCAAGCTTTGCAGCCTTGTGGCAACAGTCCAATATCTGCTCTTTGTTCAGCCTATAGCGCTGCGCCAGCCTGTTGCCGCAACGCAAGCCGCAATAGTAGCAATTGTTTCGACAATGAGAGCTTATCTCTATGAGAGCGCGCACATACACTCCACTCCCAAAATGTTCCTGTGCGACATTGCGAGCAAGCATTGACAAACGATTTTTCTCACCATCATCGAGCGCAGTGAGTAAATATCGCCACGCCTCGGCCGGCACCTTCTCTGGCGAGACAAGCAGCGCAAGAACATCATCAAAACAGTATTCTCTCATTTTTGTAAAAACATTATTGCAAAAATAGTTGAAATAACCGTTTTTTAACTATTTTTACTGCAAAATTTAAAACACTTATTGCTTATCATAATATGTTTATTCGCTATCGTCTTTTATCTAAACTTGTGGCTATGTGGAAGAACAACGAACTTCTGCAAAAGATTGACCGTATGCCATACGAAATGTATCCACGCAACCAAAAGCCTAAAGGGCGTTGCTGTATACACAAGGAACGTGCCGTTATAAAATATAAAACAATGGCAATGATGGGGTTCACGATGCAGGATGAGACTGACGAAATGACTCCACTGAGCAGCTATGCCCGACAAATGCTGACGTGTAAAAGCCCTCAAAACAGCAAAAAGATATTACACGTGATGGACGAAGCCTGTTCTTCGTGTGTAAAAACGAATTACGAGGTTTCAAATTTGTGCCGTGGTTGCGTAGCGCGCCCCTGCTACACAAATTGCCCCAAAGATGCTATCGTCTATGACAAAGAAGGCAAAGCACATATAGACCACGACAAGTGCATAAGCTGTGGAAAATGCCATCAAGTGTGCCCCTATCACGCTATCATATATATGCCCGTTCCTTGCGAAGAGGCGTGCCCTGTAAAGGCAGTCTCTAAGGATGAATATGGCGTAGAGCACATCGACCCCGAAAAATGTATCTACTGTGGCAAGTGCCTTAACGCCTGTCCGTTCGGAGCAATCTTTGACAAATGCGAGGTTTTTGACGTGCTCAAAGAGATGCGCGCCGGCAAAAAAATTATAGCAATGGTTGCTCCATCGGTGTTGGCACAATTCGGGAAGCCCATTGAACAGGTTTATGGCTCGCTCAAGGCAATAGGCTTTTACGACGTTGTAGAGGTTGCATTCGGTGCACAAGAGACTATTCGCCGCGAAGCCGAGGAGCTAAAAGAAAAAATTGAAGAGGGGCAGCCTTTTATGACTACAAGTTGCTGTCCCGCATACGTAAACCTCGCCAAGAAGCATATACCCGAGATTGTAAAATATGTTTCGTCAACCGGATCGCCAATGCACTACACTGCACTATACACAAAAGAGAAATTTGGCGATTGCAAGACTGTGTTCATAGCTCCTTGCGCCTCAAAGAAAGCCGAAGGTGCAACTGATGAGAATGTTGATTTTGTTTGGACATTCCGCGAGCTTGATGCTGTGATACAAGGCCTTGGCATTGATATCGAAAGCACAATCCCCTACACCCCAACCGAAACAGCATCGCGCGATGCTCACAATTTTGCAAAAACCACAGGCGTGTTTAATGCGGTAAAGAACCACCTTGGCGACGAAAATCTTGAGGGAGTGGTGATTGCCGACCTTAACAAAAAGAATATTGCAATGCTTAAAGGATTTGCCAAGACGGGTAAATGCCCCGGCAAATTAGTCGAGGTTATGTCGTGCCCCGGAGGTTGTATAACAGGTCCTTGCGCTTGCAGCAGTATCGGCGAAGCGACACGTCGCTTCGAAGCCGAAATCAAAAAGAGATAAGAATATATAAAATTTTGTCAAGCAAAGATAAATAGCTATCTTCGCACCTTAATAACAGACAGAGAGCAAATAAATGATAGAACGCCACTTCATACTCGAAGGTATCGACCCCGTAGGTTTCTACGGAGCAGGGAACATACACCTGCAAATGCTGAAAAAGCTCCATCCCAAGCTCCGCATTGTAGCACGAGACAATATCATCAAGGCTATGGGCGACGACGATGAACTGGAACGCTTTGGCAGAGTGATAGACCTGCTTAAAGAGTATTGCAATAAATACAACAGCCTTAACGAGGAGGCAATAATCGATGCAGTGAACGGCAAACGAGGCGATAAAGGCAGCGACAGCAATGTCATTGTCTACAACATCAACGGTCGCCCCATATATCCACGCACCGAAAATCAGTGCCGTCTTGTCGAAGAGTACAAAAAGAATGATATGGTATTTGCTGTGGGCCCTGCCGGAACGGGAAAAACCTATACAGCCATAGCGCTTGCCGTCAAGGCTCTAAAAAACCGCGAGATTAGAAAAATCATTCTAAGCCGCCCGGCCGTTGAAGCCGGCGAGAAATTGGGATTTTTACCCGGTGATATGCGCGACAAGATAGACCCCTATCTTCAGCCACTTTACGATGCTCTCGAAGATATGATTCCGCTGGCAAAGCTAAAGGAGCATATGGATAACAACGTGATACAAATAGCACCACTGGCATTTATGCGTGGCCGCACACTGAACGATGCAGTGGTGATACTCGACGAGGCACAGAACACCACTCCACAGCAGATAAAGATGTTCCTCACCCGAATGGGTAACAACACAAAAATGATTATCACCGGCGACCTCACACAGATTGACCTTCCACAAAGCAACGCATCGGGATTGATGCACGCTCAAAGAGTGTTGAACGGCGTGCCCGGCATTGGCTTTGTAACACTCACAAAAAAGGATATTGTGCGCCACAAACTAGTCACACGCATTGTCGAGGCGTATGAAAAACACGAAAAACAAACAGCAGAGAGAGCTTCCGAGAAAAGCACTGGCAATAAAAAATAACCTAAAAATAAAAATACAATGGCAAAAGCATTAACAAACACTGAATTCAAGTTCGAAAATCAGAAAAACGTTTATCACGGCAAAGTACGCGACGTGTACACCGTAGGTGATGACAAATTAGTGATGGTAGCGACCGACCGCATTTCGGCGTTCGACGTTGTACTGCCCAAAGGAATCCCCTTCAAGGGACAGATGCTGAACCAAATTGCTGCAAAATTCCTTGATGCAACAGCCGACATTGTTCCCAACTGGAAGCTTGCCACTCCCGACCCTATGGTTACCGTTGGTGTTATGTGCGAGGGTTTTCCCGTTGAGATGATTGTTCGTGGCTACCTCTGTGGCTCTGCTTGGCGTGCTTACAAGAGCGGTGTGCGCGAGATTTGCGGCGTACAACTCCCCGAGGGAATGAGAGAGAACCAAAAGTTCCCACAACCCATCATCACTCCAACAACAAAAGCCGAGATAGGCGAGCACGATGCCGATATTTCAAAAGAGGAAATTCTTGCAAAAGGCCTTGCTACTCCCGAGGAGTATGCACTATTGGAGAAATACACACTCGCCCTCTTCCAGCGCGGTACAGAGATTGCTGCAGAGCGTGGACTTATTCTCGTTGACACAAAATACGAGTTCGGCAAACACAACGGCACAATCTATTTGATGGACGAGATACACACCCCTGACAGCAGCCGTTACTTCTACTCCGAGGGTTACGAGGAGAAATTTGAAAAGGGCGAGCCTCAGAAACAGCTCTCAAAAGAGTTTGTACGCGAATGGCTGATGGACAACGGCTTCCAAGGCAAAGAGGGACAGCAGGTACCCGAGATGACAGATGAGATTGTAGAGAGCATCAGCAATCGTTATATTGAACTTTACGAAAATATCACCGGCGAGAAGTTTGTAAAAGAGGAGTGCGACGATATTCACACACGCATTGAAGAGAATGTAAAGAACTATCTCGGATAATTCAATAAGAATAATGAGTTACAAGCACGAAGAGTTGAAGCCTTATCGCAACGAGGGAGAGAAAAGCGAACAGATTGAAGAGATGTTCGACAACATTGCGCCCGAGTACGACAAATTCAACTACATTGCATCAATGAATATAGACAAGATATGGCGCAAACGCGCCATATCGTCTTTAAAGCCCTTTGCTCCACGCAAAGTGCTTGATATTGCCACAGGAACAGGCGACCTTGCACTGCTCATCAACAAAATTCTAAAACCCGAAAGCATAATAGGATGCGATATCTCTGAAGGTATGATGCAAGTGGCACGCGAAAAGTGTCGCAAGCACGGCATTACAAACATTATTTTCGAAAGAGAGGACTGCACCGCAATGTCCTATCCCGATGAAAGTTTTGACGCTGTTACATCTTCGTTTGGAATAAGAAATTTCCAAGAGCTAGACAAAGCTCTTGGCGAGATGCAACGAGTGCTGCGCAAAGGTGGTCATCTGGCAATACTAGAGCTCTCAACGCCTGTAAAATTTCCAATGAAACAGTTGTTCCCAATATACGCACGCTACATTATGCCGCTTTTGGGAAGAGTTTTTTCAAAGGACAAGAAAGCATATAAATATTTGCCGAACTCCATCGCAGCCTTTCCACAGGGTGAGGTGCTGAAGAGCGCAATAGAGAGAGCCGGGTTCAGCAAAGTTGAGTTCCACCGTTTCACCGGCGGAATATGTACTTTTTATCTCGCGACAAAATGAAAAAATATGGAATAATCGGCTACCCGCTTGCTCAGTCGGCATCGCCGGCGTTCTTCAATAAAAAGTTTGAAGCCGAGGGCATTGATGCCCGATATATCCCTTTTGAGATTGAAAGCACCGACAAACTGCCAGAAATCATCGAGCAACACCCCGAGCTTTGCGGCTTCAACGTCACAATTCCCCACAAACTGAATGTTATGCAACACCTTGCCGGGATAAGTGACGAGGCAAAAGCCATAAACGCAGTGAATGTTGTCAAGGTGACACACGACAGTCAAGGCAAGGCACAACTGTGGGGGTATAACAGCGATGTGATTGGTTTTTCGCGTTCCATCGAACCATTGCTTGACGAGCACCACAAAAAGGCTCTGGTGCTTGGCACCGGTGGTGCCTCGAAAGCCATTGTATATGCGCTTGAGCAGTTGGGCATTGAAACACTGCAAGTGTCGCGCAAGGCAAGCAAAAAAGCCATTGCATACGAAGATTTAACGCCCGAGATTATGCAAAGCCACACAATCATTGTCAACTGCACTCCACTGGGGATGGTGGGACACGGCATCGACCAATGCCCCGATATTCCCTACTCGCTCATTAGCAAAAAGCACCTGCTGTACGACATTGTCTACAACCCTGAGAACACTCTCTTTTTGCAAAAAGGTGCAGCGCAGGGAGCTGTCACCAAAAGCGGCTACGAGATGTGGTATCTTCAGGCTCTTGCCTCGTGGGAAATTTGGAACAGATAGAAACAAAAAATCAATGGACCGCTGTTGCGGTCCATTGATTTTTATTATATAGTCACTATTTTAAAACTATTTTAGCAGTAGCCTCAACAAGTTCTTTCTCGTGCTCCTCGCACCACTCTTCATACTCAGCAATCTCCTCTTCGGTCAAAGAACCCTCCAGCTTATCCAATTTTGTCAAATTAAGCACTGTTGGGCTCGACAAAAATTTCTCGGCTGCGGCAATGGCCGGATTTGAGTTACAAGCCACAAAAGCCAACATTGACAATAGCGTACACGCTAATAAAAGAACTCGTCTCATAATGGTATCAACTCAATTTATTCTCTAATCTCGGGGATGTTTGTAAAGTCGCCACGAATAATCTGGAAATCGGGGTGAACATCGGCAAAGGCATTCGTTGCAATCTCAACATCCTCGGGGACGTATGCAATCTTCAGGTTAGGACAGCGTTCAATACCCCAATTCTCAATTTTCTTTGTTCCCGGAGCAACAATGAGCACCTCAACACCATCGTGGAAATATACGGTATTCTTGTAGATTGTCTCCATTGGCATAAGCTCCAGGCATTTCATTGCAGCGGGGATATATAGCAGGTCAAGATCGCTTCCATTTCTGCGGTAAACTACACCCATATAGCTTGCGAAAGTCGCGTTATCTGGGTCAATGTTTACATACTCCAAATTAGGAGCATTCACTGAAAGACCCACGGGGCTCTCGCCAAGTGACTTTATGTTCTTTCCAATATACACCTCCTTGATTGATGATGGAAGGGGTACTGTAGGGTTGAACGAAGCAACCTGATAGCCGGCAGCACTGAAAGGAACAGTAAACGAAGACTTGCCTTCTACCACCCTACAGATATTGAAGTTTCCGCCGTTGAAATCGAACCAGCAACCCTGTTCCTTGTAGAGCACAATATCAAGCGACATTACAATAAGGTGAGAATATTGCAAGGTCTTATACCCCCAAGGACCGCCATCCCATGGATTTGTGGGGTCGGCAACATACCACATACCATCGCAGCAGGCATAGTTCCAAGCATGTCCGCCAATTGTGCTGTGGAAACCGTTCGCCACACAAGCCGGTATTCCCTGACTGTGGAGCATAATGAACAAGAGGTTTGCATAGCCCTGACACACAGCCTTACGGTTGATGAAAACTGCATAAGGGTCGTTGTTGCTCAACTCATATTTCACATTCTTGCTTACCCATTCATAACATTTCAGGAAAGCCTCGTGCTGTGTAGTTGTACCTTTTACAAGTTCATCGGTAAAAGCCTTTATTTCGGCATACTGCTCCGGTGTGATGTTGGCACGGCCAAGTGTGTCGGTTGCCTCTTCGGCATTGACATTCTGCAATAATCTTGCTACATTTTCGGGAAGTGTATTGCCGGGAACCACCGGTGAACCGTCATCCTCGGGGAATGTAGCACGTGAAAGTTCAAAATCGGGTGTCTGCGAAATTTCGGGATTCACAAATTGTGTACTGTCTTCGTTGCAGGCTGTGAACGACAAAGCTACTGCGAAAAGAGTAAAAAGTAGAGTTTTTTTCATCATTTTGTCTTTTATCGTTTGTTAGTTAATCTCTACGCTCTGCTTAACCTCCTCGACACCATCAATGCGAGAGATGCTTGTTATCACCTCTTGCAGCTCGGCCGATGAGTGCACCGGAAATTCCATTGAGCAATAGCCGATAGCATCGTGCGTTTCGGTTGAGATGCGGGTTAATGAGAGTTGTAGTTTATTTGTTATACAGTCGATTAAGTCTGCAAGAAGGTGATTGCGGTCGAGCACCATAATATCAATCTTCACCGGATAAAGGAATTCGCGGTCCTCTTCAAAGTTCACTGCGACAATATCATCGCCATACTGCGAGGCAAGGCGTATTGCAACCTTACAATCGCGTCGGTGAATAGATATTGAACCATCGGGGTTCTTGAAGCCGATAACCTCGTCGCCCGGCAACGGACGGCAGCTCTCGCAACGGCAATATTGCAATTTACGTTGTTTGTTCAGGAAATTGTTTATATGAGACTTTGCTTTGAAGGTTGATACAAAGTCGAGCCAGTCACGCTTGGGCGTAACATTTTCGTTTGAGCCAATCTGCACCACATCGCCACGTTCAAGCTCGGTCTTTACCGAGCACAACTGACCATTGACACGGGCATAGTGCGCGTGCAGACCAAGGTCGCTATGTATCTCAAATGCAAAATCAAGTGCTGTTGCGCCCTTTGGCAAGATGACACCCTTTCCCTCAGGAGTATAGGCCACAATATCATCATTATAGAACGACGAGGTGACACCATCCATATATTCAACCTCTTTACCACGGGTAGCCATCTCCTGAAGAACGTGCTTAAATTTCTCGAGCCAGTTGGTGATGGTTGTCTCGGTGCTCTCTGCAATACAGCCGAACTGTGATTTACGTATCATTCTCTCCGAAGATATATGCACCTCTTCCCAAGTGCCTTGCGGAGTCAACAATTTCACGTGGTAGCTTTGGTAGCCGTTCTCCTTTGGCGAATCGATATAATTTGCCACACTGCCCGGCTTTTCTTTGAAACGGTCGGTAAGGATTGAGTATATCTTGAGGCTCATATCCTTCTCGGAATATTCGTGTGTGTTCGGGTAGATTATGCGAATATAGTATTTACCCTCGACGTGCTTAAAATCGCAGCCCGTGCTGTGCATTTTGCGCCACGCGCTGTAAGGGCCACGCGAATAGACCTCGGTGCGTGCCATAAGAATATCGTTATTCTCGAGCAAACGTTCAATCTCAAAGAGAAAAGCTTTGAGCCCCGGTTCGCGCTCTTTTTGGTCTTTTGCCAACTGCTCTTCAATATAAGCATAGTCGCGCGGACAGCGGTAACGGAACGACAGGTTCTCCATCTCGCGTTTGATGTAGTAAAGACCAAGGCGATGCGCAAGCGGTGCATAAAAATAATCGGTCTCTCCGGCAATCTTCATCTGCTTATCGGGGCGCATACTGCTGAGAGTGCGCATATTGTGCAAGCGGTCGGACAATTTGATGAGCAAAGCACGTATATCGTAGTGCAAAGAGTCGAGCATCTGCTTGTAATTATCTATCTGGCTCGATGATTTTACATTACTCTTCTTTTTCTTCTTTGTAACAACGTTCACCAGAAAGGCTACATCATCGCCAAAGCGCTCACGTATATCTTCAACAGTGTAGGGAGTATCCTCAACCACATCGTGCAGGAAGGCCGCTATGATGGGGTTAGCCCCCAACCGCAACTCTTCGGCTACAATTTTTGCAACCGCGACGGGGTGCATAATATATGGCTCGCCCGACTTGCGACGCTGCTCTTTGTGAGCCTCGCGTGCAAGATTATAGGCATCACTAATGCGTTTAATATCCTCGACAGAGAAGCGGCGAGCAAGGCGCACCAACAACTCATCAACCTGTTCATCTATTTTCTTACATTCCTGTTCCATACACAATATGCTTTTTGCTTATTCAGCCAATATAAAAAACCATATTAGCCTAGCCGTACAAAATTGAAAAAAAAATATCCAAAGTCAAAATATTTTTAAATATTTTATTGTGCAACTGTGAAAAAACAGCAACAACCACAATTATGCAGTTAGTTAAAGCCACATTAAAGACCACAGGAGATAAATTAGAGCAACTTATTATTCTTTTATTTCGTTTTTTACGCCGTTTTTATTTAACTTTGCACATTATTAAAAAAAACGACGCTATTATGATAGAAAAAATAAATGGTTTGCTACAAGAGATTGCAGGTTCAACAGCAACCAACGCCGAGGAGTTGGAGGCTTTGCGCCTTAAATATTTGAGCAAGAAAGGCATAATCAATGGTCTTATGGCCGAGTTCCGCGAGGTGCCTGCCGAGCAGAAACGCGAGGTTGGTGTGAAAATCAACGAGCTCAAAAACGCCGCACAGGACCACTTCAATGCCCTAAAAGAACAGATAGAGAACAAAGAGGAGGCACAATGCGAGATTGACCTCACACGTCCGGCCTACCCCACAACCCTTGGCACACGCCACCCATTGTCTATTGTAAAGAACGAGATTGTGGACATTTTCGCACGCTTGGGATTTTCTATTGCAAACGGTGTTGAGATTGAGGACGACTGGCACGTATTCTCATCAATGAACTTTGCCGAGGATCACCCCGCACGTGATATGCAGGACACATTCTTTATCGAAGCACACCCCGACATTATACTACGCACACACACCAGTAGCGTACAGAGCCGTGTGATGGAGACAAGCCAGCCACCTATCCGCATCATTGCACCGGGACGTGTTTACCGCAACGAAGCAATCAGCTACCGCGCACACTGTTTCTTCCACCAGCTAGAGGGCTTGTACATTGACAAGAACGTATCATTCACCGACCTCAAGCAGGTGCTCCTTCTCTTTGCACAAGAGATGTTTGGAAAGGATACAAAGATACGTCTGCGCCCATCATATTTCCCATTCACCGAGCCAAGCGCTGAGATGGATATAAGCTGCAACATCTGCGGTGGCAAAGGCTGCCCATTCTGCAAAAACACCGGTTGGGTCGAGATTTTAGGCTGTGGTATGGTTGACCCCAACGTGCTTGAACTTTGCGGCATTGATAGCAAGGTCTACTCAGGCTACGCTTTTGGTATGGGTATTGAGCGCATCACAAACCTCAAATATCAGGTTAAAGACCTTCGCTTGTTCAGCGAGAACGACGTGCGCTTCCTCAAACTTTTCGAGAGTGCCAACTAACACCCCACGCAATGGCAACAACCATTTATATGACTCGCCACGGCGAGACAATAGAAAATTCCAAAGGATTGTTCCAAGGACAAACACCGGGACACCTCTCGGAGCTTGGCAAAGAGCAGGCGCTCACGTTGCGTCCACGCATTGCGGAGCTAACATTTGACGTTGTCCTTTGCAGCGACCTCAAACGCTGTCTCGACACAGCCGAAATTGCGCTCGAAGGCATTGAGTGCACCTTTATAAAAGAGCCCCTGCTACGCGAGCGCGACCTTGGCAACCTTGCCGGCACGCCCATTAAAGGCGCAGTCTACAACGAGACGGTGGAGACCGAGGAATCAATGAAAGAGCGCGCTCACAAATTCATCGACAAGGTGCGCCGCGAATACCCCGGAAAGAAAATCCTTGCATTCAGCCACGGATTTTTCTGCCGCATAATGGAGGCTGAGATAAAAGGAGTCACCCACCGCGACGTTACACTCTTTGGTAATTGCGAAATAAGGGAATTTATAGTATAACAATTAATTGAAGCGGCCGTTAGGCCGCTTCAATTAATTATATGCAATACCGTCGCGTAGCACTCTTTCTGCATTTTTTACTTTTTAAATTTTGAAAAACAGCAATTAAAAAGTATTTTCGCAAAGATTGATTGCTTAAAATGAAAAGAAAAGAACTATATAATAAGGTAATAGAACATTTTGAGGTCGCAATGCCTGTAGCAGAGACAGAGCTTGACTACTCCACCCCCTTCGACCTATTGGTAGCCGTCATCCTCTCGGCACAATGCACCGATAAACGCGTGAATATGGTCACCCCCGACCTTATCGCACGTTACCCAACAGCTTGGGAGATGGCCGAGGCTCACCCCGACGAAATTTACAACTATATAAAAAGCGTCTCTTATCCCAACAACAAAGCCAAACATCTTGTTGGAATGGCACAAAAGTTGTGCAGCGACTTTAAAGGCGAGGTACCCGACACTCTCGAAGAGCTTACCACCCTGCCCGGCGTAGGACGCAAGACTGCCAATGTTATACTTTCCGTCGTGTGGGACAAGAGTGCTATGGCCGTCGACACTCACGTTTTTCGTGTGAGCCATCGTATAGGGCTTGTGCCCAAACGTTGCACCACCCCCTATAGCGTTGAAAAAGAGCTAATGAAATATCTGCCGTTGAATATTATTCCAAAGGCTCATCATTGGCTCATACTGCACGGCCGGTACGTGTGCAAGGCACGCACTCCTGACTGCAAGAATTGTGGACTGAAGCACGTTTGCGCCACGAATATAAAAGCCGAGAAATGAAAGAAAAGAGGAAAAGAAAAGGCTCAAACAACTTTTTCTTTAATTATTACCTCTTTTATATAAAAAACAATTATCTTTGCAATATTGCAGAAAAAAGACACTATTAATTATTAACTCAATAAAATTTCAATTATGACAATTGACAATTTCAAGTTTGCCGGTAAAAAGGCAATCGTACGTGTTGATTTCAACGTTCCCTTGAACGAGGAGGGTAAAATCACTGACGACACTCGTATCCGCGGTGCTCTTCCCACATTGAAGAAGGTTCTTGCCGACGGTGGCGCTCTCATCATTATGTCACATATGGGCAAGCCAAAGGGTAAGGTTAACGCAAAGTACTCTTTGAGCCAGATTGTTGACGCAGTTTCAGAGAAATTGGGTGTTGCTGTTCAGTTCGCTCCCGATTGTGCTAAGGCTGCCGAGGCTGCTGCAGCATTGAAGGCCGGCGAGGTTTTGATGCTCGAGAACCTCCGTTTCTATCCCGAGGAGGAGGGCAAGCCTGTTGGTATCGATAAAGAGGACCCAGCATACAACGACGCAAAGAAAGCAATGAAGGAGTCACAGAAGGAGTTCTCAAAGACTCTCGCATCTTATGCAGACTGCTATATCAACGACGCATTCGGAACAGCACACCGTCGTCACGCATCAACAGCTCTTATTGCTGGTTATTTTGATGCAGACAACAAGATGCTCGGTTACTTGATGGAGAAAGAGGTTCAGGCTGTTGACAACATCCTCAAGGACATCAAGCGTCCTTTCACCGCTATTATGGGTGGTTCAAAGGTTTCTACAAAGATTGGTATCATCGAGAACTTGATGGATAAGGTAGACAACCTCATCCTCTGCGGTGGTATGACATATACCTTTGCAAAGGCTCAGGGTGGCGAGATTGGCCGTTCTATCGTTGAGGACGACAAGCTCGACCTTGCTTTGAACATTATGGAGCAGGCAAAGGCAAAGGGCGTAAACCTTGTTCTTGCCGAGGATTGCATTGCTGCCGATGACTTCTCTAACGATGCAAACACACAGGTTTGCTCGGCAAAGGCTATCCCAGCAGGTTGGGAAGGCTTGGATGCAGGTCCAAAGGCTCAGGAGGCTTTTGCAGCTGCTATCGTTGACGCTAAGACAATCCTTTGGAACGGCCCTGCAGGTGTGTTCGAGTTCGACAACTTCACAGCAGGTTCACGCGCTATCGCCGAGGCTAACGGCAAGGCAACTGCCAACGGTGCTTTCTCACTCATCGGTGGTGGTGACTCAGTAGCTTGTATCAACAAGTTCGGTATGGCCGATCAGGTATCATATATCTCAACAGGTGGTGGTGCTCTTCTCGAGGCAATCGAGGGTAAGGTTCTCCCGGGTGTTGCAGCTATCAAAGGCGAATAATCCAATTATTCAATAAATCCATAAACAGCGTGGGCAACCGCGCTGTTTATGTTTATAAACGGTTCACGTTTCCGAGAAACAACAGATGGAGGAAAAACAGATAACAGAGATACAGCGTAAAGTAACAGGGTTGCTTGCCGACAAAAGGCTGAAACAGGCCATCGACACTTTATCCGGCAACATAGACGAACTGCAAGATTGGGAGTTGCGCACACGCTTCACCGAGATGCAGACCGCCTATCAGTTTATGCTTGATTATATGCGCAAAGGAATGCCCGACCCCGACAGGGAACGTCTGCACGAAGAGCTTATCGGACGTTGCTATATCATCAACGACCAGATTGCCATTGCAAGGCTCACAGAGCACTCAACAAAAGTATACTGCCAAATGCGCCGCAAATACAAAAACCTCGCAGCTCTTGGCGGAGTACACGAGAGGCTGAAGGAGAATGCTGCAAACTCTGCTGTTATCGAAAATCTGCCTGCAAGCGACTGCAAAGGAGTGCGCGAACAACTTTCACAAGAACACGAAAGGCTGTTACCCGAGCTGTTTGCAACCATCTGGAGCAGCATCGGCTGGAGCAGAGGCGACGCCGAAAAAGTAATCAGCATTATAAATGACGAAGAGATAAGTATCCACGACCGCGCCACAGCGGTAAGTGCAATAACACTGAGCGCACTCAAATGTTTCGAGCCCATAAAGGTTGAGACACTTTGCAATATTGCTGTAAACAGCCACCCATCACTTGCCGTGCGTGCAATAACCGGCATTGTGATAACACTTTTTGAATATGAACAGCGCATTGCCCACTACCCCACACTAAAAGCCGCACTCGACACACTGCGCGACAACACTACAGCAATGCGCCACATACAAACCATACAGATTCAACTGCTACGTTGCCGCGAGACACAAAAAATAGACCGCAAGATGCGCGAAGAGATTATCCCGGCAATGATGAAAAACTCGCAAAAGCTCAACGGCAAGCTAAGCATCGACATTCTCAAAGAGATTGAGAGCGACGAAGACAAGAACCCCGAGTGGAGCAAGTGGATTGAGGAGGATGACATAAAAAGCAAAATCGAGGAGATGACCAAATGGCAAATTGAGGGCGCCGATGTATATATGAGCACCTTCTCCCAGCTAAAGAACTACCCCTTCTTTAGCGAGATAAGCAACTGGCTACGCCCCTTTGACACAAAAATGCCCGGCATCAGCGACCTGCTCCCCAACGACAACAACGGCACACAAACACTCATCGGCGCAATATGCAAGTCACCGGTATTCTGCAACAGCGATAAATATTCGTTCTGCTTCACCCTTCAGCGCGTTCCCGCAGAGCAACGCGATATGCTTATGGGGCAACTCGGCGGCGAAGAGTCGGCAGCCATCGAAGATGCCGAGACACACGCATTGGCCAACAAAGAGAAGATGGCAGAAATAGAGAGCAACCAATACATTCAGGACCTTTACCGTTTCTTCAAAGTCTCAAATTTCCGAGGAGAGTTCAAGGACCCGTTCACAATGCAGCTCAACCTGCTCGAGAGCAAAACTCTGGCACCACTCATCAGTGACAACAACGCCGTACTGCGCACATTCCGCTACCTTGTAGAAAAAGAGTATTACAGCGAAGCCTACAATGCCGGCAAGCTATTCGAAAAAAACGGCGATTGCGATGCACAATTCTTCCAAGAGATGGGCTACTGCCTGCAAAAAGAGCGCCGTTACAAAGAGGCCATCGACTACTACACCAAAGCCGATATTGTAAAGCCCGACACATTATGGACACTGCGCCACATAGCCCAGTGCTATCGTATGCAAGGAGAGTTTGACAACGCTCTTGGATATTACCAGATGGCCGAAGAACTTGCCCCGGAGAACATTTCACTGCTACTGCAGACAGGCGAAAGCTTTGCAACGATGAAACAGTACGAAGAAGCCTTTACACGTTTCTACAAAGTAGAATTCCTAAAGCCCGGCTCCCTGCGTGCCACACGCGCCATCGCTTGGTGCTCATTCATCACCGGCAAAGACGAGCAGGCACGCAATTACTACAAACGCCTGCACGCAAATCCCTCCCCGAGCTACGAGGACTACCTCAATGCAGGACACCTTGAATGGGTAAACCACAACAACACCCAAGCTTTGGAATTTTATGAAAAAGCAAAGCAAATATGTGGTAGCGCCGACAAAGTAGCCGAGCAGATTATGCACGACAGCGAAACTTTAATTTCTCGTGGAGTAAGCGAAAACGAATTGCTGCTGCTGAGAGACCTCATTGTAAGTTGAAAGGTCAAGACGAAAAGAGGAAAGCTAAGGATTTGATTAAAACTCTGGTTGTGCCGCGCGGGTTGCGGAGAGTTGATGTTGTAAAAGCCGAAACAAATATAATCGCCGATAGTCACAAATGTCTATCGGCGATTATTGTATATTCTCACTATCAATATTCAATCCTGAAATAGTCAAGCAAAGCCTTGTAGTTATCCTGCGCGGTGAGGCAAGTGTCAAGCAGATAACCGCGAACACTCTTCCACTGCTGCAATCCACGATAATAGAAGAATTTCAGTTCATCGGTAATAATAAAGGGCACAAAGCCACAGGCCAGGCACTCCTTGAACATAATCAAACGCCCCACTCGGCCATTACCATCCTGGAACGGATGTATAGCCTCAAAGCGTTGATGAAAATCAATAATATCCTCAAACGACTTGTTCTTTATGACATTATACTCTTTTAGCAACGCCTGCATCGCGTGTGGAACATCCTCGGGCGCTACGGTATCATTGCCACCCACCTCATTCGGCAAACGCTTGTACTCCCCCACAGCAAACCAATCCTTGTTGCTGTCAGTAGTACCCGACTTCAACATAGCGTGAAGCCTCTTTATAACACCCTCATTCAAACGCACTTCGGCATTGTCAATGATAAAATCAATACAACGGAAATGGTTTGTCGTCTCAATGATGTCATCAACACGTATTGTGTTATTCTCAACACCAACTGTGTTTGTCTCAAAGATAAAACGCGTCTGTTCGTGCGTCAAGCGGCTACCCTCAATGTGGTTCGAGTTATAAGTCAAGTCAACCTGCGTGCGATGATATATTCCACCCTTCAGGCCTGCATCCTTCTGCTCCTTAAGAGCTACGAGTAACGGCATAGCCTTGCGCTGACGCGCCTTACGCGCAGGCAGCACAGCATCACAAGGCACACTCCAAGTCTTGCCAACAAGCACCGCCCCCGGTATCCTACCATTGGAACAATGATTACGCACCGTGCGCTCCGCCACACCATACCTTTTGGCAAATTCAGCAACAGAAATATAATCCATACTATCGGCAATTTTATTCATTAAAAACAATGCAAATATAGCATTTTCTTGCCGATATCGGCAAACTTTGAGAAGAAAAGCAATGAAATTATAGAATTTCTTGCCGATACCGGCAAACTATCATTCATTGTGTACAAATGCTATTCCAGTCCAAAATATCGTTCATTACCTTCTTCGACTTTAAAACTCAAACTATTCGGGCAAGGGCGTTTTGTTGAATATGAGAAGTCTTCAAATTCCCATTTTTTAATTGGAGAAGATGAACGAACAATCTCTTTGAATTTCATACATCTTTTTAATGTCGTAAAGTTATATTTGTCTTTGTTACAGAACGGAACTATAAAGGCATACTCTTCATTACATGTGGAGAGTACAGCTATACAATATGGCACATCGTAGTTATTATCCATGCGTATGCAAACTTTCAGACATGGAACCGGGTATATTCCATAACTACTTATTGCAATCTTTGGCAACTTACAATATCTTGTAGGAGATTTTATCCAGTTTATGGTTTCCTGAAAATATGGAAGATATTTACTATCGATAAGACTTATCACATATTTGCACAAACATTTATAAACATCCTGAGGAACGTATTTTATAGATGTCGCATCAAAGTACCTTACCCCATCAATAACTTCTCCTTGATATTCAAACTTCAGACAAAACAACTTCTCATCAGATGGTTTGCGATGCTCTATAACAAAGTTCTTTCCACGCGTTTTTCTATATCCTTTCTTGCCTTTTATATTAAACATCGACAACATAGGAGATAACATCCTTGAGAATTCCGGTTCAATAGTCTTTCCAAATTCTGAATTACAAGTATTGCATTCCTCAATTTTATTACCAAGAAATTCGCTTATTGCATGAGACTTGCTGCCACTAAACGATACCTCTGGAATTTTCTTGCCACAAAAGCGGCAAACTCGTTTTTCTTTATCCCTTTCTCCTATGTATGTTTTTTCTCCTTCTCCATTAAAAGCAAAAGTTCTATACAATGTAAACAGTTCATATATTTGAGATAGCCGTGATGTGTACGCCTTGAAATTATTTAATTTATAAACTTCGCGTTTCAACGCAGACAAGAAATACTCCTCATCAAAATAAC
The DNA here is from genome assembly GCA_045647745.1 of Bacteroidaceae bacterium. Lineage (GTDB taxonomy): Bacteria > Bacteroidota > Bacteroidia > Bacteroidales > Bacteroidaceae > HGM04593. The sequence continues at coordinate 27,872 of JAZRMQ010000029.1, read as the reverse complement.
CATGCAAAACTATAAACTTACTATTAAATGGAATTTCATTTAGTTGGGATTTAATATTATTTAGACGGCGACCATCAAAAGTGATTTCAATCATCTTTTTTAAACGCGCCTTATACTCTTCATCTGCAACTTGTATTCTATTTATTAAACAATCCACATCACAGGCAAATACACCCGCCAATATTTTATATTCCTCAAAGTAATACAAATCTATATATATAACCTTATCTAGTTGCGATACTACAGTAAGTGCCATAATGAAAATTTATTCAGTGAAAGTCAAGAAGTTAAGTTATTACAAATATACTACCACAGCGCAGCCATATCAATAGAAAACAGCAAAAAGATATCAACATTATATTGGGCGTTTTTAACATAATAGCCCCGACGCATTATGCGTTGGGGCTAATACAACAAAATCATTGCATCATTAACACAGTTACTCCATTCCGTTCTTTAAATTGAAATACATCGCCCTTCCCATTTCCTCCATCACTTTACCATAGAACGAAGGTTCTTCAAATAGTTTTGCAAAGGCATCCATTTGCTGAACATAACAGTCCTGAGCAATCTTTTCAAAAACCTTTGGGAAGATGTTCTGAGCAAACATATTTACGTCAGAATTTTTGGCTTGCTTGGATAGTTTCTTCTCCTCTTTCTTCATTGCATCATAGATAGTTTCAACAATCACCCTGTCGGCTTCTGTAAAGTTACCGTGATACATCAGGTTTATCTTCTCTATGATATTTCCAAGCAAGTCTTTTTTCTCCTCAGTACGATTACCGCTTCCACCTGTCTCACCCTTCAATGTCTTGTATTCAGCAGTTGACTCCATCACTATTGAACCAGAGAAGGCTTCTGATAATTTGTTATGCTCCAAAGCCAATTTACCTGTCAAATCAACCTTTGCATGTGGAGTCTTGGGGAGGAGTTTGTATAGCAACTCGGTGAATATATATGTCTTGTACAACTCTACATCGAATGTACGTACAATCTGAGCCATATACGAATAGAAACGGTTGAAATTCCTTACAAGACTTCTAACCTTGAATTTATCTTCTTCATCCAAACTATTATAATCCTCCATAACAGGTTTGAACAACGAAGTCAGTTTGCCCATTTCCTGTGTGGTTGAATAAACTTCAAACACCTTTTCTTCTGTATCTACACTCCATAGATGGTATGCCTTCAATTCGTTCAGGTACTTGTACACTATGTTTACATCCACTTCATCGCCAAGCCAAGTTTCCTCGTAGAATGGTTGGAACGATTCTTTGATGTTGTCTGCCGTATTTGCAAAGTCAAGAACGTAAGTATCAATCTTACCCTTGCAACACCTGTTCAGGCGTGAGAGTGTCTGTACAGCCTTAACACCTTTCAATCTCTTGTCAACGAACATAGAGTGAAGTTGTGGTTCGTCGAAACCTGTCTGATACTTCTCTGCAACAATAAGCACATTGAACATATCCGAAGCAAAGTACATAGGCAATGCATTTTCTGAAATCTTCAACTCCTCGGTGCTATTCAGTTGGGGTTCGGTGTACTCAACACCGTTATACGATACTGCACCTGAGAACGCCACCAAAGGATTAACATCGGTATATCCCTGCTTTTTGCAGTAATCCTTCATTGCAAAGAAATATCTCACTGCGTGAGCACGTGATGGTGATATTACCATAGCCTTGCCCTTGCCGTCAATCTTTTTGAGCGTAACCTCTCTAATCTTCTCAACTATAAGAGCAATCTTTTGCTCAATTACAAATTGGTGATTGTCGTGGTAATCTTTTATAGCCTTTGTTGCAGGAGGTTCGTCAAATTCAGGATTATCACTGATAGTCTTCGTAACTTTATATGAAGTCTCTAATGTAGTGTAGTATTTAAGGACATCCAATATAAAGCCTTCATCAATAGCCTGTCGCATTGAATAATGGTGGAACGCATCATATACCTCACCCTTCTTCTCACCAAATGTCTGCAATGTCTTTGGTTTGGGGGTTGCTGTGAAGGCATAGAAATATTGGTTCTTGTGTTGTCCTTGTGTGAGCAATGCCGACAACTTATCCATGTCATCCTCGGTGTATCCTGTAACACTTTCAATCTCAGCCCATTCTCTCAGTGCTTCATCAGTATCGGCAAGAGCCGCTTTTAACTTCTCGGCACTCTTACCCGATTGACTGCTGTGTGCTTCATCCACAATGATAGCAAACTGTTTTCCCTTGTGGTTATCCAATTCTTTATAGATAAGTGGGAAACGGTGCAATGTGGTTATTATAATACGTTTCTTGTCATTTATGGCATTTTTAAGAACTGTTGAATTGTCTTTATCTGTAATAGTGGCAATCTGCCCTTCGTAGTGCTCAAAACCAAGAATAGTGTTCTGCAACTGTTTATTCAACACACGTCTGTCGGTGATTACAAATACCGATTGGAACATTTCCTTGTCCTCCTCATTATGGAGCGATGCAAGGCGGTAGGCAAGCCAAGCAATTTCGTTACTCTTTCCTGAACCTGCACTATGTTGTAACAGATAATTCCTTCCCTCCTTGGTTTTCTTGGTATCTGCAACTAATTTCTCAACAACATCAAGTTGGTGGTAACGTGGGAATATAAGGATTGTTTTCTTCTTTGTTACCTTTCTGCCATTTACAAGCGAGATTGATTCACTTGTCTGCTTGCTTATGTATCTTTGGAAGATAGACAAAAGCATTTCAGGGCTTAACACACGCTCCCAAAGGTATGATGTGGCATAACCGTTCTCGCACTTTGGATTACCGCCATCACCGACGTTTCCTGCACCATTAGAGCCTTGATTGAACGGCAGGAAGTATGTGTTTGCTCCTTGCAGATGGGTAGCCATTGCAACTTCATACAAGTCCACAGCAAAATATACAAGGAAACGGTTATTGAAGTGGAAACAGAACTCCTTTTCATCCCTGTCGTACATAAACTGTCTCTTGGCATTATCTACCGACTGCCCTGTAAGTTGATTCTTCAATTCCAATGCAACAACAGGAATACCGTTCAAAGACAGTACAATGTCAATGGTGTTATGATTTTGGGTTGAATATGCGAACTGTCGTGTACAGGTTAGTATATTGCTGTTATACTTCTGCACAAGTTCTTCGTTAAGGTTCGATGCAGGAGCAAAATAAGCAAATCGAAGTTCCATACCCCTATCCTTTACACCATATCTGAGAACATGAACCAATCCATTCTGCTCCACATTCTGTTGGAAGATGGTGTAGAGTTGCTTTTCAGCCTTCTCGCCATATACATTGATGTACCTTTGCCACATCTTTGGCTGTGTGGTTTGAATGAACGAGATGAGCACAGGCATATCAATAGCCCTGCTCTTGTCGTATGTATCTTGATTGCCCTTTATATATCCGTGTGATAGCAAATAGGCTTCAATGTCATTCTCAAAGTTCTTTTCCTTGGTTTCCATATATGGTGTTGTTAGTTATTTCTCATCAGTGTACCAAAATGGTATGTCATTTACCATTCTTTCAACAACTGAATTCTCAAAGCAAACATTTATTTCTTCAACGGTTAACCCAAGATTGTCAAGAATACAGCAAGTCAAAAGTACGATACATTTTTTTGTCAGGTAATACAATTCCTCACCATCTACCGCCTTTTCAACATTCTTAGTTTCATCATCAGGAATCAGATGGGAGTATTTGTGCCTTGAATGAGTTAGTATCTCTGCATCCAAATTACACTTTTCCAACAATAGAACACCTTTAAAATGCTTTAAAAGTTTTTCTATTTGCTCATTATATTTTCGTATATCCTTTCCATCTTTCTTGTTTACAAATCTCTTATGATAACCGTCTAAAGCTTGTGCTATAATCAAGAAATCAGGAGAATCGAATTCATCTTTCTGCTCTGTTACAGCTTGTTCCAAATACTTTGTAATAGGAGACATCTGCTCATAGCAATCGTGCCAACGTCGTAAAATCTCAGGTTTTCTAACAAATATTTCATCAAACTTGACAACATTCCCCAAAGGTTTATCCGTGGTTTTTACTGGGAACATTAACTGTTCAGCCAAATGAGGGTATCTTGCATCCTTTCTTTTAAGAAAAACGGCTGTAGGTGAGTGTTTGCTAAACGTTGCTATTGACAGGAAACGTGAGAACTCTGCAATCAAAGTTGTAAATTTATATATTGATTGCGGTTCATCCGATTCAAAATATATTTTTGTTGTTTGTTCAATACAGAATTTGAAATCCTCTTTTTTATGTGTTTCGCTTGATGTTATTCTCAATCTTATACCCTCCTCTATTTCTGCAACAAAATTCAACCCATTGCTTATATTCCAAGTAAAAGAATTGTTTATTTTTTCTGGTTGAAACACATCCTTAAATGCCCAATCTCTTAAATATGGATATTCTACATAACAACGAGTATATAACTTCTCATGAGGTGATTTGACAGGCTCGGGTTCATATCCAATAACAAAATATTCCGCTTTAAGAACAAATTTCCTAAAATCAAATGCATGAACTGATTTTGCATTAAAAATTGAGAACTTACGTTTATCTGCATCCAATCCAAATACGATATTCGAATCTGATATACTTTCGCTAATAATAGGTGGCACTATATATAATTCCAATACAGAATCTTTATTACCATAGTAATAGAGTGTACCCATATACTCCTTATTTATCACTTTTTGATAAACAGAACTATATTCAGGCACACACCACCTTGCGTGGTAAGCGATTGGCATATTCTTGGAGTTATTCATTTACTTCTCGTTTACCTGTTACATATTCGTATATGATAGACTTTTTGTACTCTTTAAGACTATCAATCTTCGATTGTTTGGTTTGGATTAGGCTATCAATATCTGCACACTTCTCATCCAAGTAGTCGGCTATTGCTTGCTGCTCTACAATGTCAGGCATCGCAACAAATAAATTCTTGAGTGTTGAAGATGAAACAGAGACTTGGTTGATAGCATGATTGCAATAGGACTTCATTTGCTCCAAAAATGCCTTTGAACGCAAATAGTAATGGAGAAACAAAGCAATCATCCTATCGTTTGAATGAACTCGAAGAAGATTCATTCCATGATACAATTTTTGCTCTCCATTGTACATAGCACTATTTCCAACTCGTTCAAGACTATTGATATTGCTGATTAGAATATCACTTTTCACAAGTTCATACTTGTTTATACCCTCAAAGAAGGGGATATAACCAACTTTATTGTAATTGATATATCCTGTCGAAATTGTTTCAATACGTGTAACAGCATAAGGACTCTCTTCACTTGATAATTGTGTTGTAGAGGTTCCATTTGAGAAACCCGTTGCAACATTTTTCATCCTGCCAACCTCCCAATGTTCGGGGATTTGACCTATCCATTCGATGCCACTATCACGCATTGGTGCATTGGGGTTTAAGCCTTTGGTTACGGCTTCGGTGATAACCGACTGCTTGTAAGCCTTCAACTCCTCGATAATCTGCTCCTGCAAGCCAATCATCTCATCCACCTCGGCACACTTTCTATCCAAGAACTCCGCAATCTTCTGCTGTTCAGCAAGGGAGATATATGGTAATAACATATTTGCGAAGTCCACATATTGAATGTTCTTACCCTCTCTAATGCCAACCGTAAGTGAGTTAATCTTATCTATGAATCCGTAGGACTTAAATAAGTGCCTGTAATAGTGAGGATATGTTTGCGTGCTAAGTCTAAACACCGTATATGCAGGAGATATAACACCTTCCTCGTGCGAAATCTCAAAGCCACCCTGAAAACTACGAAGGCTAATGACAAAGTCGTTCTTATGCACCGTCTTAAATGTCGATAGGTCTGCATCCTCGCTAACTTGCACAACGCTATCAAGTGTTGATTTATCTACTACACCTCTGTCTTGTGTGGCGGACAACAACACTAATCTATCATTACCCTTGCTCGTAGATTGTTTGAACATCGACTTTGCTCTACGCAATTCCCAATGCTCAGGAATACTTCCTATCCAATCTACTCCGCTATCTTTCATCTCCCTCATTATCGTCCCATAATTTTAGCCATCAATGCACTCTCTGCCTTGTCCAACTCCTCAAGGTGGGCAAAGATGTCGGCACTGCTGCGTGGTGCAACATACTTGTAGAACTCACGGGTAAATGGTATCTCGTAGCCAATCTTGGTTTTCTTCTCGTCAATCCAAGCGTCAGGGGCATAAGGATATACATTACGCTCCATATATGTCTCAATCTCCTCTGTCCAAGGTATAGACTCGGTATCACGCTTGCTGCTATCGGCAGTAGGTTTACCCTTCTTCAAAATTGGCTTGCCCTGCTCATCGCACACAGGCTGCTCAACCACGACTTTGCTATACTTGAACTCCTCGTTGCTCTTAATCTTACTCTCAACAACGAGTGCTCCATCCTCGAATACACCCTCTGTAAAGGCATTATATACCTCTGCGATAAGTGCTATACACTCATCGGTAAATTCGTTACGCTTGTTACCGAGTGACTTTCTACGCTTAACACTGCACTTCGAGGCATCAATCAACTGCACCTTGCCCGCACGCTCCACTGACTTATCCTTTGAGACGATCCAAATGTAGGTGGCGATACCAGTGTTGTAGAACATATCGTTAGGAATCTGAATGATAGCCTCCAACCAATCGTTCTCTAAAAGGTAGCCACGGATATTAGACTCTCCAGATCCAGCGTCACCCTTAAATAAAGGTGAGCCATTCTGAATGATAGCCATACGACCTGTTGGTTTCAGTTTAGCTACACCATTAAGCATAAACAACTGCTGAGAATCGCCAATAGCCGGTAGTCCTGCTCCAAAACGTCCCAAATCTCCTTTCTTGTGTTCTGCTTCAACAGATGCCTTCTCATTTTTCCACTCAATTCCAAAAGGTGGGTTAGAGATTATATAATCAAATTTATAACCTTCAAATTTATCATCCGATAGCGTATTGCCGTGTTTCATATTCTCGGCATCGCCACCTTTGATAAGCATATTAGCCTTTGCAATAGCGTATGTCTGCTCGTTCAATTCCTGTCCAAACTCGGTTAGTTGGGCATCTTCATCAATCTGCAACAGTTTCTCCGACAAACAATCGAGCATCTGAGACGTACCCATTGCCATATCGTACATTGTAGCAGTGATTCCCTCCTGTTGCATATTCTTCTTTTTAGGGGCAACAAGAATCTCTGCCATCAAGTAGATAATATCACGTGCGGTAAAATGTGCTCCTGCGTGTTCATCGTATGACTCCGAGAATTTACGCACCAACTCCTCGAAGATGTAACCCATATCAACAGCCGAAATTTCATCTGCACCCATATATGCCTTCTTTGAACAGAACTCTGCAATTACATTGTAGAGAATACCGTTATTTGATAGTTTGGTGATTTCCTTGTCAAAATCAAATTTCTCTATAACATCAATGACATTATTTGAGAAGTGATTGAGGTAACTGCGAAAGTTGTCGGCAATGTTCTCAGCATCAGAAAGCAAGCCCTCAAAGGTGAAGGGCGAGACATTATAGAAATCGTAGCCCGATGCACTTCTAAGGAAACCATCCTTTACCATTATACCCCTTGAATCAAGGCTTTTGTTCATTTCAACAACCTTCGCCTTGGTATCAGTCAAAGTGTCGCTAAAACGCTTGATAACGCACATTGGAAGAATCACGTTACCATACTCGTGAGGTTTGTATGTTCCCACCAATTTATCGGCAATAGCCCATATAAGGTTTGCCTTCTCCTGAATGTTTACAGTAGTGCGTTGCTGTAATTTATCTATTGTCATTGTTACCTAATCTTATTCTATATTTTATTAATTGCAAAAATAATATTTTTTAGGGAATATCAATGACTAAAAAAACAAATGTAAACAAAAGAGCCAACACATTAAAGACATAACCCAATTGCAGAATTTGTTAATATTGTAGCAAGTATGTTTGATGCTACATTGCCACCAAACTCCATAAGTTTATCCATTATTTTGGGTTTGGCTTTGTGTAAATCATTGTCTGCTTCTGCAATAACAGACTTCAGCTCTTTGAGTTGTCGACCAGTCAATTCATCTCTAAATGCATCTAGAAATTGTTGTACAATCATTGATTGCTCTTGATTCTGTGATTGACTGTTATTGTTACTCACATTCACTACAAAATTGGTTTCTTTTTCGTTTTTCATTCGAATTTCATTTTTAATTATTGTCGGAAGTGCAGCAATTGCATTTAATATTGCGAGTAATTCTTCTTGTTGCTCGAGAGAAATACTTTCTTTACTTAACTTGCAAAACTCCTCAGCAGATTCATCACCAGTGAAATACTTCCACAAAAATCTTTTGACAGTATGCACCCAAGTGTAATAAGCAATCATATCAGGGTAATAATAGTTAACACGGCAGCCAACTACTCTTTCCCGCAAAGCTAGAATTCGTTCCGCTTGCTCCTTTATCAATGATTGTAGTTGTAGTGTTATATCGCTCATTAAATTTATTCGTTATATGTATTTAAAAACTAAAAGCATTCTCTCTACTTATAGGAAAAAACCTGTACGCGCCACCGCGTTTTTCTGTTTGTCAAGCACAAAATTCATAAAGAATTTTCATACCCGCATTGCGGAATTGCGACACGGCAGTGCGGAATTGCGACAAATCCTATTTGTTTCTTATTTTTTCTGTCAAAACATTGTTTCATTGTTTGCAAATTTAGATCACAGTATTGGAGCAAGGATTTTATTTGTTTACAGTCACTATAGAATAGCGACAACAAGGCGCAGATGTTTAAATCTAGCAAAAACAAATCCCGTCACAGCCGTGTTATCTACTCAAAAACTATTTTGTTTATGGAGTGGATTATAGGCCTTTTGCGTTCGCATCCTGAGCTGGCGATTTATCTGACGCTGGGGTTGGGATTTCTTATTGGTAAAATACAGGTCAAGGGGTTTAGCCTTGGCGTTGTTACGAGTGTGCTATTGGTGGGTGTTCTCGTTGGGCAGCTAAATATTCCAATGACGGGAGCGCTCAAGCAGATGGCATTTTTGATATTCCTTTTTGCCATTGGTTACAAGGTTGGGCCACAATTCTTTGCGGGGTTGCGCAAGGAGGGATTACCACAGGTGTTTTTTGCCGTTGCAATGTGTGTATTTATCCTTATCTCCACTTGGGGAATATCCGTTGTGATGGGCTACAATGTGGGCGAAGCTGCCGGGCTACTATCGGGTTCACAGACTATCAGCGCGGTGATTGGTGTTGCAGGAGACACTATACGTGGGCTGGGATTGCCGGCCGACGAACAGGAGAGGGCATTAAACATTATCCCTGTGGCCTATGCTGTGACTTATATTTTTGGAACAGCCGGCTCGGCGTGGATTTTGGCAAGGTTAGGCCCCAAAATGCTTGGCGGCATTGAGAAGGTAAAGGCTAAATGCCGCGAGCTTGAAAAGCAGATGGGCAACAACGATGATGATAAGCCGGGAGTTATTGGAGCAAAGCGAACGGTTGAGTTCCGTAGCTACGAGATTGAGAATGATTGGTTCTTGCAAGGACGCCGTGTAAAGGAGTTGGAGGATTTTTTTGAGCGCCAAGGCAAACGGCTGTTTGTAGAGCGCATACGCAAGGGCAAGCGCATTATCGACGATGTAAAGCCAAGAGAGATGCTGCACATTGGAGACGAGGTGGTGCTCAGCGGGCGCTACGAATATACCATCGGCGAGGAGAAGTGGATTGGTCACGAGGTTGACGACAATGCCTTGCTCGACTTTCCGGTAATGATTATAAAGACCACTGTTGCTGGGCACTCGCACAAGCGCGATGTAACTTTTGATGGAAAAAAAGTCAGCGAACTGCGTTCAAAGCCCTTTATGCACGGCGTTGTCATACAAAAAATAAGACGTATGGGGATTAATATCCCTGTTCTTTCCGAGACAAGAATTAACACGGGAGATGTTATTGAGCTTGTGGGTAAAAAGATTGACGCGACTATCGCCGCCAAGAAGATTGGCTACCCCGACCCGGCAACCAATGCTACCGATATTGTTTTTCTATCGTTTGGTATCCTTATTGGTGCTGTCGTTGGCACGCTGGCGTTGCACATTGGCGGTGTCCCCATCAGCCTGAGCAGCAGCGGTGGAGCATTGATTGCCGGATTGGTTTTTGGATGGTGGCGTGCCCACCACCCCACAATCGGAGCAATCCCCGAGGGGGCACTGTGGGTCTTCAATAATCTTGGACTGAATATTTTCATAGCCATTATAGGCATATCGGCCGGACCGGGATTTATCAACGGGTTCCGTGAGATTGGGCTCTCGCTCTTCATTGCCGGCATTGTTGCCACATCGTTGCCGTTGCTCTTTGGGCTGCTAATTGCCGTAAAATGGTTCAAATTCCACCCGGCCATTGCGCTTGGTTGCTGTGCCGGAGCACGCACCACCACTGCAGCCATTGGCGCACTGCAAGAGAGCCTTGGAAGCGAGACTCCGGCATTAGGCTACACTGTAACATACGCAGTGGGCAACACATTGCTAATCCTTTGGGGTGTCATACTCACTCTTATGGTAGCATAATCCCGTAGAAACAATTTACAAACAATAATTCCAAACATTATGAGCCACTATTTGAATGACCACAGCGAAGTGAGCAAGTTCGAGAAGGAGATGGAGAAAATAAGCCCCTTTGAGCTTAAGGACCGCCTTATTGAGCTTGCAGGAGAGAGCATAAAAAAGATGATGAGCACAATGCTCAACGCCGGGCGCGGCAACCCTAATTGGGTTGCAACCCTGCCGCGCGAAGCATTTTTCGCGCTAGGCAGGTTCGGCATCAACGAATGCCGCCGCGACTGGCAGACAGCCGAGGGCATTGCCGGTATTCCGCAAAAAGAAGGCATAGCCTCGCGCTTTGAGCAATTTATCAAAGAGAACAGAAAGGAGGAGTGGGCGCAATTCCTCGAGAAGTGCTACCATTATATGCTCGACGAGCACAAGGTAAATTCCGATGAGCTTGTTCACGAATGGGCCGAAGGGATTATGGGCAATCAATACCCTGTACCCGACCGCATATTAAAGCACACCGAGATAGCCGTTCGTGACTACATTGCACAGGAGCTATGCAACAGCCGCCCACCACAAGGCGAGATTGACCTTTTTGCCACCGAGGGAGGCACAGCAGCAATGTGTTACATCTTCGACAGTCTGCAACAGAACCGCCTTCTCGAGCGCGGCGACCAAATAGCACTTATGACCCCAGTGTTCACGCCTTACATTGAGATTCCAAAGCTCTACCGCTACAACTATAAGGTGACAGAAATTCCGGCAAGCAAAATGAGCGACGACGGGCTGCATCTGTGGCAATATAGCGAGCGTGGCATCAATAAACTGCGCGACCCGTCATACAAGGCGCTATTCATTGTCAATCCAAGCAACCCGCCAAGCTACGCCATTGACGAAAAGACAATAGAGCTGCTGGTTGATATTGTAGAGCGTTGGAACCCCAACCTGATGATTGTCACCGACGACGTATATGCCACATACGTTCCCGGCTTTCAATCACTGATGGCACGCCTGCCCCACAACACCATCTGTGTCTACTCATTCTCGAAATATTTTGGTGCAACAGGCTGGCGCACAGCAATGATAGCCCTGCACCGCGATAATATTTTCGACAGCCTGCTGAAGCGGTTGCCACGCAAGCGAAAGAGCGAGCAACAACAGCGCTACGGCAGCATAAGAAACGACGTTGAGAATATGCGTTTCATAGACCGTATGGTCGCTGACAGCCGTCAGGTAGCACTTAACCACACGTCGGGATTATCGCTGCCACAGCAGTTGCAGATGACCTTTTTTGCTCTCTACTCCATCATCGACAAGCGTGATGGCGACAAATTCCGCCAAACAATGCTTGAGATTATCAGCAAGCGCCTCACCACGCTTTGGGAGAATATGGGTTTCACCCTTGTTCACGACCCTTTGCGTGCCGGATACTACTCCGAGATTGACCTCACCGTGTGGGGAAAGCGCTTTTATGGAGAAGATTTTGTCGACTGGCTACGGCTGAACTACAGCCCACTCGACGTTGTCTTTCGCCTTGCCACGGAGACCTCTCTCGTTGTGCTCAATGGAGGAGGCTTCGATGGCCCCGAATGGAGCATACGTGTCTCGCTTGCCAACCTAAAGGAGAACGACTATGCCATTATTGGTCAAAAGGTGCGCAACATCCTCGACTCATACGCCGAGCGCTGGAAAAGCAGCCTGCCCGAGATAATGTAAATAGATATACTCTCAAATTCAATGAATATGAAAAAGATGAAAAAGTACCGTTGCAAAGTCTGCAAATGGGTCTACAACCCTGAGTTTGGTGATATAAAAGGTGGAATACCGGCCGACACACCTTTTGAGGATTTGCCACCCGATTGGGTGTGCCCGGTGTGCAAGGCCGAAAAGAGTAAATTCGAGGAGATTGGATAAAACAATTCGAGTGTGGCATTGGAAAAATGCCACACTCGAATATTATAGAATAGTCATTACTTTAGCACCTCGGCAATGAAAGCCTGCATCTCGGCCTGATGCGCCTCAACGCTCTGCAAGAGCTTGAACTGAGCCTTTGAGCGAACAAGGTTATGCTCGGGATACTGAATTTTGTAATATGTATCACCATTGATATAATCGGCCAAGAAACGAACAGTCTGCATATATGGGAAAAGTGCAGCGGCGTATGGCAAGTTCTCAACCTCGAGAGGTGTGATGAACGAAGCAGCCGACTTCAGGTAACCCTTTGTGAACGACTTAAAAATCTCCATATTGAAGTTCACATTGTCAAGGTCTTTATCATCCTCTTTACCGGTGTTTGCAGCCGAGCGCAAATAGTCACCAAAATCCGAGAATACAAAGTTTGGCATAACAGTATCGAGGTCGATTACACAAAGCACATTGCCTTGCTTGTCGAAAAGAATGTTATCAACCTTTGTATCGCAGTGACAGATGCGCTTTGGCAACTTACCCTCGCGGTGCAGACGCTCACCCTTGCACATCTCCTCGGCACGAGCCTCAAGCTCGTCAACGAGCCACTGAACCTCGGCAAGACGGCCGGCTTTATTCTCGGCAACAGCCTCGCGCAACTGACGCAGACGGAACTCCATATTGTGGAAATCCTTGATTGTCTCACCAAGCTGAACTGGGATATCGGCGAGCATTGCTTGGAAATTACCAAATGTCTCACCAACAATATATGATGTCTCGGGAGTAACAGCTGTCATTCCCTCTGTATCGGGAATAAACTCCATTATACGCCAGTATTTCTCACCATCAAAATGGTAGTACTTGCCATCCTTTGCAGGAACAAACTTCAACACCTTGCGTGCAACGTCATCAGTGCCGGCAGCAACGAGCTTTGCGTGAATGTGCTCTGTTACAGCAACAATGTTATTCATCAACATATCAACATCGGGGAAGATTGCGTTGTTGACGTGCTGCAATACATAATCAGGAGCATCACCCTCGGTCTTTACACGATATGTGGTGTTGATTAGACCATTGCCCAAAGGAGCTACCTCTACAACATTGCCTTGAATGTTGAACTGAGAAACAATTGTGTTCATTGGTTTTATGTTTTAAAGTTAATATTTTCTATTTCAGGCAAATTTAAACAAAAGAAAAGAGCATTACAAAATAAAAGCGGAATATTTATGTAAAAAAAATATCGACAACCGCGCGGTTGTCGATATTTTCATTTTTTAAAAAGATTTTCACTTTATAAACACCTTTTCGCCATCTACAATGTAAATACCTTTTTCAGCATCGGTCATTTTGCGTCCCTGAAGGTCGTAGATAGCATTTACCTTTGCATTTTCACTTTCAAGTTCTTCAATATCGGTAGTAGTCATTGCGAAGCGTATCTGCAATGTAGAACCGCCATCTTGACCTTCTGTCCAAAAGGCGAGTTTGTCATCGCGGTTATTTACCTTGTTAGATATATAACCATCTTCGTACATATAAGCGTATGCAACATCGGTTGAACCGAGTGAGCTTGAATCCATAAAGCGCCACACTGCTGTGTAACCGCTCGGAAGGTTATTCTTATCCTTCAATACCGGATATGAGTTTGAACCAGTTGTACCGCTCATTGTTGTGGGGGCAGCAAGTACCTTTGTCGCACCGGCCTGTTTGTTATAGATGTAGTAGCCATCCTCCTCGTTGCCGGTGAAGCACCACAATTGAGCCGGGTTTTCAGTATCTACCTCGGTGTTGTTTAGTGCAATGTAGCTTGCATTGCCATTGTCGGCAAGAACATAGCCCTGCTGGCCAATCTGAATTGTGTACCAAGGAATTTTACCTACAAACTCACCGTTCTCAACCATTGTTGTCTCATAACGTGTAGGCTTCTGAGGCTCTACGTATGTACCTTTCTCAATGAACAGACCCTCTACCTCAACATCGCCACACATATACTCGGCAGGGATTACAATGCAATCCTCGCTGTCGAACTCCTGGCGCTCATAGAACACCTTCTGCCACTGTACATTGTCGTGTACAATACTGTCGCCGCTGAGGTTGTAACCATACTTGATGATTGCACCCTTGTACTCAAAGCCGTTCTCGGGAACCATCTTGATTTTGAACGCCTGACCAAATGGTGTCTGGTATGTAACAAGGTCGGCACCGTTCTCTGCTGCCACAACCTTACCATTGCGGTTAGCATCGTTTACATAAGCGTAGTCGCCGTGCACATTGAGCATAATATCAACGATACCGCCACCATTATTAAGGATTGAGTTTGACTGGTCAATGCAACCCGCAGGGTCAACAGAGTTCCAGTCAACCTTGTAACGCATACGATATACACCGTGAGCCATATCTGCCGGCAAAGTGAATGAAGGCATTGCAAGTGTGTTGCGGTTGTTGCCGCTGATTGATGCACCGGCACTGTTCACGCCGTTGTCATTGTCGGCACCGCCATAGAATGAGAACGATACAATGTCGCTACCCTCGGCAATACTAAGGTTGTTGTTTACAGTAGCGGTGAATTTACCATCGTTGTTATAATCGATGTACGCGTAAGCGTGCATCCAAGCTCCTTCATAAGCAACGCTTGCAGTGAGAGTCTCACCCGGCTTTGCAAAGAACTGGTTGCTTGTCTGGTTCACATACACAGTCTTTGGCGATGTTGGAGAGTTCGCAACCTGTGTTGTACCGCCGTTAGCCTGCAACTTGATGGCAGAAAGGAATCGGTCGTTGCGTGTATATAGCTGGTCCTGACCGAAAGCAACCTGATAGTAGCCATAGACAAACTCCGACATAGGATTGTCGTTTACCTTGATGTCATCGACATAGCAGATGGCATCCTCGGTGTAATTGTGTGGCGACTCGCAATCGGGCACAACAACAAGGCTGTATATATCAATGCCACCGTTACCCTTGATTGGGAGAACAACATCCTGCCATTTGTCGGCACCGATGTTCATTGTAGACATTGCCCAGAACTGCTCTGTCTCGGGCGACTGGTCCTTGCGCTCGGTGCGCTTACCCAAGCCGACAACCATCACACGGCCACCGTACGGACGATAGACCTTTACGTGAATGTATTTTGTAGTTGGAGTCAGTTCAAAGGTTTCGTTCAGGTCAACGCGGACACCGAAGGTGTTTGAACCGAAGCGTGAACGCTGGATGGCAAGTATCTTTGACGATGGGTTGGGAGCTGTGCCCAACTGGTCGTCGACATAGGTCAAATGGTTGTCGATAACCGCATAGTTACCCTTGAGAGCACCTGTGCGGAAGGGAGAGGCCTCCCAAGTATCATACACACCGACTGATTTATAGTCTTGTGTGTCAAATGTTATCTCTGTCTGCGCCGAAGCGAACATTGGGAATGCCAAAGCAGCAAGCGCAAATATATTCTTCAATTTCATAATTACAAAGATTTTTATTATTAATAAACGCTTACTTTACTGATTAGCGGACAAGCACGGCTGTCCTCAATTGTGATGCGCACACCCATAACATCATAGCCGTTGCCATAGCTGTTGGCAGTGCTGCTGTTGAGCGGGATGATACGCTTGTAACCAACGGTAGTTGTCTGTACACCTGTTGCACGGCGTGTCCAGTTTACACCGTCCTGTGTTGTCTCGACAGTAAACTTCTTCACGCGCTGTCCTTTGGCAATGTACTCCATCAGCTCTACATAACGGATTGTCTTGGCTGTGTCCCACATAAGTGTGATGGTAGCCTCTGTTGTACCGTCGTTTGTAGCCCAATAGGTCTCCTTGTTGCCGTCAATCATATTAGCGGCAACATAGTTGCGGTTTGCACCGGCCTGACGTGTCTCGCTAACAGTAACGGTTGCGCTCTTTGCAAAGTCGTTTGTGAGGCGTGCGCGGATGAGGTCACCCATACCGGTGAGTGCATTCACTGAAGCTTGTGGAAGCACACCAGCCTTGTTGGGAGGAATGTTGAGGATGAGTGTCGCATTGCGGCCAACGGTCTCAAGATACATCTGGAAGAGACGCTCGGGAGTGAGTGGGCTCTCGCCATCGTGGTAGAACCAACCCTGATTTGTTGCCTTGGCATCGCTCTCGCCGGGGAGCCAGAACCAACCAGTCTCTGTTCCGTACATACCGTTGTTCTCGCCTGCATAGTCACGGTTCTCGGGCGACCAGTTTGTCTCGCCTGCCCAACCGGCCTCGTTACCAATCCAGCGAGCCTCGCCACCTACACCCCACATAACGCAGTCGGGGCATACCTTGTGGATGCTGTCGCGGAGGTTAGGAACATCGTAGTATGTAGCACGGTCAACGCTCACTGTTCCACCGCGGCCACCATAGTAACCACTACCGCCGTTTGCACCGTCGAACCACATCTCGAACTGGTCTGTACCATACTCGGCAAGCCCGGCACACTGCTTCAGGAACACGTCTTTTACATACTTGTCGGTACCATAGTGCACACTATTGCGGTCCCAAGGAGATACATAAAAGCCATATTTCATTCCCAAGTCCTTTGCTGCAGCGGCAAAGTCACGTGGAATGTTTGTGTTGCGGCCATAATCGTTACCAGAGTTTGTGACATTGTGTGTGGTGGTAGAAGTTGGCCATTGGCAGAAACCGTCGTGGTGTTTTACAACGGCAATACCGCCGCGCATACCGGCAGCTTTTGCCACCTCGAGCCACTGACGTGGGTTAGGCGCTGCTGTTGGCGCGAAACGCTTTGGGTCCTCGTCGCCGTTACCCCATTCAAGGCCAGTGTAGGTGTTCATACCATAATGGTAGAAAGCGTAGAACTCAGTCTCTTGCCATTTCAATTGACGAGGATGAGGTACCGGATGCACCTCGATTGGCTCGTTGTCGGGATTTGCAGGAGCTTCAGCTTTCAGTTGCAACTGCGCCGATGCTCCGAAAGGAGCAATCATTCCCAACAGAAACAAAGATGTAAAAAGTTTTTTCATTTTGCTTGTTTTTGGTTAGTCATTTAAAATCGTATTTCAATGCCGAATGTGCATAATGCGCACTCTTTGCAAAGAAAAAGAAAAAAAATAAAAAATAAAACATTTACGCACGCATTTATATAAAAAATATATAAACGCAACATTTTTTAACACAGAAAGGCTTTTGCCACAATAGGCAGGGCTTTGCAATATTCCAGCGCAGCATCCTTGCACAGCAGCACCCCGGCATCACTATGCAGCTCGCCATTGACCGGCACACAAAGCGTCAATGACGGGATACCATACTCAGCATAATCCCACGATTCATCAGGCTCAGCATTGTGTTTAAAAGCAAATTTTCCGCTATACGATTCGAGCGAAGATATTATATTGTAGCCCGTGAGCAGGTCAATGCCCAAATCATTCTCTATGGTAAAAAGAGCACCACTCTCCCACCCCTCACTGGTAACATCGAGCACAAGTGCCGAGGATATTTCACAGCCCAACCGACCAAGTGCAACAACAGCCTGCACGGCACCTTGCGAGTCACATTCTTCGTTGCCGGTAAACGCCACAACAACATTATCGGGCAAGCAACCATTTATCATATTCCACAGCAAAGCGGCATTAGTGAAGCTATTATCAAAAGTGCCACGAAGAAAATCGCCCTCATCATTGCAAAAGCAGTTTGTATAAAGACAATCAATGTGTGACGAGATTATCAGCACTCTATCGCCTTTGCAAAGTTCTCGCTTGGCATACAACAATGCAAGCGGCTCGTGAGCTATGAGTCTATATTCAGTATTTTCAAGAAGAGACTCAATCACCGCCGGTCTATCGGCAATGGTAAAAACCGAGCCATTATCCTTGCAATCAATGGTAACACTCTTTAGGATATCAAAAAAAGCCTCCATCACAAAAACTATCAGATTTTCTCTATTTTCAGGTCGTTCTTGCTTGCAATGACAAGTTTTTCGTATCGTTCGACAAGGCGTGGCAAGCGCGAGAGGCGCATCGACAAGCGCATCATACAATCATTATCGAACAGTTGTTCAACAACCTTCGGTTCCTCTTCTTTTACAATGCGCAGCACCTCATTCAACAGCGGATAGGAGAATTTGAGCACAATCTCGCCGTTGATGGTCTTTTCTATATGCTCGACAGCCTCAAGAGCCTCGGCCGCAGCAGCACGATAAGCCACAATAAGACCGCTTGTCCCCAACTTTACGCCACCAAAATAACGAACCACAATCACAAGAACATTCGTCAGTTCCTTGCTGTGTATCTGCCCCAATATTGGCTTTCCGGCAGTGCCCGAAGGTTCACCATTATCGTTGGCGCGTTCGTTCTCGCCACGCTCACCCAGACGATAGGCATAACAGACGTGACGCGCATCGTAATATTTTTTCTGATACGCTTCAATATGCTCTTTTATCTGCTCTATCGTTGTCACAGGTATTGCAAAAGCAAGGAATTTACTCCGTTTCTCGGTGTATATAGCCTCGCCCTGCTGTTCTATGGTCTTATATATATCGTTTTCAAGCATTTCAGATACTATTTTTAAACTCTCTCATACAATTGACAAGCGCACGCACACCCTCTAAAGGCATTGCGTTGTAGCACGATGCTCTGAAGCCACCAACTGTGCGGTGCCCCTTTATCGCCACCACGCCACGCTCGGCAGCAAAGGCAGCAAAGGCCTCTTCAAGCTGCTCGTAACCGGGAGCCATAACAAAATCAATGTTCATAAATGAGCGGTCGTCATCTGCTGCCGTACCGCAGAACAGTGGGTTACAATCAATCTCATCATACAAAAGCAGGGCGCGTTCCCTTGCACGGCGCTCCATCTCTTTTACCCCACCTTGCTCTTTCACCCAGCGCAAATTACAGAGTGCAGTGTAGATTGGCAATGTAGGCGGCGTGTTAAACAGCGAGCCGTTAGCAATGTGAACACGATAGTCGAGTATCGAGGGGATTGAACGCTCCACTTTGCCAAGCGCACTCTCCTTGACAATCACGAACGACAGCCCCGATTGTGCAAGATTTTTCTGCGCTCCACCATAAATGCAATTATATTTTGACACATCGACCGGGCGCGAAAGAATATCCGACGACATATCGGCAATAAGCGGCACGGGCGAATCAATATCCCTTCGCAATTGGGTTCCGTAGATGGTGTTATTTGAAGTTATATGAAGATAATCGACACCGGCCGGAACGGAAAAATCCTTTGGAATATAGCTAAAAGCCTTGTCGGCAGACGATGCCACCTCAAAAACCTCGCCAAAGAGCTTGGCCTCTTTCATTGCTTTGGTGGCCCAAGTCCCGGTGTTCAGATAGGCAGCCTTGCTATTGAGAAAATTATATGGCACCATACAAAAATGCACGCTGGCGCCCCCACCCAAAAACAGCACCTCGTAGCCAGCCGGCACATCAAGCAGCTCTTTCAGCAGCGCGCGCGCCTCGTCGAGAACAGGCTTAAACTCAGCCGAGCGGTGGCTGAGCTCCATTAACGACAGCCCTGTGGCATTATAATCGAGCACAGCTGCGGCTGTCTGCTCCACCACCTCGCGTGGCAGCATCGACGGCCCTGCATTGAAATTATATTTCTTCATAAAAAAAGGCTCTTCATCAATTTTTGTGCGAAGGTAGTAATTTATAACAGAAATTCAAATTCACACATCAATTCTGTTGCGAGAAGAGTGCACAAAAAAGACCTTTTCATTGTAATTTTTATTATGTGTTGTTTATTTTCTGCAAAATCAGGTTTCTTTTCCAGAAAACAGTTTTTCACTCCTTTTTCAATGTTTTAAAAATTACACACTCTGCAAAAATTTTTTAATATCAGATTTATCCCCCAGAGAATTTTGGTTGCAACATTATCATAAAGAAACATCGCGCCCTTTGCTCATAGGCGCGATGTTTTTGTTTACCTGCTGCGCAACGGCTGCACAATAGTCTTTATTCCCTTAATCTTTTCACCTTCAACAGCTTTTAGCACCGCACGCATACGGTTCAGTTTTACTGCCACATAGGAAAAGTTATCAAAAACCATTATTGTACCCACCTCGTCGGGGCGCAAGCCTCCTTTTTTGATAAAAAAGCCGGCAAGGTCGCCACGACTGATTTTGTCGCGCTTGCCTTTTCCCACATACAGCGCTGTCCACTCGGGGGCGGGAGGCTGCATCAAGCGCTTGGGCTGCTGAAATTCCTCGAGACCATCAGGCACAAAATCGGGCAAGGCCTTGTTCTCAAAAGCTATGAGATAGACATTTCCACCGGCCTCCCAACGTGCCGTGCGGCCATTGCGATGGGTAAAAATCTCGGCCGACAGAGCACGCTGATAGTGTACAATGTGACGCACCTCTTTTATATCGAGTCCACGCGCTGCAAGGTCGGTGCTGACAAGAATATTGGAACAGCCGGCCGCGAAACGATAGAGCGACAACTCTCGCTCCCTTTGCTCCATCGCGCCGTGGTAGGCTATTGAGTGCAGATTATTCTTTTTCAAAAACGTCTGCACCTCATCAACCGTCTCGCGGAAATTACAGAACACAATAGCCGGTTCACCGCCAAAAGAACAGAGTAACGACATAAGACTATCGAGACGTCTATCGGGAGTTGTTGTAACAGTGTAGAACTTTGTGCGCACTGCCGGTTGTTCGCCACCACCTCGAAAATCGAGTTTTTTAATATCGGCAGCACCGGCAAAGAGCGGTATTTCATCGGCGTCAGTCGCCGAAAGCAGAAAGCGCGATGAAGCGTTGGGCAACGCCTCTATAAGCTTAGACATCTCGTCACGGAAGCCCATCTCGAGACATTTATCAAACTCGTCAATTACGAGCAAAGAGCATTTATCCACAGCAAACGATGCGCGGCCAAGATGGTCGAGCAGACGTCCGGGAGTGCCCACAATAACAGCCGGCGAGGCGCCACCAAGAGAGGCAATCTCTTGCTCCAACGGCCTGCCACCATAAAACGCTGCAATATGGAAAGGTGTAGCCATTGAACGCCACACCTCGAACACCTGCTTGGCAAGCTCGCGCGTTGGGAGCACCACCAAAGCCTGTACACCTTTTTCACCGAGACTAAGCCTCTCGAGCAACGGCAACAAGAAAGCAAGTGTTTTTCCCGTTCCTGTTGGCGAAAGCAGCACCATACTGCCATTTTCACGGCAGTGCTCCACTGCCGCTTGCTGCATTGTATTAAGCCCTTTTATCCCCAGCTTACCCAATGCTCTATCCTGCATTTTTGTTATTTCCATTTTTAGTATATATAATCAGCTTCAATCTTAAAGCCCCTGTTATTTTTAATCTGTTCAAGAATACCCTGCATAATTTTTAATATATCGGGATTTTCCGTAGCAAGATTTTTTGTCTCGTCAAACTCCCCATTAATCTTTTTAAATAATTGTGGCTCAGCAGAGTATCCTGTTTCAATTTTAGGTCCCCAAGGAATTATAGCCGGCCCGGCTTTTGGTTCGATATATTTCCACTCCTCACCAATCAACGAAAGAGTACGATTTGAAGCCATAGCAACTGTAAAAGGGCGATTTTTAGGAGTTTCACCCAACCAAACAGCAGCCTCACAGGGCGAGCCATCGGGCGAGAGAGGTGTATCTTTACTCACCCCGATAACCTTTGCCATAACATCAAGAAAATCAATTTGCGAAACAAGTCCTTCTTTAACAGCCGGCTCTTTAATCCTTGCCGGCCAATGCACTATAAACGGCACACGAACCCCACCCTCGAAAGAGCTATACTTGCCACCGCGCAAACCACCCGTAGGGCTATGCTCGCCAACAAGTTCCTCGGCACGGTCGTCATAACCATCATCGAGAACAGGTCCATTGTCACTTGTAAGTATTATCAATGTATTCTCTAACACACCCTGTTCCTCGAGCGCGCGCACCAACTCCCCCACACACCAGTCAAACTGCGCAATGGCATCGCCACGCAATCCCATACTGCTTGCACCACGGAAACGAGGGTGCGGAAAGCGCGGAACGTGCACGTCATTAGCAGCAAAATAGATGAAGAAAGGTGAATTATCATTCTTTGCAATAAAGTCCACGGCACGCGCGGTTATGCTATCGGCAATATTCTCATCTTGCCAAAGCGCCAAGCCTCCACCTTTCATATAACCAATGCGACCTATACCATTAATAATAGACATATTATGACCGTGACTTGACTTTAAATTATAAAGCAGTTCCGGATTATCCCTGCCTGTTGGCTCCCCCGGAAAATTTTGCTCATAACTGACAAATATCGGTGCTGCAGAATCGTAATTTGCAACATTTCCATTTTCAATAAAGACGCAAGGCACCCTATCGGCCGTAGCAGCCATAATATAGGAGTAATCAAAGCCAACATCCTTTAATGCCGGCGAAATCACAGAGTTCCAATCCTGCTTTCCAGCCTCTGCACCAAGCCCAAGATGCCATTTCCCGAAAGCCGCAGTCACGTATCCTGCCTCCTTAAAAACATCGGCAACAGTTTTTTGCTCGGGGAGAATTATCATAGCCGCATCACCCGCAGCAACATCTGTTCCCGACTTACGCCAAGGATACTCACCCGTAAGCAAAGAGTAGCGCGAAGGGGTGCTCGTTGAAGCTACACAATAACCATTCGCAAAGCGTAAACCATTATTGGCTAACTTATTTATATTAGGAGTATTAACCCCTCTTGCACCATAACATTCAAGGTCACCAAATCCCAAATCATCGGCATATATCATCAAAACATTAGGCAGAGTGCCTGAACAGGGTGCAACCGACACATTTTCCTGTGCCGTAACCCCGGTGGTTACAGCAAAAACAAGAGATAAAGTAGCGCATCCGGACAATTTCATAATCTCACAATCTCCTAATTACATTCAGCGAAATTAACCATTCCGCAGCAATAACCGAAACGAATAGGACAAAATTTATATTTTCTGCCATTTTGACACCGATTGTCACACAAAAAAGAGGTATCTTTGCCAATATTTCTGCCAAAACCGCATTGGCAAGCTATTTGTTGTATTAAATGTAGAAAATATTTGAACTATGAGCGAAAAAGATAAAGAGATTTTGAATGAGGCCGTAAACGAGACCGAGAACGGCATTAATGAGGAGCAGTGCGAACAGCAAGAGGCTGCTGAACAACAAGAGACAACAGAACTAACAGCCGAGGAGAAATTGCAGAAAGAGCTTGACGAGGCTAATGAAAAGGTTGCCACACTCGAGGACAAATATCTGAGACAGGTTGCCGAGTTCGACAACTACCGCAAACGCACACTCAAAGAGAAAGCCGAGCTCATCAAGAACGGCGGCGAGCGCGCCATCGAATCAATTTTGCCGGTGCTCGACGATTTTGAAAGAGCTCTTGCGAATATGTCAAAGAACGAGACTGCCGCCGAGATTATGACCGGCATCGAGCTAATCTACAACAAATTCGTAGGTATCCTGAAACAAAACGGCTTGCAGAAGATTGAGACCGAGGGAGCAAATTTCGACACCGATTTTCACGAAGCAATCGCAATTATCCCAGCCCCAAGCGAAGAGCTTAAAGGCAAGGTACTCGATTGTGTACAGACCGGTTATACACTAAACGACAAAGTAATACGCCACGCAAAGGTTGCCGTTGGCGAATAATAGGAAAATATGGCAAAGAGAGATTACTATGAAGTGCTTGGCGTGGACAAAAACGCGTCGGCAAATGACATAAAAAAGGCGTACCGCAAACTTGCGATACAGTACCACCCCGACAAGAACCCCGACAACAAAGAGGCCGAGGAGAAGTTTAAAGAGGCCGCCGAGGCTTACAGCGTGCTCAGCGACACAGACAAAAGAGCGCGCTACGACCAATTTGGTTTTGAAGGCGTTAGCGGTGCCGGCGGTGGCGGTGGCTTCAACGGCGCCGGGATGGACATCAACGATATTTTCTCAATGTTCGGAGATATTTTTGGTGGCCGTGGCGGTTTTAGTGGGTTCGGAGGCTTCGGCGGCAGCAGTGCAGGCCCTGCGAAGCACCGTGGCAGCGACCAGAGAGTAAAGGTAAAGCTGACACTACAAGAAATTGCAAATGGTGTAACAAAAAAATTCAAACTAAAGAAATATGTTCCTTGCACCCATTGCAACGGCAGCGGAGCCGAGAATGGCGCTGTGGAGACCTGCCCCGACTGTAAGGGAACAGGTCGTGTAGTGCGCACGCAGCAGAGTTTCTTTGGAATGATGCGGAGCGAGGTTGCTTGTCCACGATGCAACGGCCAAGGAAAAATCATAAAAAACAAGTGCCAGCATTGCAACGGCGACGGTATTATGATGGGCGAAGAGATTGTTGAGGTAAACATTCCGGCCGGAGTATACGAGGGTATGCAATTATCAATGCGCGGCAAGGGTAACGCCGGCAAATACAACGGCATACCGGGCGACCTTCTGATATTGGTCGAGGAGGAGAAGCACCCCACCCTCGTACGCGACGAGAACGACCTCATATACAGCCTTTTGCTCGATATTCCAACTGCCACACTAGGAGGTTTTGCCGAGATACCAACAATCGATGGCAAGGCAAAGGTAACTATCGACCCGGGAACACAACCCGGCAAGGTGTTACGTTTACGCGGAAAAGGCTTGCCGTCTCTCAATGGCTACGGCAGGGGCGACATTGTTGTCAATATCAGCGTGTATATCCCCGAGACATTATCCAAAGATGAAAAGAAGACAATCGAAGGCTTCCGTAATTCAGACAATTTCCGCCCAAGCGAAAGCATTAAGGAAAAGATATTCCGTCGTTTCAGAAACTTTTTCGATTGATATTCTTTGATAATTTAGCGAGCAAAAGCAAAGGATTTTTAAACGTGTCAAAAAGATAAATCTATCAGCATTTATGACATACGACGAAACAGTACAATACCTGTTCAACTGCGCACCACCCTTCCAGCAAGTAGGCGGTGCGGCTTACAAAGAGGGACTGTCAACAACGATAGAACTCGACAATTACCTAGGCAACCCGCATAAAAAATTCCTTACAATACACATTGCCGGAACAAATGGCAAAGGCTCAACATCACACACATTAGCGGCCATTTTGCAAGAGTGCGGATATAAAGTAGGACTTTACACCTCACCCCACCTTGTCGATTTCAGAGAGCGCATAAAAGTCAATGGTGAGATGGCGAGCAAAGAGTATGTTATTAATTTCGTCGAGGAGCACAAAGCCTTTTTTGAGCCGTTAAGCCCATCGTTTTTTGAGCTGACAACGGCTATGGCATTCAACTATTTTGCATTGCAGAAAGTAGATATTGCAATCATTGAGGTTGGGCTCGGAGGAAGACTCGACTGCACCAACATAATCACCCCTAAATTATCAATAATCACCAATATAAGCCTTGACCATACACAATTTCTGGGCAACACACTCGCTGAAATTGCACACGAAAAAGCCGGCATCGTCAAACAGGAAACACCTGTTGTCATTGGCGAAACAACACCCGAGACAAGAGATGTTTTCAGCAAAAAAGCCACAAGTGTCGGCGCACCTTTGACATTTGCCGAGGACGAGGCGCTGTTATTATCAGCCACACAACTGCCGCAAGGAGGCTTTGCTTACCAAACAGCTATCTTTGGGGATTTTAAAGGCGAGCTCGGCGGTGATTACCAGATAAAGAACACCCGCACATTACTCTCGGCACTAAAAAAATTACAGGAGCACGGCTTAAAAATCAGCAACGAAGCAGTGCGAAAAGGTTTTACAAATGTGTGCTCCGCCACCGGATTTACCGGCCGTTGGCAAACTATTGAAAAAACGCCACGAATAGTGTGCGATGCAGGCCACAACACGGGTGGCATAAAGTACATTGTGGAGCAATTGGAGCGCGAGAGCAAAAAACACACAGCTCTGCGCATTGTGTTCGGAATGGTCAACGACAAAGATATCTCGGCAGTACTTGCAATGATGCCAACAAATGCCACATACTACTTCACACAAGCAAGCATAAAGCGCGCAATGCCGGCCGAAGAGCTAAAAGCAAAAGCCGGGCTCAATGGATTAAAAGGCAACAGCTACCCCACCGTGCAAGAGGCATTGCAAGCTGCAAAAGCCGACAGTGCGGCAAGCGATTTTATTTTCGTTGGCGGCAGTTGTTTCATTGTTGCCGACCTGTTGGCAATCGTTAACATCCACAAACACGCATAGTTAACTCCACTCACATAAAATTAGCTAAAAGAGAAATTGCGCGGCAAAATCTCTTTTAGCTAATTTTTATTGATTTTTCCTTTGCGGTAAACCTTTTTTTTATTTTATTTGCGGAAGAATAGCTATTTATAACAAACATAATATGAGTTGTACAGAAAATCTTTCACAATTAAAGGCCGCTGACTTCAAAAAAGAGATCGGCGGCAAAGAGACAGCTTTGTTCATTCTCAAGAACAAGCAAGGCAACGAAGTTGCAATAACAAACTATGGTGGCGCCATCTGCAGCATTATGGTCCCCGACAAGGAGGGTAACCACGCCAATGTAATCCAGGGTCACGACAGCATCGACAATCTACTGAACAGCCCCGAGCCATTCCTCAGCACACTTGTAGGCCGTTATGGCAACCGCATCTGCAAGGGCAAGTTCACAATCGACGGCACAGAGTACAACCTTGCCATCAACAATGGCCCCAACCACCTTCACGGTGGCCCTACAGGTTTCCACGCAAGAGTTTGGGACGCAGAACAGACCGATGCACAGACATTAAAGCTCCACTATCTTTCAGCCGATATGGAAGAGGGTTTCCCCGGCAATCTTGACGTGACTGTAGTCTACACATTCAACGACGACAACGAACTTAAAATCGACTACACTGCAACAACCGACAAAAAGACAATCGTGAACCTCACAAGCCACGGTTTCTTCTCACTCTCGGGTATTGCAAATCCAACAGCAACAATAGACAATCTCATATGCGAAATCAATGCCGATTTCTTTGTTCCCATTGACGACACATCGGTTCCCTATGGTTGCATAGCGCCTGTCAAGGGCACAGCATTCGACTTCACCACCCCAACAGCGGTGGGTGCACGCATTGATGCTGATGAAGAGCAGATAAAGCACGGTGCAGGTTACGACCACTGCTATGTCCTCAACAAGAAAGAAGTCGGCGAATTGAGTTTTGCAGCAAAGGTGACAGAGCCAGTGAGCGGCCGCACAATGGAGGTTTACACAACCGAGCCGGGCGTTCAGGTATACACATCGAACTGGCACAGCGGTTTTGCCGGCGCGCACGGCGCCACATTCCCCAAGCGCAGCGCCATCTGCTTCGAGGCACAACACTTCCCCGACTCGCCCAACCGCCAGCACTTCCCAAGCGTGGTGCTTTGCCCCGGCGAGACATACAAGCAGGTTACCGTATATAAATTTGGTGTAGAGAAGTAATTACATTAATAAATACAACAAATCAAAAAAATTAAAGAACTATGAGTAATCAAAAGAAACAATG
>JAZRMQ010000028.1:0-73729 GCA_045647745.1 Bacteroidaceae bacterium | reverse complement strand
TGAAAAAGAGTTATGTATCACCTCTTGCAACAGAGGTAAATGTTGCAGCGGAGACAATGCTTGCAGCGTCTTTGCAGATAGATGGTAACAAGACAATCAACACCTCAAACGGCGGCCAGCTCGGTGGCGGGCACCGCGGTGAATGGGGTAATTTGTGGAATTAATCCACAAATTGCACTATCGACGAGTTTTGCAGCAAATGGTCACGCGCCGTGCAGACAAAGCTTGCACCGCGTGGGTTGCGAAGAGCAAAACGAGTCAATGGGGAACTAATAGGAACTAATCCACAAATTGCACTATCAATGGCGCTTGCAGCAATAGTCGCAGGCAGCACCGCGACAGTGGTGCCCTGCGGGGTGCAAAAAAGCAAGTGCCGTTAATGGGATTAAAACAAGGAATTAAATAATAACGGCGAGGATTTTTCCTCGCCGTTATTATTTAATTCCCATTGCCCCATCACGAGTTTTACAGCAAAAATAAATTTCTCAATTTATTAGTATTAGTTTAATTGGTGCAGGCCCTTTTGAGAAAAAGGGTCTGCTTTTTATCTAATTCTGTACAAAAGAGACTGTTATTATCAACCAATAAAAAAACAAGGAATAAAAATTTTACTCCTTGTTTTTTATCAAACTATTATCATTTACAAAAAGGCTTATCATCACCCCAGCATTGTTGCATCCACGCCTTTGCCTTTGCCTCAACGGGATTATCCTGTGGTAACCAAAAAGAGAATCCTGCCCCCTCGTCGGGCAAAAACTGCTGCTTGACAAAATGCCCCGGATAGTCGTGAGAATACTTATAACCATCGGCATAACCAAGCTCAGCCATAAGTTTTGTCGGAGCGTTGCGCAGATGCAAAGGCACCGGCAAATTACCCGTCTCACGCACAGTCTGCAAAGCCTTGTTGATGCCCATATAGGCCGAATTACTTTTTGGTGAAGTTGCCAGATAAACAACCGCCTGAGCAAGAGGTATGCGCCCCTCGGGCCAACCAATCTTTGTCACAGCATCAAACGCTGCATTGGCAAGCAGCAAGGCGTTCGGATTAGCAAGACCAATATCCTCTGACGCCGAAATAACAATACGACGCGCAATAAAAGCCGGGTCCTCGCCACCCTCAATCATTCGAGCCATCCAATAGAGTGCAGCATCGGGGTCGCTACCACGAATAGACTTTATGAATGCCGAGATAATATCATAATGCATCTCGCCATCTTTGTCATACGCAGCCGGATTTTGCTGCAAGCACAGCTTGACCTTTTCATCGGTCACAACAACCGGAGACTCCGCATCACTCTCCACCACCAATTCAAGGATATTCAGCAATTTGCGAGCATCGCCGCCACTATAACGCATAATAGCAGCCGTCTCACGCAACTCAACGCCACGCGCTTTGAGCACATCATCTGTTGTAATTGCGTAATCAAGCAATTTCATTAAATCGCCCTGTTCCAAAGATTTTAGAACATAAAGCTGACAGCGCGACAATAGCGGACGAATAACCTCAAACGAAGGATTTTCAGTAGTCGCACCAATAAGAGTAACCGTGCCCGTCTCGACAGCGCTCAGCAAAGAATCCTGTTGTGATTTACTAAAGCGATGAATCTCATCTATAAAAAGTATTGCACCACCACGAGAAAAGAGAGGGGAATTCTTAGCTTTCTCTATTACCTCGCGCACCTCTTTCACACCGGCCGACACTGCATTCAATGTATAAAAAGGGCGGTTAAGAGTATTGGCAATAATTCGGGCAATGGTTGTTTTTCCCGTGCCCGGAGGCCCCCACATAATAAATGAGAGAATCCTGCCGGAGTCTATCATACGACGCAGCACAGCACCATCTCCTACAAGATGCTGCTGCCCCACATAATTATCGAAAGAGGTCGGACGCAAACGCTCCGCCAATGGTTGTGCCATACTCTTTATTTCAAGTAACGGAGCGGCTAAAATCATTTAGCCGCTCTCTGTTTATTCAAATAAAATCTATTTTTGCCTATTAGCTCAAGCCAACAATCTCACCATCTACAAAATCAATATGGTTAGCCTGTGGGTCCTTTGGCAATCCCGGCATACGGATGATGTCACCGGCAATAGCCACAATCATCTCGGCTCCAGCATTTAGTACCACATCGCGAATTTGCAAATTAAAGCCCTTGACAGCACCATACTGCTTTGCATCGGCACTGAAAGAGAACTGTGTCTTTGCTATACAAACAGGGAATTTCGCAAGGCCATACTTTTCGGCAAGTTTTATGCGGTCAAGTGCCGGCTTAGCAAATGTCACCGAAGCTGCGCCATAAATATTCTTGGCTACCTTCTCAATCTTTGTCTGAACGCTATCCTCGTCGTTGTATGTAAACTGCAAAGGTTTAGAAGGATTATTCTCAATTGTATCAACAACAATCTGCGCCATCTCAACAGCACCCTCGCCACCCTGAGCAAAAGCATTGTTTATCACGAAAGGCAAGCCAAGCTCCTGCTCGCAGTGATTGCGGAGCAAAGCCATCTCCTCATCGGTGTCGGTAGCAAAGCGATTGAACACCACAACCACAGACTGACCAAATGAGCGTAGATTTGCCACGTGACGGTCGAGGTTCGCAAGACCATTGCGCAAGCCCTCCATATCAGGCTCTTTAATCTTGTCAAGCTCCACACCGCCGTGCATCTTCAAGCCCTGAGCTGTTGCAACAATAACAGTTGCATCGGGCTGCAAGCCACTCTTGCGGCAAAGAATATTATAAAATTTCTCAGCACCAAGATCGGCACCAAAGCCAGCCTCGGTAATTGTATACTCACTATGCGCAAGCGCCATCTTTGTCGCAAGCTGAGAGTTACATCCGTGAGCAATATTAGCAAAAGGACCACCGTGAATAATTGCAGGAGTATTCTCGGTTGTCTGCACAAGATTAGGCTGGATAGCATCCTTCAGCAACACCATAATTGAACCGGCCACGCCAAGGTCTTTCACTGTAAAAGGCTCTCCAGCATAGGTGTAACCAAGCATAATATTCTCTATGCGACGGCGCAAATCCTCCTCATCGCTGGCAAGGCAAAGAATTGCCATAAGCTCCGACGCCGGAGTGATATCAAAGCCCGCCTGCTCAACAAGACCATTGGTTGCAGGGCCGATACCGGTGATGATTGAACGCAAAGAACGGTCGTTCACATCAAGCACACGACGCCACAAAATCTCTTTCAAGCCAAAGCCATCCTTTGCGTGCTGATAGAGATAGTTATCGAGCAACGCCGAAATCATATTATGAGCCGAGGTGATAGCGTGGAAGTCACCGGTAAAGTGAAGATTGATTTTCTCCATTGGAAGCACCTGCGCGTATCCGCCACCGGCTGCACCACCCTTCATACCAAAGCAGGGACCCAGTGAAGGCTCGCGAAGAGCGACAACAGCCTTCTTGCCAATTTTATTAAGTCCAAGCGCAAGACCAATAGATACTGTAGTCTTGCCAATGCCGGCCTTGGTTGCTGTAATAGCAGTAACAAGAATAAGCTTACCCCTCTGCTTGTCAATAAGATTTAAAGGCAACTTTGCAATATATTTACCATAATGCTCCAAATCATTGGCATCAATACCAATTTGTGCTGCCACATTCTCAATACGCTCAAGCTTAGTCTCGTGAGCTATTTGAATATCACTCTTCATAGTTTATATGTTTTAAGGTTATAAATTCATTTCGCTTTGCGAAGATAATAAAATATATTTATATTATTGCAATCATTTGCGCACTCGTTGTGAATATTGGAGCAAGTTTTATATCTTTGCAATATCAGAAACAGCAAGACAATATGTTATCAGTTTTAATCCCCGTAAAAAATTTCGATTGCACCTCGTTAATCAACGCACTCCACAAGCAAGGCGAAGCATTGGGAGCACCCTTTGAAATTCTTATAGCCGAAGATGGAACCGATAACGAAAATCTACACCTCAACAGCGTTGCCGACACACTGAAAAACTGCCGCAGGATAGTAAAAAAAACAAACATCGGCCGTGCCGCAATACGCAATCTACTGGCCAATGAAGCGCAGTACCCCAATTTAATATTCATAGACAGCGATGCCATTGTCGAAAAAGATGATTTCCTCGGAACATATTTGAACGCGTTAAAAGAGCACAATGTTGTTTGTGGCGGATTATACCACGCCAACAACCTACCCAACAAAAATTGCACACTCCGCTACAAATACGAAAAAAACGCCGATAAGAAACGCGATGCCATCACACGCAGCAAAGCTCCATACGACAAATTCACCACATTTAATTTCGCTATAAAAAAAGAGCTATTTACTTCAATTTTATTTGACACATCTATCACCCGATACGGATACGAAGATACTCTTTTTGGGAAAGAACTCGAAAAACGCAATATCAGCATACAACACATTGAAAACAGACTGTTGCACAGCGGCTTGGAGAGCAATGCCGCCTTCCTTGAAAAGACAGAGCAAGCGTTGAACACCCTTGCCGAAATTAAAGAAAAAATTGGCAACACACCACTGCTGAATATTGTCGAAAAGCTACGTCGTTACCATCTCACCGGTCTTTTTATGAAATATTGGCATTGCCACAAAAAACATCTGAGAAAAAACCTGCTCAGCCAATCTCCATCACTCATAAAATTCAGCATCTACAAGCTGGGATATTACCTTTCGCTCAATAAATAACAAGCCCGCACCGGGCACAAACAAACTTTTTTCGGCCAACAGGACATTTAAAACAACAGCAACGCCTTGTTTTAAAGAAAAAAGATTTATTTTTGTAGATTGAAATCAAAGATTTCATCTAAAAACGATTATAAACACTAAAAACAACATAAAAATGGCAGAAATCAACGAAACTGAAAAAAGCGAGAAAAAGAGCATCAGTTTTATCGAACAGATAATCGTGAACGACCTTGAAAAAGGCAAGAACGGAAGCAAGGTACAAACACGTTTCCCACCCGAGCCAAACGGTTATCTGCATATTGGCCACGCAAAGGCTATTTGTATGGACTTTGGTATGGCACAGAAATACAACGGAATATGCAATTTGCGTTTCGACGACACAAACCCCACCAAAGAGGATGTGGAGTATGTAGATGCAATTATGGAAGATATCAAATGGCTTGGTTTCGATTGGGCCAACGTATATTATGCATCGGACTATTTCGACCAGCTTTGGGATTTTGCAATTAAGCTCATCAAAGAGGGAAAAGCCTACATTGACGAGCAGACAGCCGAGCAGATTGCCGAGCAGAAGGGCACACCTACACAGCCCGGCACAAACAGCCCCTATCGCGACCGCCCCATCGAGGAGAGCCTTGAGCTTTTCCAGAAGATGAACACCGGCGAGATTGAAGAGGGCAAGATGGTTCTGCGCGCAAAAATTGATATGGCAAGCCCCAATATGCACTTCCGCGACCCAATCATTTATCGTGTCGTAAAAGCCGCACACCACCGCACCGGCGAAAAGTGGAAAGCCTACCCAATGTATGACTTTGCACACGGCCAGAGCGACTATTTCGAGGGCGTTACACACTCTCTTTGTACATTAGAGTTTGTACCCCACCGCCCACTCTACGACCTCTTTGTCGACTGGGTAAAAGATGAAAAAGACCTCGACGATAACCGTCCACGCCAGTATGAATTCAACAAGCTGAACCTCAACTACACCCTGATGAGCAAGCGCAACCTGCTTATCCTTGTGAAAGAAGGCTTGGTAAACGGTTGGGACGACCCCCGTATGCCGACACTCTGTGGTTTCCGTCGTCGTGGTTACTCACCCGAATCAATAAGAAATTTTGTCGATAAGATAGGTTATACCACCTACGATGCACTCAACGATTTTGCCCTGCTTGAGAGTGCCGTACGCGAGGACCTTAACAGCCGTGCAACACGTGTTTCGGCAGTTATTAACCCCGTAAAGCTCACAATCACCAATTACCCCGAAGAGCAGGTAGAAGAACTAACTGCAATCAACAACCCCGAGCGCCCCGAAGATGGCACACACACCATTGAGTTCTGCCGCGAGTTGTGGATTGAGCGCGATGACTTTATGGAAGATGCACCAAAGAACTATTTCCGTTTAACCCCCGGCCGCGAGGTACGCCTGAAAAATGCTTATATCGTACTTTGCACAGGCTGCAACAAAGACGAGAACGGCAACGTAACCGAGGTGCTTTGCGAGTATATTCCACAAACAAAGACCGGCGAGGCCGATGCCAACCGCAAGGTAAAGAGCACTATTCACTGGGTGAGCCGTCGCCACTGTCTCAACGCCGAGGTACGTCTCTATGACCGCCTTTGGAGCGCCGAGAACCCACGCGACGAGATGGCTGCAATACGTGAAGCAAAGAATTGCGACGCCCTCACAGCAATGAAAGAGATGATAAACCCCGACTCGCTCAAAGTTCTCAAGGATTGTAAAGTCGAGAAATATCTTGCCGAGGGCAAGCCACTCGATTATCTCCAATTCCAAAGAATCGGTTATTTCAATATCGACCCGGCATCAACCCCAGAGAACCTTATTTTCAACCGCACCGTTTCATTAAAAGACACTTGGAACAAGCTCAAAGGAAAATAATCATCAGGGAAAGTAAACAACAGCAATGAATTACGACAAAGGTTATTTTGAATCGCCCGAGTTCCGCGAACTGCTTGCCAAATATGAGAAATCCTTCAAATTAGGGATAAGCGCATACTTTGGCATCGACGAGTTCGTGGACCTTTTGTCGTACTATCTGTCCATAGACAAGAGCGACGAGGCAGCAAATATACTCGATGCTGCAAAGCGTCTGCACCCCACAGCCCCCGAGAACACCAAGATGGGGATTAAAATACTCCTCTACAACGGCGAGGCAGCAAAAGCCCTTGAACTCTTTAAAGAGCTTAAATACACCGACGAAATTGAAGCGCTGACCATAAAAGCCGAGATTATGGTTGCGCTAAGAGATTTTAAGCAAGCACACGACATTGCAATAGAGCTGCTACAAAAATCAAAGCCCGGGCAAGAGTGCATATACGAAGGGCTTGAGGTGCTGCTCGATTGCGGCTTTGCACACGAGGCATTGAAAATTTGCGAGGCAGCCTTAAAAGTTGCTCCGGAGCAAATTAGCCTGCACGAGGTAAAGGCCGAATGTCTTATTGAGTTACAGCGCATCAACGAGGCAGTAAAAATATACAACGAGTTGCTGGACAACAACCCCTACTCCACATTCTATTGGGAGCAGATGGGACACATATACTATATGATAAAAAAGTTTGGCAAAGGACTCGAATGTTTTGAGTATGAGAGCACCATAAACGAAGATATTGAATATGCTTATATGATGCAAGCATACTGCTACTACTATCTTCGCGACTACGATGCTGCAAAAAAAATCTTTGCAACACTTGCCGAAAAATACCCAAGCACCATAACACCTGTTTTCTACATTGGACTTTGCCACTACCATCAAGGGCGTATAGAGGATGCCATAAACGCATTCGACGTTGCAATAAGCAATGCGCAAGAGGGTACTATTGGAATGATGCTGGCAAGAATCAACAAGGCAATACTGCTTGATATATCAGGAGAAAAATCGGTAGCCGACGACGCAATATCAATGGCACTGCTTATGCACCCCGACAATATGAAGCAGCTGGTACTCACAGAGCATCACCTCTACGAATTGCGCGACAAAGAGAACCTGACCTTCGATGATATGAACATCATCGAAACAAAAGAGTGGAGCACCGAAGAGACACTATACCGCTTAGGAGTACACCTTGTCAACCACAACCACCTGATATTGGGAAAAAGAGTTTTCAAATACTGCCGCGATTTAAGCTATGACAAAGCCGACACAGATGCCTATCTCGCTTACATTCTGTGGCAGACGGGCGACAAGGAGCAAGTGCCGCAATTTATCGACAGCGCACTCGAAGGACGTTCAAACACTTTGTTCGAACTTTTTGATATTCCATACAAAACAAATATCAGCTCTGCGACATTCATAAAGCAAATAGAACAGAAAAAGAGCAACGCCTAACGCGTTGCTCTTTATACAATATAGCCCCCAGCAGATTACTTCTCCTCGGAGAACTCTTTTATACGATTTTCATCAGACATCTTGCACACAAGCAAGTTGCCGTTATTCTCGGCAATAATACAATCATTCACTCCAATGACAACCACACTCTTCACTCCGCGAGTATTTACCACACAATTATGAGAGTCGGCGAATTTAGCCTCACCACCCAGAGCTGCATTGCCATTCACATCCTTTGGCACATTGCAATACAAAGACATCCACGTACCAAGGTCGCTCCAGCCAAAATTTGAAGGAAAAACAAAAATCTCCTCGGCACGCTCCATTATCGCATAATCGACAGAGATACTGCGGCAATCGGGGAAACGACTATTCACATACTCCTGCTCCTCTGGAGTATAATAGTATGGCAATAAAGACTCAAAAACCGAAGCTATCGGTGATTGATATATCCTAAACGCATTTACAATCGTAGACACATTCCAGATAAAAATTCCCGAGTTCCAATAAAAATTATTTTTGGCAATATAAGATTGCGCTATCTCCAGCGATGGTTTTTCTTTAAAAGAGTCGACACGAAAAATCTCTTTATTCGCCAATGATGCACTGCCAAGCACCGCCTCAATATAGCCATAGCCAGTCTCGGGGCGAGTAGGCTTAATACCCAACGTAAGTATCGCGTCCGAATCGGCAACAAAATTGAGCGAAGATTTTATCACGCGCTGAAACTCCGGAACATCAGCAACAAAATGGTCGCTGGGCGTAACAACCATATTAGCATTTGGGAAACGTTTTTTAATTTTCCACGCAGCATAAGCAATGCAAGGCGCAGTGTTACGACGGCAAGGCTCTTTTAAAATATTGCTCTCCAATATCATCGGCAGCTGCTCCTTAACCATTGGGGCATATTTTTCAGATGTAAGGACCCAAATATTTTCCACCGGACAAATCCCTGCAAAACGGTCAACAGTGAGTTGCAACAACGACCTACCACAGCCCAACACGTCAATAAACTGTTTGGGACAATCAGCGGTACTCATAGGCCAAAAACGGCTCCCTACTCCACCCGCCATAATCACAACGTGGTTAATATTTGCCATAATATTTCGTTAATAATATTCAACAAAAAAAAGACTATTTTTGTTATCCAACGTGATAAACCAAATGCAAATTTATATAAAAACGCCAAACGACACAACTCTAAAGAGAAATTATTCAATCCTTGTACGTAAATGAATAGTACATACTGCAATTTTGACGATTTATAGAAAAAAGAACATAAAATTGTAAAAAAAGAAAAAATTATCTATATTTGCCACTATTATACTCAAAAGCAGTCCGTTATGCGCGATATTCAACACATCATATTGCCAATATTGCTCTCTTTTATAGGAACATTGTGGATGCACCCTAAAATTTTAAAGATTGCAATTTTAAAAAACATTGTGGATAACCCCGATGCAAGAAAACTTCAACGTAATCCAGTTCCTGTGATGGGCGGAATTGCTGTTTTTTTCGGAATTGTCATCGGAT
Organism: Bacteroidaceae bacterium; assembly: GCA_045647745.1. GTDB lineage: Bacteria > Bacteroidota > Bacteroidia > Bacteroidales > Bacteroidaceae > HGM04593. Next base: position 64,175 of record JAZRMQ010000028.1, on the reverse strand, counting down.
TATGCAGTTCTCAGGCAATGTTCAACAGCGCAAACACCTTTATGCTTATATCGGCAATGCTTATTATGCTGTATGTCGGCACCATTGATGATATAATAAATCTGTCACCCAGCATACGCTTTGCAATAGAAATTATTGTAGTCTCTTGGTTGATGTATGCCAGCAAGTCGTCAATAAATTGTTTTTGGGGATTGTGGGGCATCACAACTATTCCGCAATGGTTCTCGTATGCGCTTACTATTTTTGCAGCAGTAGGAATTATAAACGCCATCAACCTCATTGACGGTGTGAATGGTTTATCATCAGGGTTCTGCTTTATGGCATCAACGCTTTTTGCGATATTCTTTTATATAACAGGAAATCACACGATGACCACTTTGGCACTCTCTGCTGCCGGAGCTATTATACCATTCTTCCTCCACAACGTCTTTGGCCAGAGTTCAAGAATGTTTATTGGCGATGGCGGAACGCTTGTCATCGGCACTATGATGGCAATGTTTGTAATGAATATCCTTGGCGTAAACTCGGGATGCAGCCTGCTTGCAGCAAAAGGCGTCGGGCTCATTCCATTCACTTTGGCAGTATTGTCAATCCCCGTTTTTGACACATTGCGAGTAATGTCAACACGAATTATCAAGAAAAAATCACCCTTCAGCCCCGACAAGACACACTTGCATCATATGTTCATTGACTTAGGATTTTCACACATTGGCACAACAATCTCAATCCTGTCACTCAATTTCCTTATCGTTATAATTTGGTTTGTTTCATATAAACTCGGAGCCTCTGTCAATGTACAGTTATACATAGTTGTTGCTTGCAGCATTTTAGTGACTTTCGTTTTCTTTTGGTTTGCGAAACGACAAATAGAGCGTGCCGGCAAAGGCTTGAAAATTTTGAAAAGTATCGCAAAGGCGCTGCATATTGAAAAGAAGGGCATTTGGCACACAACACAAAGAATTATAGACAAACTCTAAAATAGAAAAAGCGGCTCACAAGCCGCTTTTTTGTTATCACTTTTCATTGTAATTTACACAATGCACTCCCAAGAGTCTATCGTATCTGTCGCCAAAGCCACGATAATACATATATATCTGATACTCATTCTCTGTTTCACAGAAATTTCCCTCGGCCGGCAACAACTCAACCCTGCCTGTTGCTGAAGGGACCCACGCATAGCAATAGTTGTACACACCCATCTTCAAAGGCAGAGAAATAAAATAATATCCATCTTCATTATCATAGCTGAGCCTATTCATTGACGTAAAACCATTACCGCAAAAATCACCAAGCAGATAATATTCACCACCCAAGCGATGGGGTGCATCAAGAGCAAAATGCACATTCACATAATCGGCTTCAATAGCCCTGCCAAAGCCCTCAAAAGTATTCACAAAAAAACGTCCATTCTCGTCGCGATAATTCGAATGAGAAACACGCTGTTTATCCATATATAACACTGCATTATAGTGTGGAGCCGCATACACAACCTCCTCAACCCCCTCGCCCGGCGAATTAGGGTCGGCAATCTCAAAACGACGATACTCATTACCTGCTGCAAAAATCAACTTTTCGTTATGCACATATTCTACCTTGTCTGCGGTGATATACGCCGGAACAATACCGCTCACAGCATTATCACGACGACCATTTTGATAAACAACAGCTTTCAGCTCACTCGCCGGCGAAGAGACAAAAGAGGGGTATCTCACTGCAAACGACAACTGCTGATGCTCCTCGTTAAAAGAGATATCAGTATCACCACTCACCCAAGCCTCGAAAAACATCTTAGGCTCCACAACCGAAAAATCGAACGAAGCGACAAGCAGTTCATCTTCATCATCATACACCTCGACACGATAATTTCCCGACACTTTCAATGCCACCTCATCGTTGGGGATAGAGAACTCGTAATGCGTATATAATTGTGTGGTATTTACAGAATTTTCCCAATCTTCGATAACAATATCATTAAACCCTTCAAGATAATCAATCTCAAAAAGTTCCGATGGCGACCAGTCGGCATTGCAATGCACAATGCGATAAGTGTAACGATGATAGACGTGCGACATCTCATCAAACGAAAAGAGTAACACATCATCGCCACCTAACTGCAACACAGGCAATGCACCCCACTCATCGTTGAGCAGCATTTGAGGCGTGCGCACCGATGGCAAAAAAGAGCGTGAGGACTGCCCATTAACAGCAACAGCCGCAAACAAGAGCAAAAGAACAACTATACGTTTCATCAATCATTTTTTTACAGAGCGAAGATAAGCATTTTAATACAATTTTTTCGTACATTTACATAATTTATGACACCTCACAAAAATGAAAAACATTTTCGCCTGCATAATATTAGCCCTACTGCCCATAGTTGCTGCATCACAAGGTATAATTTACGAAAAGGAGGACAGCATCAGAATTGAGAAGATTTTAAGCTGCATCAACAACACAAAAGCCACTACCGGTGAACAGATAACAGCCATTGCAAATAAATTCCTTGGCGAGGAATATGTTGCCGCGACATTGGAGCAAGGCAATGAAGAACCACTATTCATCAGCTGCACAAAACTCGACTGCACCACATTTGTAGAGCTTGTACTCGCTATTGCAAAAACAGTCGACGAGGGCAGCAATAAATTCTCCGACGTCTGTCGCAATTTAGAGAGAATACGCTACCGCAACGGCAAGAACAATGGCTACACAAGCCGATTGCACTATATAAGCTGGTGGATTGCAGACAACGCAAAAGAGGGATTGCTCAGCGAGATAACCTCGACAATCAGCCACGAAAAACAACTACTAAACCTCAATTTTATGAGCACGCACCCCGGCAGCTACCCATTGCTTGATAAAAACCCTGATTTTGTAAAAGAGATTGAACAGATGGAACTCCCCTACCGAGGCATTGAAACTTACTATATCCCCAAAAGCACTTTGAACCACACAAAGAGTGAAAATATAAAAACCGGAGATATCATTGCAATAACGACCTCAATTCCCGGACTGGACGTCACACACATAGGCTTTGCCCATTATCACAATGGCGAGCTTTGTCTCCTGCACGCATCTAGCGGAAAGGGGGTGGTAACAAAAGAGACACAACCCCTGCACAACTACCTTGCAAACAAAAACAGCCACACCGGAATAAGAGTATTCAGAGCCGATTTTTAAGCGCCCCTGCGCCATCAATCGCTCATTTATTCTGCAAAGAGGCCTCCTCTTTTTTCCTCAGCAATCGTTTGCGCCCCTCCTCGCGTATTCTCTCACGCTTTTCATATCCAGCACGTGTACGTTTCCATCGTTTGTGAGTCCAGAGCCACAACTCGGGATTTTCTTTTATATCCTGCTCTAACAGCTCGTAATAACGGTTAGTAGGTTCAAACTCCGCCATTTTTGAAGCATCCTCGGCAAAAAACTCAAAATGAGCCGTATAATAGCCGCGCTTTACACGCTTTATCTTTATATAGAACAATGAAGCCTGAGTGCGCTGAGCAATCTTCTCGGTTCCTGTAAAGACAGGGGTATCCCTATGCAAAAAATCAACCCAATGGTTTATCGACTCCCAAGTAGGAACTTGGTCAGCAATAAACCCAATCAGATATTTTTTCTTCTCCTTTGTTATCTGCAATATTCGGCGTAGAGTATTTGCCATTGTAATAGACTCGGCACCATACTGGTCCCTAATCTTTTTCATTAGTCTATCAAAGCGTCTGTTCTCAAGCGGATGGTAAATATCGCCAACAACAAGATTATCATCGTTAAAGTGCAATGCGACTGAGGTTATATACTCCCAATTTATAAAATGTCCCATATAACAGACACAAGAATGTCCCTTGGCAAGCATACGATTAACATCGTCCAGACCTGTAAAAACCATTCTTTTGCGCATCTGTTTTTCACTCAACCCATACAATTTGATAGTCTCAAAGAAATAGTCGCAAAGCGAAGAGTAGAATTTGCGTTCAATCTTTTTTATCTCCTTCAGACTCTTTTCGGGGAAAGATTTTACAAGATTGTCACGAACCACCTTGCGACGATAGCGCACCAGATAATATACAAGAAGATATGTTATATCCGAGAGAAGATACACAACACAAAACGGCAGTTTGTTAAGCACAAACAGCAGTGACAAAAGAATATAATAAAGCACTTTTTTCATAAGAAGATGCACCACGCGCCAAGGAGCGCCATCAACTATTTAATTTAAATTGACACAAATGTATATATTTTTTTTCAAATAGTAATTATGAGGAGAGTTCTTTAGCAAAAATCGCACTATTGCATCTACTGCCTTATATGATAAAACCCGGAACTAAAGCTCCGGGTTTTATCATATAAGTACGAGAAAAACTTCTTATTCCAATGTACCGTTGTTGGCAGCCTCAATCATCTCGGCGCTGGCATACATAAATATCTCCACGCGACGATTCTCGGCACGTCCGGCAGCTGTTGAATTATCAGCAACAGGCTGCTGTGAGCCAAAGCCCTCAACACTCTTTATCTGTGACTCGGCAACACCCTTTGACAAAAGATACTCCGACACAGCCTCGGCGCGCTTCACCGACAAAGGATTGTTTATAGCATCGCTACCGGTAGAGTCGGTGTGACCATATATCACAACGTCGGCATCACTATACTCAATCAACACCTTTGCAAATTCAGAGAGGTTGTCCTGAGCGCTCTTGTTCAAAGCATACTTATTTGTAGCAAAAAGCACGCCTGAATCAAAAGTAACCTTCACAGCTGTAAGATTGTTTGCATCGGTAATTGTCTGCACGGTAGCATTCTCAACCAAAGCCGCAGCCTCGGCAGCATTGTCCATTCTCTTACCAATCAAAGCACCAGTACCGGCACCAACAGCAGTACCGACTGCAGCACCAACGGCCGCGCCTACACCAGTTTTTCCGGTAAGTTTTCCAATCAACGCACCAATCAATGCACCACCGGCAGCACCACTGGCAGCACCAATTGTTGTACCTTTCGCCAAATTGTTCCAACTACCACAACTTGAGAAAATAAGCGCAGTACAAAGAACCACGCAAAGAGTCTTTACTGATTTCATATTAGTTTAAATTTAAATTTCTTTGTCAAACTTTCTGCAAAGTTAACTAAAAATATCTTTTCCAACAACCCAAATGCTCTGAATTGAACATAAATTAATGCTTAGACAAAAACAGCGGTACTAAATTCATAATTATATCAATATATTTCGTATTTTTGCAGATAGTATCGGAAAAACAGAAAACAAATAAAATACAAAATTATATGGCCGAATTAAAAGATCTTACAAAGCGCAGTGAGAGTTACTCACAGTGGTATAACGACTTGGTGATAAAAGCAGACCTTGCCGAGCAGTCACCGGTGAGAGGATGTATGGTAATCAAGCCCTATGGCTATGCCATCTGGGAGAAAATACAGCGCACACTCGACGATATGTTCAAAGAGACAGGACACGTCAACGCATATTTCCCAATGTTGATTCCAAAATCATACCTCAGCCGCGAGGCCGAGCACGTCGAGGGCTTTGCCAAAGAGTGCGCAGTTGTAACACACTACCGCCTGAAAAATGCCGAGGATGGCAGCGGCGTTGTTGTAGACCCGGCAGCACGACTCGAGGAGGAGATGATTATCCGCCCAACATCAGAGACAATCATCTGGAGCACATACAAGAATTGGATACAATCATACCGCGACCTGCCTATTATGGTAAACCAGTGGGCAAACGTAATGCGTTGGGAGATGCGCACACGCCTCTTCTTGCGCACAGCCGAGTTCTTGTGGCAGGAGGGACACACCGCACACGCCACACGCGAAGAGGCTGAGAAAGAGGCTCAAACAATGCTTCACGTATACAACGATTTTGCCAACAACTATATGGCTTTGCCAGTTGTGATGGGAGTTAAATCGGCTAACGAGCGTTTTGCCGGTGCACTCGACACATACACCATCGAAGGTATGATGCAGGATGGCAAAGCATTGCAGTGCGGAACATCGCACTTCCTTGGGCAGAATTTTGCAAAAGCTTTCAATGTTCAGTTTGTTGACAAGAACAACAACCTCGAATATGTGTGGGCAACATCTTGGGGAGTATCAACCCGCTTGATGGGAGCCCTCATTATGACTCACTCCGACGACAACGGCCTTGTATTGCCACCGGCACTCGCACCAATACAGGTGGTAATTGTCCCCATCTACAAGAACGAAGAACAGCTTGCAAAAATCAAGGAGACAACAGACCCAATGATTGCCGAGCTAAAGAAGATGGGTATCACCGTCAAGTTCGACGATGCCGACAACAAACGCCCCGGTTTTAAATTTGCCGAGTATGAGTTGAAGGGTGTTCCTGTGCGCCTTGTTCTTGGTGCACGCGACATTGAGAACGGCACAATCGAGGTTATGCGCCGTGACACTCTCGAAAAAGAGACACGCTCAATCGATGGCATAACAGCCTTTGTAAAAGAGTTGCTTGACGATATTCAGGCGAACCTTCACCGCAAGGCTCTTGCAATGCGCGAGGCAAACACACGCAGCGTAGACACTTACGAGGAGTTTAAGACCGAGATTGAAAAGGGTGGATTTATCCTTGCACACTGGGACGGCACCCCCGAGACAGAGGAGCTCATCAAAAACGAGACAAAGGCAACCATCCGCTGTATCCCCTTGGGCTGGGACGAGACTCCCGGCACCTGTATGGTAACCGGCAAGCCATCGGCACGTCGAGTACTTTTCGCAAGAGCATATTAAAAACTGCGCAAAGAGACAATGCCAATATCTGTAGTAATCAACACCTATAATGCCGAGAAACACCTTGAACAGGTGCTCGATGCAGTAAAAAATTTCGACGAGATTGTCGTGTGCGATATGCAAAGCACCGACAACACCGTCGAGATTGCTAAAAAATATGGCTGCAAGATTGCTACATTCCCCAAAGGAGATATAACCATTGTAGAGCCGGCACGCAACTTTGCAATACAGCAAGCCACCCACGAATGGGTGCTGGTTGTTGATGCCGACGAGATTATCACCCCCGAACTTCGCGACTATCTTTATAAAAAGATTGAGGAGCCCGGCTGCCCCACCGGCCTATTTATCTCAAGGCACAATATGTACTTGGGGAAATATGGCAACAGCAAACTCACCAATGATTTTCAGCTGCGTTTTATGAAGCGCGACAAAGTCGACTGGCCACACACAATACACGCTATTCCAAAAATAGACGGCCCGGTCGAGAAGGCCCCTTTGCAGTTCAAAATCAAACATCTTGCCGATGAAACAATACAACAACTCATAAGCAAGGCCAACATATATAGCGACAATGAGGTTGTCAGGAAAGCGCACAAAAAATATGGAATGTGGGCACTGTTTTACAGGCCACTTTGGCGTTTTTTCCGCACCTACATCATAAAAGGCGAGATTATGCAAGGCCGACGCGGACTTATCAAAGCATATATGGACGCAACGTATCAGGTGTTCATCGTCAGCAAGATAATGGAAAAGGATATTAGAGCAGAAAAAGAGAAATAACGGAGTGCCGTTATTTCTCTTTTTAGTTAATCCGTGACCCCGGTGGGATTCAAACCCACGACCTTCAGAACCGGAATCTAATGCTCTATTCAGCTAAGCTACAGGGCCGGCAGTCGCAATCTTTAATTGCGACTGCGAAGATACTATAAAATCGCAAAGAAACAATTGCTTGTTTGCCAAAAAAAGAAAAAGCGTGAAAAATAGTACAAGCCGCAATGTTTAAGCAATATTTATTAGCATTTTTAAAACAAAACACATATCTTTGTCAATAATAAGAAAGCTAACGCTTTTACAATAGTAAAAAAACACAGCAAAAACAGACAAAACAAAAGCAATTTGTCAAAAACAAAATGAAATTATATCAATTACCACAGAAATACGCTCCGCTACTCGACTTAAAGCAGACCGAATTAGCCATTAAGCAGATTAAAGAGACATTTCAGCTCAACCTGTCGTCGTCACTCCGTCTGCGTCGAGTAACAGCACCTTTGTTTGTATTGCAAGGTACCGGCCTGAACGATGACCTTAACGGATACGAGAATGCTGTAAGTTTCCCAATTCAGGATATGAACGGCGCGGTGGCCGAGGTTGTTCACTCATTGGCAAAATGGAAACGAGTAACACTTGCCGAGTACAACATCGCGCACGGCTACGGCATATACACCGATATGAACGCTATACGTGCACACGAAGAGCTTGACAACCTTCACTCGCTATACGTCGACCAGTGGGACTGGGAGCGCGTCATATCCGACAAAGAGCGCACTGTGGAGTTTTTGAAAAAAGTGGTGAGTGATATCTACTCGGCAATCCTGCACACCGAGTTTGCTCTCAGCGAAAGCTACCCACAATTAAAGCCGTCACTCCCCGAAAAGATTACATTCATCCACAGCGAAGAACTGCGTTTAAAATATCCCACACTCTCGCCAAAGGAGCGTGAGGAGACTATCACAAAAGAGCACGGCGCAGTGTTCATTATCGGCATTGGCAACGAGCTTGGCGACGGCATTCCACACGACAACCGCGCCCCCGACTACGATGATTACAGCACTGCAAACGAAGATGGATTCTATGGCCTCAACGGCGACCTTATGATTTGGAGCGATATTCTTGGCAAGGCAATGGAACTTTCATCAATGGGTATCCGTGTCGACCGCGAAGCGCTGTTGCGCCAACTCAAGAAATCGGGCAAAGAGGAGCGAAAAGAGCTCTATTTTCACCGCCGTATGCTTAACGGAGAATTGCCACTCAGCATCGGTGGCGGTATAGGACAATCACGTCTGTGTATGCTACTGCTTAAAAAAGCACATATTGGCGAAATTCAGTCAAGCATCTGGCCCGATGAGATGCGTATCAAATGCAAAGAAATGAATATACCTATTATATAATATATGAGTGTAAAGATTGAGCAAAGTTGGAAAGAGGTGCTTGCAAATGAGTTCGAGAAGGATTACTTTGTAAAGCTGACACAATTTGTAAAAGAGGAGTATAATGGAGAGACACCAATATACCCACCTGCAAAACTCATATTCAATGCTTTTGACCATTGCCCGTTCGACAAGGTAAAGGTTGTCATACTGGGACAAGACCCCTACCACGGCGCAGGACAAGCCAACGGACTCTGTTTCTCGGTAAACAAAGGTGTTCCCTTTCCGCCATCATTGCTAAACATCTTCAAAGAGATTGAGAGTGATTTAGGCACCCCCATTCCACAGGATGGCGACCTCACTCGTTGGAGCGACCAAGGAGTGTTACTGCTCAATGCTACACTCACGGTGCGCGCCGCACAAGCTGGCTCACATCAAAAACGCGGCTGGGAAGAATTTACCGACGCTGCCATAAGAGAGCTCGCGTCACGACGTAGCGGCATTGTCTTTATTCTTTGGGGTAGCTACGCACAAAAGAAAGGCGCATTCATTGACCGCAATAAACATCTTGTGCTGTCATCGCCACACCCCTCGCCTCTATCGGCATATCAAGGCTTCTTTGGCAACCACCACTTTAGCACAGCAAACAAATATTTGCGAGAACAAGGCTTGAGCGAAATAAATTGGTAATTAATAAAAACCACAAAAGGGGCAACAATTGTTGCCCCTTTTATGGTAAAATATAATTGACTCTTTTAATCGTTATACCACTGCACATTTGAGCTACTGCTACTGCGCTTGTCAATCTTGAGAGCATCAGCAAGCATCTGCGAGGTAGCTCGGAAGCTAAAGTTGAACGAGGTGTAAGGCGCAAGCACTATACCACAGGACATCTCAAAGCAGTGCAAGTCACGCGATATATTCATAGTGGTGGTTGTCAGCTTGCCATACTCAAAATTATATCCCGACGTAAAGTTAATACGCCAATTATCCGAGATACCGATATTACCCGATATATTCAAATTCTGTGTAAATTTGAACGGATAGCGCATAGTCTTCAAATTTATCTCTGCGCTCCTATCTTCGGCCATTGTTATACCATAGGACAAAGACAAATTCCAAGGAAATTTAAACGGCATATATCCATCGTCGTCAACAGCAGCCTTCTGCGCCTTATTTTTATCGCGCCCGCTTTTCACCCCCTTTGCCGGCAAATCCAGAGCCTTGTCACCCTCCGGCTTTTCATCAGCACTCTCCTCGTCACTACCGCCAAATTTCTTATTGAACCAATCTCTTATCTTCACAAACGTTTTATTGTTCAGCGTATACGACAGATTATGGCTCATTCCTTGGAAACGACCGAAACGACCATAAGACCACTCGGTTCTATCGCCCACAATCACCTGTCCTTTATCATTAAAGGCATAAGCATACGTTGCCCACGTTGCATTGAAGTTAAAGGTATAATTTTTTGTCAACTTCAATCTCAATCGTGTCGAGAGGTTACTCCAAGGCTTTGTCTTTGCTGCAAGATTATACGACAGCGAAGCACCAATTTCATCTATAAGACTGATTTTTTTCAAAGAATCGGTCTTTGTGCGCCACTTCATCTCAAGATTATTGCTGACATTCAGCGAAACGCTACCAGTTCTTCCCTTTGAAGGAATTCCATACATTGCACCCTGATAGGGAGAATACTCCACTGTGCGTGCTTCGCCATCTTCGTCGGTGTAGACATACGTTCCATAGTATCCATAGCGCGCATCTCCAAAGTCGGGAGCATAGCTGAATGAGAGCGACGGCTTAAAGACGTGGCGCACAGTGTGAATACGGCTTTTTTTCATAAACCCGGCAGGCTTATAAAAACCATAGAGCGTTGTATTTGCCGAGATTGCAAGATTATAATTATATACCCTGTTGAAACCAGCGACAGTATCGCGCACAACACTGTTTGTAGCCTCGTCCCACGACTGATTTATCTTTCTAAAATACCAACGCTCGGTGTAGTTGAAGCTTGGCGTGATATTTATATGGTCGAACAACTGAAAAGTTGCACTAATTGGGATACTATGCTTCACTCCATTGTTCCAATCCTTCAGAATATTGGATTTTAAAATCTTATACTCCTTTGTCGATATGCTATTATTAAATTGTCCGCTATACGACAGCGATATTTTTTCATACCAACGCTCGTCACCTTTTCTCTTTTTACGTTTGAAAGGGTATTTTTTAGACAGCGAGACATTAAGGCTTGGTAAATTAAGAGATATTATAGAGTCCTTAACATTCTGCGACAGGTTCATAGAAGTTGACAAAGTAAGGCCAATCGAGGGAAAGGTATGCGAGTAACTGACACTTGAGGTTCGCATACTCTGCGAGCTGAGTGCCGGATTATAAAGGCTTGTCAGGTTTGCGCGCTCATAATTGGCAGTAGAAAAGTTTACACTCGCCGAGAAATTACTATTCGGACGAGCCTTGGCATCCTGTCGGTGATTCCATACAACCCTAAAGTTCTTGCTGACAGTGTAATCGGGCAAACCCTTTTCGCCTTTTTTTGTCACAAGATAGCTCAAATTCACGCTACCCGAAAATTTATAACGTTTGGCATAAGACGACGCAGCGCCAACACCCCAAGAACCCTTAGTGTATATCTCACCCGTCAATTTTAAATCAAATTTATCACTGAAAGCAAAATAGTATCCACCATCGCGCAAATAAAAGCCACGTTCCAGCTCGTCACCATACGTCGGCATAATAATACCCGACGAGTATTTGCTTGTAAACGGAAAATATCCAAAGGGAAGAGCCAACGGCAACGGCACATCCTCGACAACCAGATACAAGGGGCCCGAAACAACATCTTTCTTTGGGCGCACCTTTGCTCGGGTCAGCTTGATATAAAAGTGCGGATGCTCGGCATCACACGTGGTGTACATACCATCTTGAGAGTAGAAAACATTAGTAGAATCCTTTTTTGTCTTGCCACCCATCAAAAAGCCATCACCCTGTTGAGTGTACACATTGCTTATAAAGCCCTTTCGACTCTTAAAATTATAGCTCATTCTCTCTGACTCGTAGGGCGTACCACCATCAACAAAAACCGGTAGACCGCTCACAACGCCGGCCGAATCGGCACGACCAAAAGCGTGTACCACGCTACTATCCATATTCATTGAGATGATATTGGCAGTAAGTTCTATCTTATCGTATACCACCTTGCCTTCGCCATACAAAAAAGCATTGCCGTTGGTCGACCACACCATTGAGTCGGTACTCTCATAGAACACCGGAGCCTCTATCGCATCCTTTTTGGGTTTTGCAGTTAAAGAGTCGGTTACTACCGCCGCCGAATCAACCGGAAGAGATAATGAGTCGGCCGGAAGAGACATTGCATCGACAGCCAATGTGTCCTGCAAAGAGAATGAAGCAAAATTTCCGGCAAACGACAAATCGCCGGCAGACACCCCCAGCGAGGCAACTACCTGCAATAAAAATGCCAAGAAAAATCCCAAAGTCCTATGCTTCATTTACTCGTTTGTCAATACAAAGGGCAAAATTACGAAATAAAAAGGAGCTTTCTCTATATTTTAAGATAAAAAAACATAGTTATTATAAAATACGCGTGAGCAAGCGAGGATATTTGCCAAACATTTACATAAACATTCCTGCCCATAGCTTGACTTTTTCCACCGCCTCGGGCGAGATTTTTGCCATACTTTCAATAACCTGTTCAAGCGTTCGTCTCTCTTTGAGAAATTTTGTCTTTGAATAAAACTTGTCGGCAAAACAGATAAGCTGTTCTTCCAGAGTCTCCGGGACAAAATCTTTTACCGGCAGATTCCAGCCATTAGCCGCAATAATCTCTTTCGTCAAGCCAGTGCCAGTATGCCGTTCGCACACCCTTGCGTGACGCTCATATCCCAATGACCTCAGCAGCTCTGCACCAAGATAACCGTGACAAAGATAAGGCGCAGTGCCACAACAATATATGCGTGGAGCATCAGTCAAAAAAATGCCTAAATCGTGCAACATTGCAGCCTCTTCAACAAATTGCAAATCGAACCCTAGCTCAGGGTGTTTATGCGCCAATTCAAGAGCAAAAGCTGTGACTTTTTCAGCGTGTACAATGTAAATATTTTTCAATTCATTCTCCTCGGGATAATAAAAATCAATAATCCCTTTTACGTCAATTTTGGCCATAAGCTATCAAACTTTATTCAAATACCGAAGATACAAATTTTACAACAACTCACAAAAGAAAAATCGCCTTTTAATGTATTTAAACGCGGTTCTGCTTAATCATTGAGCAAAAACAGAAGAAAGCAGGTTGATTATTAAATAAATTTACTTATTTTTGTAAAGTAGAGAATAATGCCCAAGCAAAAATGGATAAAATTGCCGAAAAGACACTCCTACTCCCCCCGATAACACTCGAAGAGATGTCTGGGATTAAACTAATGAACAGGACGGACACAAAATTCGTGGCCACTCTTGAGCAATTACACTCTTTTCTGCTTGCCGTTCAAGGTGAATACTACATTCAAGAGATAAACGGCAAACGCATAGCAAGCTACCACACCACCTATTTCGACACAGCCGACTACAATATGTACGGCATACATCACGCTGGGCGCAAAGTCAGGGAAAAAATACGTGTACGCACCTATCTCGACAGCAACGACACATTCCTTGAGATAAAAAACAAGAACAACCACGGCCGAACAAAGAAAAAGCGCATCTCAATCAGCAGCCTAAAAAGCATTGAGCAGGCACAGGAGCACGATACCATTATCCCCTTTATGGCAAAGCACGCGTGGTACACAATCGACGAAATATCACCGGTGATAGAAAACTGGTTCAACCGCATCACGCTTGTAAATTTTGAAAAGACAGAGAGGCTGACAATCGATTTTAACCTGCGCTTCCATCACCTGAAAAGCGACAGACACAACAAGCTGCAGCGCGTTGCCATCATTGAGCTTAAACGCGACGGCAACGTTCCCTCTCCCGCCTTGGACCTGCTGCGCAACACACGCATCAAGCGCTCGGGGTTCAGCAAATACTGCATCGGCAGTGCGCTGACTAACGAAAAACTAAAAAGAAACAATTTCAAGGAGCGGTTGAGAATGATTGAAAAAATGGAAAACAAATAAAATAAAACAACAATGAAACTTTTAACTACCCTACTGCTAATCTGCTCGACAATGTTCCTTCAGGCACAGAATGTCGAGAGCAACAACGCCATCGAAGCCACTGCTGCTGTTGCAATAGACAACGCTTCACAGGAGACAACACCCGCCGAGATAGGCAAGAATATCCCTGTAAATACTCTTCTCGACCTTGACGACGATTTTGGAGAGCCCGAGAAGATGTCCGTTTCGTTGAAGAGCAAACGACTCAGCGATGAGTTCATTGACACAAACCACGTCACAAAGCTACTAATAGCATTCATAATCAACCTTATAGCCATTATGATTGTGGTGCGTTGGCTCTACTACCCCAAATGCAAACGAGGCGAATTCTTTTTCACCTATATCCTCATTGCCATAAGCACCTTTATGCTCATATACGTGCTTGGCGATGTGAAATTAAAAGCCGGCATAGCATTGGGACTCTTTGCAATGTTCAGCATCATCCGCTACCGCACCGAGCAGATTGCTATCAGAGAGATGACCTACCTATTCGTCATCATCGCGCTTAGCGCAATCAACGGACTCACAATAAGCGAGCTGAGCATTGGCGAGGTAATAATAATCAACATCCTCTTCATTGTCACAACGTGGATTTGCGAGACTAAGCTACTAATCAGCCACTATTCATACAAAGTGATAAAATACGATAACGTCAACCTCATCACCCCCGACAAGCGCAAAGAGCTCATTGCCGACCTTGAGAAACGCACCGGCCTGAAAGTAGTAAAGGTTGAGGTGGGCGCTATTGACTTTCTCAAAGATGCAGCGATTGTGAAGATGTATTACAAGAGCAACGAAGCCAACAATTCAGTGGACACAACCCTTAAAACCCCAACAGATGAATACAAACTCAAAGAATAAAGCCAGAAGCATAACAGCATTGCTTGTAGCAATATTTATGCTTGCCCCATTGTGTAGCACCACCGCACAAAGCCAAAACAACGAATTTGGCATTTGGGCAACCTTTGAAGCATCAAAAAAAATCAACAAAAAGTTCAAGTTTGTAGGTGACGCCGAGTTCCGCACCTACGATTTTGTGAATAATGTTGAGCGTGCAGCCATTGGCGCAAAAGTAGAATACAAAATCCTCAAATGGCTAAAAGCAAATGTGGGTTACAGCTTTATGTACACTCACAAGCCCGATGAGATAAGCCTCAAGGAGTTTGTAATCATAGAAGATTTTGACGACAACGGCGAAGAGATTAAACATACTATTGGACAAAATAAAAATTTAGACCACGACTATTGGGTTATTCGCAACCGTGTCTATGCAACAATTAGTGGCGAATATAAGGTTGGGCGCTTTGAGATTGGTCTGCGTGAGCGACTGCAATACACCCACACTTGTGCAGCTACGACCAACGAAACAAAGTCTGTATGGAAATCGGCAACCAACGACTATACAAACCCCGATTCTTATCAGTTATTTGAAGAAACAGCTCCTGAGCACAAAAAAGCAAAACACAATCTCACCCTGCGCTCACGCCTCAGTGTAAAATACGACATTCCAAAATGCAAGATAAATCCATTTGCATCGATTGAGTTATATACACGATTTGACGAGTGGAAAGGATGCGACAAATTACGTTACCGCATTGGTGCAAGCTACAAGATAAACAAAGACAACTCATTGTCATTGTATTATCTTTATCAGGATGCCAACGATGACGACGAGCCCAAAGGACACGCAATTGGCTTTGAATACTCTATAGACCTTTAATCATCGCAGACTATGAAAAAACTATTATTCATAATATCACTCATCGCCTTTGCAACCACAGCCACCGCCCAAAAGATAGTTGTGGAAAAAACCACAGGCAGTAGCGAATTTATCACATTCGCGAACCTAAAACAGATAACGTTCGATGGAGCGAATGTGAATATTGAGCAAAGCGACGGTACAAAGAGCAGCGCCACTATGGCTGAGATAAACCGTATCTATTTTGACATACCAGAATCAATAGCAGATATTGAATTGCAAAACGGCAAATTGGTAAAATATATCTCATCCGACGAGATTGCCGTCAACAGCAATGCCGGCTCAATAGTTACAATATACAACCCTATCGGTGCACAGATGATAAGTAAGCATATAAATGCCGAGGGAGCAACCATCAGCATTGCGAGCCTGCCACAAGGCATATATATAGTAAAAGTAAATGACAGAACCACTAAAATTGTAAAAAGATGAAAAAGGCACTATTATTATTCGGGGTGCTTGCAGCATCTTTTGTACAAGCACAGGTGTTGTACGTAAACAACAGCAACGGCACATATCAGCAAATAGCAGCACAAGAGACCGAAGAGATTGTGTTCAACGACCAACAACAAACCATTCGTTTCAATTCAAAAGAAGGAATATCAAGCCAGTTCGCCACAAGCAAGATAACGAACATTGCCCCAACATCGAACAATGGAACAGAGTTGATATACAACCTCGCACCCACTGTTGCATTTGATGCTGCCGATGAAGATAATTTCAACGAAATTACCCAAACTGTGCCAACCGATGAGGAGGACAATGAGTATGAAGATTTTGTTGAGAATTTTGCAACAAACCGCATCGTTACAATAAGGTTCAGCGAAGGGGAGGTAAAAACCACCACTCTACCAGAAGGAATCACCGCGACCATTAATGGTGGACACATTATCATCAACTCAACATTAGAAAAAATCGGTTATCAAATAACCGGAACCTGCCCCAATGGCTCGCTGAAAATTTACAGCACCAAGAAATTCCAATTGATACTCAAAAATATCACATTGACAAACCCCACCGGCCCGGCTTTCAACATTCAGAGCAGCAAACGAGTCTACGTGTCAATTGCAGACGGAGCGACAAACACCCTCTGCGACGGAGCTACATACAATGCTCCCATTATTGGCAGCAACGGCGAGGAAGAGGACCAAAAAGGCACGCTATTCAGCGAAGGAGAACTTATTTTTGATGGCAACAAAAATGGTACCGGCACATTAAATGTGACAAGCCTCAACGGACACGCCATCTGCAGCGACGACTACATCAGAGTGCGTGGAGGCAACATAAATATCCTTTCTGCAGCAAAAGACGGGTTCCGCACAAAGGATAAATTCATCATCGGTAGAACAAATGATTACAGCCCCGATATCACAATCAACGCAACAAGCAACGGCATTGAGTGTACCGAGGGAGCAGTAACCATAGAGGCCGGCAAGCTCGACATTACATCGGGCGGAGAGGCGATAAAGGTTGAATACGAAGAGGAAATTCCCGATCCAACCGTCACCCCCGATGCACATATCAAAGGAGGTTACATAAAGATTGTTACCACGGGTGAAAAGAGCTCGGCAATACAGACTACCGGCAACTACACACAAAGCGGTGGCATCATACAGGCAACCGTCGACGGTAATGGTTCAAAGATTATAAATTGCGATGGAGCGACAACTGTTAGCGGTGGCAAAATCACCGGTATTGTTAAAGGAGCAGTTACCAGCGACAACACATCAGCCGGCGGTATAAAGAGTGCCGGAGATTTTGTAATGTCGGGCGGCAATATTGCCATCAATTGCGAAGGTAAAGGCGCAAAAGGAGTAAATTGCTCTGCCAACGTAACAATTGACAATGGCGAGATAACACTGCTTGCCACAGCCGAAAATTACACCGAGGGTGAAGATGACAAAAAGAGCCGCGCCATCACAGCCGAATGTTTAACCATCAACAACGGCATTGCCCAGCTCAAGGCATACGACTACGCAATCTCATCGGGTAGTGCTATAAACATCAACGGCGGCATTGTAAATGCTATAAGCACAAACAGCATTGCACTCGAAATTGAGGCGGCACAAACAGGAGGCTGGCTGTTGACAAAAGATGCTGAATGATACGAATTTTGATATAAACAACGACAGACGGAAGGCTTTGCCTTCCGTCTGTCGTATAATATCTTCCCAAATAAAAAATCTTTTTATCTCTTGTTTGCGAAAAACCTCTTCATCAGCGCCGTAGCCTCATCGGCACAAACGCCGTCAACAACTTCGGTCTTTGGATGCATCACATCGGGGGCGTACCGACGATAGCCGCGTTTCTCGTCACCGGCACCATACACCACTCTGCCCATCTGAGCCCAAGCTATAGCTCCGGCACACATAGGACAAGGTTCAACCGTCACGTATAGCGTACAATCATTGAGATATTTACCTCCGATATTTGATGCAGCAGCAGTGATTGCCTGCATCTCGGCGTGAGCAGTTACATCGTTCAGCATCTCTGTGAGATTATGCGCACGGGCAATCACTCGCCCCTTACACACTATTACAGCCCCAATAGGCACCTCATCCTCATCAAAAGCCTTTTGCGCCTCGACAAGCGCCATTTTCATATAATCAATATCTGTCATCATCTTCTATCGACGCATATCGTGTTCACCAAACAAAGTGGGATAATCCTCGTCGAGGTTCTTGTATATGAACGACAACAAAGTCTCACGCATCCAATTACTTTTGTTACTGATGCGATATTTTTTCAGATAGTCATCTATTATTTTCATCTCCTCATCGCTTACAAGGCACACTATACGTGAGTGGCGCACCGGTTGTGTGCGTGCAGTAGTTGCTTTGGGAGTTTTTGCTTTCTTTGCGCTCATTGGATAAACAGCTGCTTAATTTTGTTGTCAGGTACAAAAATAAGCTAACTTTAGTCCAAATGCAAGTTTTTCATTTGCTTTTGAGCCTTGTAAATAGTATCTTCGCTCAATATTTGGTCAAAAAAAGAGAAAATGGCACAACACAATCTGCTTGGCAACAAAGGTGAGATGCTAGCCTCTAGGTATCTCCTCGACAAAGGATATGCTGTGCACCATCATAATTGGCGCAGCGGACATAAGGAGATTGACATCATAGCACAGCAACGCGACACGCTCGTTTTTGTTGAGGTGAAAAGCCGTGCTACCGAAGAGTATGGCAATGCCTACGATGCAGTAGATGACAAAAAGATAAAGCTGCTAATATCGGCAGCACAGGCCTATCTGCAAAAACACAAGATAGACCTTAAATTCCGTTTCGACATTATCACCGTTATTGGCAGTTGCGAACCATACAAAATAGAGCACATAGAGGATGCCTTCTACCCCGAATGGTAAAATAGTATTATGAACATTGAAGATGCACGCATATATTGCTTGAGCAAAAAGAACGCCACCGAGGATTTTCCTTTTGACGAAACAGTTTTAGCGTTCAGGGTGGAGAACAAAATCTTTGCCATCGTAGACCTTGACAATCCCAAATGGTTCTGCGTCAAGTGTAATGCCGACTACGCAATAGAGTTACGCGACCGCTACCCACAGATTGCCCCGGCTTGGCATATGAACAAAAAATATTGGAATCAGCTTGACATTGCACAGCTCGAGGATAACCTTTTTTACCACCTTGTGGACCACTCATACGACGAAGTCCTGAAAAAACTCCCTAAAAAGACACGCATAAAATATGGCTTGGAATAAAGGCACCATAATTCAGTTAGCAACGATAGACTCTACCAGCCGCTACCTGCGCGACGAGGCTTGCTATTTGTGGAGTAAACGCGGAAATTGTGATTTTGTCGTTGTCAACGCAAAGCATCAGACTGCCGGGCGCGGACAACGAGGAAATAGTTGGAGCTCAAATGCCGGAGAAAATCTACTTTTTTCTATCCTTGTACGCCCCGGCGAAACGTTGGCCGTAGCAAAGCAGTTCAATCTTTCACAAGCCGTTGCCCTATCATTAAGCAGTGCAATGCAACGTTACGGCATTAAAGCACAACTCAAATGGCCAAATGACATTTATGTTGGCAAACGTAAATTGGCAGGAATACTTTTAGAGCTTGACTATTCGGGAGAGTTTGTCGAGCAGGCAATAATAGGGATAGGAATAAATGTAAACCAAGAGCAATTTGCCACAATGGAGAGGATTCCCGTATCAATGAAAATGCTACAAGGATGCGATTTTATTCTCGATGAAGTGCTTGCAACAACGCTCAACTCTTTTGAGTACTACTATAACGAACTGCGTTCGGGTAACAGCGAAGCTATCGCAGCCGAATATACCAAACAATTGCTCGGGATAAATGAACAGCGAACCTTTATCGACAAGACAGGCAGCTTTGAAGCAATGATACAAGGAGTTGAAAGCGATGGACACCTGCTCCTGCTACACAACGATGGAAGCACCCACCGATACGCATTTAAAGAGGTTGAAATGGTTCTTTAATCCTTTTTACCACAATCATTTTCCCTCTCGCGACGCAGTCTGTTACGACGACGCAAAAGCAACCACAACAAAGCAAGCATCAGCACCGACGCGCCGACAGTCAGCCACTTCTCGGTATCACTCATCTCGTTGTTACGAGGAAAAAAATAGATATAAACAGCTGCAGTATAAACAGCAAGCACAGCTACCGTAAGGTTCGGGTTCTTCAAAAATCTCATCTCTACTATCTCTTTTTCTTGCACAAAGGTAGTAAAAAAAAGGATTGCAGTAAATAAACTTAACCTTTTGCAGTAAATTATAGCATATGTTAATAAATTGTCTTACTTTTACAAAAGCAAGTAATAATAAACAACAATAATATGGCAAAGTTCAAACGCATACTTTTGAAGCTCAGCGGCGAGAGCCTTATGGGCGAACAGGGTTATGGTATAGACGTAAAGCGCCTTAATGAATATGCTGCACAGATTAAAGAGGTTGCAGAGATGGGCGTACAGATTGGAATTGTGATTGGCGGTGGCAACATCTTCCGTGGCCTCACAGGTGCAGGCAAGGGATTTGACCGTGTAAAAGGCGACCAAATGGGTATGATGGCAACTGTCATCAACAGCCTTGCGCTCAGCTCGGCTCTTGGCGCAGCAGGTGTCCCCAACAAGGTGCTCACAGCTATTCGTATGGAGCCTGTTGGTGAGTTCTACACAAAATGGAAAGCCATTGAGGCTATGGAGCAGGGAATGGTTGTCATTATGGCAGCCGGCACAGGAAGCCCCTATTTTACAACCGACACAGGCTCATCGCTACGCGGTATTGAAATTGAGGCCGATGTAATGCTCAAGGGCACACGTGTTGACGGCATATATACAGCCGACCCCGAAAAAGACCCGACAGCAACAAAATTCCACGACATTTCATACGACGAAGTTATCTCGCGTGGCCTGAAGGTTATGGACATCACTGCAACTGCAATGTGCCGCGAGAATAACCTGCCAATCTACGTATTCAATATGGATATTGTCGGCAACCTGAAGAAGGTTATGGACGGCGAGGAGATTGGAACATTTGTTCATCCCTAATAGTTGCAACGGATAAAAATAAAAACAGTCACTCACCGAGTGACTGTTTTTATTTTATCTCTTCAAAATCAACATACTCACCCTCGTTCTTGTCAAAAATCTTTTTATTCTTGCCGTTCGTTGAGGACTTTTTATGAGTGTATGTTTTACGAGGCTCATCATTCTCTTGTCCGACACTCTTTTTAGTGCTAAAGAACCCGAATAATCTTGCAATGATTGAGAGAAGAAACGTCGGCACAACAAACACTAAAAAGAGAAACAAAAACAATAAAATTAAAATTATATGCATTTTCGTTCTATTTCAAAATTAACAATTAATGATTGCGCAACGCAACCAATAACCCACTACATTAGTAAACGCAGAGAGCACTATATGGTTCCCCTAAAAAGAACAAGTTAAATTAAAGTCAAGCCTTTTTCCTAGACAACGCAACCGACAAAGCAAGATACCAAGATATTATTGCAACCGGTGCAAGATAACCAAGCACAAGCATTGGCAAAGAGACAATCAAGAAGATATATCTAGTCTTATTACTTTTCCAGCTCAAATTCTTGAACTTCATAGAGAACATTGAAATTTCCGACACAAGGAAATATGAGAACAAGAATATCAACGCCAACAGCAATGCCCAAGCGTGCGGCAGCCCCATCAACCACTCCTTTCCGCCAACAATCAGCGACGACCAAAAGAGCGCATTTGCCGGTGTAGGCAAGCCTATGAACGAGGTTGTCTGACGAGTATCAATATTGAATTTTGCCAAACGGCAAGCCGAAAAGACAGCAATTAAAAATGCACAATAGGGCAACACATCGGCAAAGCAACCCAAGCAAGATGGGTAGACCAGCACATTCTTCATAAATGAAAAAATAATCGTCGCCGGAGCCAAGCCAAATGTTATATCATCGGCCAAAGAATCCATCTGCACACCCAAAGGCGAAGAAACACCCAAAAGACGGGCAACCATACCATCGAAGAAATCAAACACCGCACCCAACACAATAAAAAGCATTGCATACTCAAATTTCCCCGAGAAGGCCATCACGCAAGCCACACAACCCGAAAAAAGATTACAGCAAGTAATCGCGTTTGGTATATGTTTCTTTATAGACATCTTTTCTTTATTTGAAGGTTGCGATTATAGTTTCATTACCAACCGTTTTTTGGTTCAGCTCAATCTTTAGATCCACGTCAAGAGGCAAGTAAAGATCGACACGCGAACCAAATTTTATAAAGCCCATATGCTGGTCGATAAAGCACTCCTCTCCGGCAGCAGCATAGGTAACTATACGTCGTGCCATAGCACCCGCAATCTGACGCACAAGAATTTCGCGACCATCGGCCATCTCAATCACCACCAAAGAACGCTCATTCTCGGTGCTAGCCTTTGGCAACCACGCCTTGTGGAATTTACCCTTCTGATGCTCAACGCGCTTTACAAGACCATCAACCGGGTACCAGTTAGCGTGCACATTCATCGGGCTCATAAAAATAGAAACCTGCAACCTCTCATCTTTAAAATGGTCGGGTTCAAAAACCTTTTCGATAACCACAACCTTACCATCGGCAGGAGCTACGATAACATTGTTCACATCACCCGGGAAGATGCGTTTGGGACTGCGGAAAAAGTTAACCATCAAAAGATAGGTAACAAGAAAAACCACAGAGAGCACGCAGTTCAATACAAAGCATTGGGGCAAATAATACCACAACAAGAAACTTGCCAAAGCAAATACAGTGAAACCCAAAATAAGGATTTCAGTACCCTCTCTGTGTATTCTATAATCCTTTAATTTTCTTATTCTTCTAAATTTTTTCATATTCGGTATCCGATATTATTTCGCAAATATACACACAAACGGACAGGATACGCTAAAACCCCACCACAAACTCTACGCATATTCGCAGTTTACTGCAAATGTAGTAATAAAAAATTAAAAACAAATAAAAAAACACAAAAAAGCCAAAATGCAGAGGATGCACAAATAGACAACACAAAAAAACGTACAAAAGTTAGAAATTATTTCAAAATAAAGCCAAGTCCTCTCTGGAACAAGTTCAACAAACTTTTACAATAGAGTCAAACACTTTCCTGATGTTGATAACTTTTTGGCAAAAAAACTACCATATATAAACAAAAGGTATTACCTTTATCAACGATAAAAAAGAGACAAATGCAAGATTTCGTACACCTACACGTTCATTCGCAATATTCAATTCTTGACGGACAGGCAGCTATAAAGAAGCTTGTCGACAAAGCTATTGCCGACAATATGAAAGGCATAGCAATTACCGACCACGGTAATATGATGGGCATTAAAGAGTTCTTTAATTATGTGAGCAAGATAAATTCCAAGAAGAGCGACGAAGAGAAATTTAAGCCCATTATCGGCTGTGAGGTGTACGTTGCCGAGCGTCGTCTCTTTAACAAGGAGTCAAAAGAGGATATGCGTGGCCATCACCTCATACTCCTAGCAAAGAACCAAACAGGATACCACAACCTTGTAAAAATAGTATCAAAAGCGTGGAGCGAGGGCTACTACTACAACCCCCGAACCGACAAAGCCGAGATTGAGAAATACCACGAAGGGCTCATCTGTTGCTCGGCCTGCCTTGGCGGCGAAGTTCCGCAGCTGATAAAAAACGGTAATCTCGAGAAAGCCGAGGAGGTGGTAATGTGGTTCAAAAACCTTTTTGGCGACGACTACTATCTTGAATTACAGCTTCACAAAGCAACCGTCGAACGCGCAAATCACGAGGTCTACCCACTGCAAGTCGAGGTAAACAAACACATCATTGAATTGAGCAAAAAGTGCGGAGTAAAGCTCATCTGCTCTAACGACGTTCACTTTGTCGACGAGGAAAATGCCGAGGCGCACGACCGCCTCATCTGCCTGAGCACCGGCCGCGACCTCGACGACCCCACCCGTATGCTCTACTCAAAGCAAGAGTGGATGAAAACAAAGGCCGAGATGTTTGAGATGTTTAGCGACGTCCCCGAAGCAATGGCCAACACCGTGGAGATTTGCGACAAAGTAGAATATTACACAATCGACAACCCACCAATTATGCCAAACTTCGCAATCCCCGAGGAGTTTGGCACCGAAGAGAAATACCGTCAGACAATAACACACCAAGAGTTATTTGATGAGTTCACACGCGACGAAAAAGGCAATGTAGTGCTGTCGCAAGAGGAGGCCGAGAAAAAAATCAAAAAACTAGGCGGTTACGACAAGCTCTATCGCATCAAGCTCGAGGGCGATTACCTGCGCAAGCTAGCCTACGACGGAGCAAAAAAATGCTACCCCGAGCCATTCTCGCAAGAGTTGACCGATCGCATCGACTTTGAGCTGCACATTATGAAAACAATGGGTTTCCCGGGCTACTTCCTCATCGTGCAGGACTTTATCAAGGCCGCCCGTGAAGAGCTTGGCGTCTCCGTAGGCCCCGGCCGTGGTTCGGCAGCCGGCAGCGTGGTTGCATACACATTGGGAATCACACGCGTCGACCCGATAAAATACGACCTACTATTCGAGCGTTTCCTCAACCCCGACCGAATATCACTCCCCGATATTGACGTAGACTTTGACGACGACGGCCGCGGACGAGTGCTCAACTGGGTAACAGAAAAATATGGACAAGAGAAGGTAGCGCACATCATCACATACGGCACAATGGCAACCAAACTTGCCATCAAAGACGTTGCACGCGTGCAAAAGGTGCCCCTCGACGTATCGAACAAACTGTGCAAGGCAATCCCCGACCGCCTGCCCGACGGTATGAAGATGAACCTGCCCAATGCAATACAGGCAGTGCCCGAACTACGCGAAGCCGAAGCATCGCCCGACCCTCTTCTGCGCGACACCATCAAATATGCAAAGATGCTCGAGGGCAACGTACGCAACACCGGAGTACACGCCTGCGGAACAATCATCTGCCGCGACGATATTACCGACCACGTTCCCATCAGCATCGCCGAGGATAAAGAGACCGGCGAAAAGATGCTCGTGACACAATATGAAGGTAGCGTAATTGAGGAGACAGGCCTCATCAAGATGGACTTTTTGGGACTTAAAACCCTCTCCGTCATCAAAGAGGCCTTGGAGAACATACGTCAAAGCCTGAAGATAGACGTAGACATCGACACAATCCCCATCGACGACCCAAAGACCTACGAGCTATACAGCAAGGGCAACACCATCGGAACATTCCAGTTCGAGTCACCGGGTATGCAAAAGTATCTGCGCGAGCTACAGCCCAGCACATTCGAGGACCTTATTGCAATGAACGCCCTCTACCGCCCGGGTCCAATGGATTATATCCCCGATTTTATCAAGCGCAAACACGACCCCTCGTTGGTACAATACGATATTCCTTGTATGGAGAAATACCTCAAGGACACATACGGCATTACAGTGTACCAAGAGCAGGTGATGCTTCTGTCGCGCTTGCTTGCCGATTTCACCCGTGGCGAGAGCGACACTCTGCGCAAGGCAATGGGTAAGAAATTGAAAGCAAAGCTAGACGAGCTGAAGCCAAAGTTCATCAACGGTGGCAAAAATAACGGACACGACGAGAAAATACTCGAAAAAATCTGGGCCGACTGGGAGAAGTTTGCATCATACGCCTTCAACAAGTCACACGCCACCTGCTACTCGTGGGTTGCTTACCAGACAGCCTACCTCAAGGCCAACTACCCATCGCAGTATATGGCAGGCGCAATGAGTCGCAACCTTGACAAGATTACTGAAATCACCAAGCTGATGCAGGAGTGCAAGAGTATGGGCATTAACGTGCTTGGCCCCGATGTAAACGAGTCGCGCCGCAAGTTCAGCGTCAACAAAAAAGGCGATATTCGCTTTGGTCTTTGTGCAGTGAAAGGCGTTGGCGAAAATGCCGTGCAATGCATCATCGACGAGCGCGAAGCAAATGGTCCGTTCAAGAGCATCTTCGACTTTGTCGAGCGCGTGAACCTCACCGCCTGCAACCGCAAGAACCTTGAGTGCCTAGCCTTTGCCGGAGCCTTTGACGAGCTCCCCGGCGATATCTCGCGCGAGCAATACGCAAACACAAACAGCAAAGGCGACCAATTCCTTGAGGCACTTATCAGATACGGCAACCTTTATCAGAACGACAAAGCCAATGCCAGCGCCTCACTATTCGGCGACACAGAGATGGCCGAAATTCCCAAGCCCGAAATTCCGGCAGGAGGCAACTGGAGCACCCTTGAACGTCTGAACCGCGAACGTGAGTTAGTAGGTATCTACTTATCGGCGCACCCGCTCGACGACTATTCACTGATACTCAACGAGTTCTGTAACACAAAGGCAGCCGAGATGGATAATATAGAAGCTCTTGTAGGCCGCAAGATAACCCTTGGAGGCGTTGTCAGCGACCCACCACGCACAGGCTTCACCAAAAAAGGCAGCCCTTACGGCGTTGCAAAGATTGAAGATTTTACAGGCTCGGCTGAAATGTTCTTCTTTGGCGATGAGTGGATGAAAAAACAGAACTATTTTATCCCCGGCAACTTCCTCTACATCAAAGGTAGCTGCCAACCACGCAAATACGACCCGACAAAGTTCGACTTTGTAGTAGACAGCATAGAGCTTATGCCCGAAATAAAGGAGGGCCTTGTGAAAAGCCTCACCTTGACATTCGATGTAATGTCGCTGACCGAGGAGGTATACAGCACCATCATCGACTACACCGAGAAACACCCCGGCAATAGTAAACTCATATTCAAGATAAAGGACTACGAGCAAGAGTTCACCCTTGAACTTGCATCAAAGAACCGCGATATAGAGGTTCTGCCGGAGTTAATCGATTACATCAAAGAGTTAGGAAATATTGAATATAAATTAAATTAACCCATAAAAATTTAATATTATGGCAACAAATGTAACAAACGACAACGCAAAAGAATTTATGGCAACCGAATTGCCAATAGTACTTGACTTCAGCGCAGCTTGGTGTGGTCCCTGCAAGCAATTGGCACCAATCATCGACGAGCTCTCTGAGGAATATGCAGGCCGCATTGCAGTAGGTAAATGCGATATTGAAGAGGCCGATGACCTCACAATGGAATATGGTATCCGCAACGTTCCAACAGTAATCTTCATCAAAGACGGCAAGGTTGTAGACCGCTTCGTTGGTTCAAAATCAAAGGGCGATGTACAGGCAAAGTTCGAGGCACTTCTCTAATTAAACAGAAAGCACATTATGAACAACGATGAATTTGCAATGGACGACCTCGATGACGAGAAGACCATAGCATTTATACGCGAACGCCTGCCACAGGACTTGAAGGAAAAATACAGCGACGACGAGTTCTATTTTTTCCTTGACACCATCTACGACTACTACGAGAAGAGTGGAATCCTTGACAGCAATAACGAATATGTCGATATTGACATTAACAATATTGCAGAGTTCATTGCCAAAGAAGCCAAGAAGTGCGATATTGGCAACTACGACCCCGAGGAGCTATACTTCATCGTAGAGGGAGAGCTTGCATATAATGGAATTATAGATGAGGAGTAAAAAACTCGTACACTAATAACGAAACAAGGCTGACTTTGGTCAGCCTTGTTTTTTGTGTTATAAAAGAACAATTTTACAACAATTTTGCAAACAGCTCTATCGCCTGATATTCGGGCAAGCCAATCTTGTTGAACAGCGCAGCTGTACCCTGCGTGCGCTCCTCGGCACGCTGCCAGAACTCGCGCGCATCCTCGCCGGGGAAAGGAACAATATCCTTTTGCGATAGATGACGGAATATTGCGTGACGCTTGCGGATAAGTTCCTCGGGGCTAAGAGGCACGGCCATATCAGCAACAGCCAAATCCCACTCCTGCCAAGCTCCACGATAGAGCCATATATGACACTCTTTTGCCCAAGGCTCATCTTTCACCTCTTCAAAAGCACGCAGAACGGCCTCGATACAAACACGGTGTGTGCCGTGAGGATCGGTGAGGTCGCCGGCAGCATAAATCTGATGAGGCTTAACCTCGCGCATAAGAGCCTTTACAATCTCAATATCATCATCACTCAGTTTACCCTTTTTAATTCCACCGGTCTCATAGAACGGCAAGTTCAAGAAATGAGCATTTGTGCGGTCGTCAAGACCTATTGAACGGCAAGCTGCACGCGCCTCGGCACGACGGATAGCACCTTTGAGGTCGAGAAGTTTACGCGGCTCGGGCTCACCAATCTTTTTATTGGCAATAATCTCGCGAATCTCGTCAAACGCATCACCAAAGCCCATCTCCTTAGCAGTGTCAATATTCTGCAACACCACATCGTCATACACTGCAACGTTACCCGATGTCTGGTAAGCAACGTGCACATCGTGCCCCTGCTCAATGAGGCGATTAAACGTTCCACCCATTGAAATAACATCGTCGTCGGGGTGCGGAGAGAAGATAATCACTCTTTTTGGGAACGGTGTCGATGAAACAGGGCGTGTGCTGTCGTCGGCATTAGGCTTTCCACCGGGCCAACCCGAGATTATATGCTGTATCTCGTTGAAAACACGGATATTTACCTTGTCGTATGTGTCCACACGTTCCAAAAGGTCGGAGAGTGAGTTCTTTATATAATCCTGATGAGTAAGTTTAAGAATTGGTTTATCCACTGTTTGACACAACCATATAACTGCTTTGCGAATGAGTTTATCGCTCCACTCTATTGGAGGCGCAACAAGCCAAGGCTCTTTTACGCGTGTGAGCTCCTGCGCTGCAGCCTCATCAATCACAACTTGAACATTATCGTGATTTTGCAAACAAGTTGCAGGATACTCTTCGCTGACACCGCCCTCAATCAATCTTTTGGCAACAACGGCTTTATCCTCGCCCCACATCATAAGCACAATTTTCTTTGCACTCATAATTGTTTCCAAGCCCATTGTAATTGCCATCTTTGGCACCTCGTTGGGGTTAGAGAAGAACTTATCCTGATTTCGGCGTGTATTGTAGCTCAACTGCACAAGACGGGTTGTAGAGTGAGTGTAGCTACCCGGCTCGTTAAAACCAATCTGACCAAGCTCGCCCACTCCCATAATCATAAGGTCTATGCGACCATTCACCATCTGCTCATATTTGCGACAATAATCGTTTACCTTGTCGCGCGCTACTGTACCATCGGGGAAGTGTACATTCTCGGGCTTAATATCAATATATTTGAGAAAATCCTCGTTCACTCTGTGGTTACGGCTCTGCGAAGAGGTTGGCTCCATTGGGTAGAACTCATCAAGGCTGTACACCTCTACGTTGGCAAAGCTCACCTCGCCAGCCTGATAGCGGTTCACCAGCTCGGCATAAAGACCTAGCGGCGTGCGGCCCGTTGAAAGGCCAAGCGCAAAAAGGCGGTTCTCCTTGTGTGCCTTAATGGCGTTAACCACCATATCTGCAGCAAAAATCACCCCCTCGGGCTCTACTGAACAGATTTTTGTGGGCACTTTCTCAAACTTGCAAATGCTCTCTATTGAGGCCGAGATTGGCAACTCGCCAATCTTTGGCAAAACAAATTTTGGATTCATAATTATTAGTTAGTTTAGTTTTTTATTTTCACTTGTCATACTGAGCGAAGCACTCCAACGGCCTACACCCGCAGGAATAAAGCCTTTTTTGAATTAACTCCCACTCAGAACAACTGTTTTCTTATTTACGGTTCATAATCTCCGATGCCGGCAAACCTTTCTCAATCAGCATCTTCATATAACGCATATGAGGGTCGGTGTGACGGAAAAACATCTTATATCCCTCGCACAGCACATTCATATAGGGCTCGCCATTCTTTGCATAGGCAAAGCGATGCTTTGGGCACTCGCCACGGCAAAGGAAATAGTAGTTACAACGTTTGCACTCCATTGGCAAAGCATCGCGTTTGTCACGGCCAAAAGTTTGCTGTTCGGGGCTGCGATACATTGCTGAAAGCTCCTTTTCCTTTATATTACCCAAACGATACTCGGGGTAGACAAAGTGGTCGCAAGAGTAAACATCTCCATTATGCTCCACCACCAAGCCATCGCCACAAACCTCGCTGAAGGCACAAAGCGGAGGCTGCACACCACACCAATTGGCAAGCGTCACGTCGAAAAGCTGCACAAAGCAGTTGCCCACATCATATTTCAGCCACTCATCAAAGACGTCGCACATAAACTGCCCGTAGCCCTTTGCCGACACTGACCAAGGGGCTTCAACAGCCTCCTCTTCGTCGGGCGACACAATCAACGGACGTTTACCGGGGCGCTCTATCACATATTCCACCACCGGCAAGAACTGCATAAAATGGTTCAAAGAGCGCAGGAATTTATAAACCTCGGCTCCGCGCCCCTCGCTTCGCGCATTAACCGTAGAGAGAATATTAAAATCAACACCGGTACGTGTCAAAAGTTCTACACCCTTCATCACGCGGGCAAAAGTGGGAGCACCACCACAATCGCGACGGAAAGCATCGTGTATATCCTCGGGGCCGTCGAGCGACAATCCTATCAAGAAATTGTTATCCTTGAAAAAACTGCACCAATCTTCGTTGAGTAAAATACCATTTGTCTGCAGAGTATTTTCAATTCTCTTGCCACCGGCATATTTCTGCTGCAGCTCCATTGCCTTGCGAAAGAATGGCAACCCCGCCATCAACGGCTCGCCTCCGTGCCAACAGAAAGATATCTCCTCTTGTGAAGCCCCCTCAATATACTGCCTGATATAAATCTCAAGCAGTTCATCGCTCATCTTTGGCATTGCACCGCTGTAAATCTCGCTCTTATCACGATAATAGCAATAGTGACAATCGAGATTACACGCCGAGCCAATGGGCTTTACCATTGTCCCAAACGCCGGCGCACGCCTCATTTTGGCAACGTCGGCCAGATGCAGATTATTTCGTCGGTTACTTTTCACCAGCTATAAATTGTTGTTCACCATACTGCTGCTGCAAAGCCACAAGTTTCTCTTTCAACTGCGCTGTTATCTCCTCGGTTCCGGGCTTGCCGTATATATTGTTCAGCTCGTTCTTGTCATTTTCAAGGTCAAAAAGTTCCCAAACACCATCATCATAAAAATGTATGAGTTTATAACGCTCGGTACGCACGCCCAAATGACGCTTAACAGCGTGCTCGTCGGGATACTCATAATAGTGATAATAGACACCGTCGCGGTTAGGTTTCCACTGCTCACCCTTTAGCACCGGAAGGAACGAACAGCCGTGAATATCCGATGGTATCTCTGCGCCGGCAAGCTCAAGGAAAGTTGGTGCATAGTCAATGTTCTGCACCATCTCCATAGACTCGCCCGAAGCACCACCCGGCAAACGTACTATCAACGGAGTGCGGAAAGACTCCTCGTACATCCAACGTTTGTCGAACCACCCGTGCTCACCCATATAAAAGCCTTGGTCGGAGGTGTAGACAATGAGAGTATTATCCATCAGCCCCTCGGCCTCAAGATAATCGAGTACACGACCTACATTGCGGTCTACAGAGGTTATCACACGCAGATAGTCGCGCATATACTGCTGATATTTCCAAGCATCAAGCTCCTTACCGGCAAGCCCTGCTGCCTTAAATTTCTCAATCACAACATCATAATGCGCATCCCAAGCCCTCTTTTGCTCGGTGTTCATATTGTTATATATGCGCCTGCCCCACTCTTCAAGGTCGGGACGGCTATGTATTGTACTGTCCTTATCGGCCATTTTCAGGTCGTAAACAATATCCATATCCTTGCTGATAGACATTTTTTGCCCCTGTGCAGCAAGGCGTGTTTCGTAGTTGTCAAAGAATGTTGCCGGCAACGGGAAATTGCTATCGGCAAAGAGGTCGAGGTCGTAAGTATCGGGCATCCAAGTGCGATGAGGAGCCTTGTGATGCAACAACAAACAGAAAGGCTTGCTTGCATCGCGCCCACTCTCGAGCCAATCAAGAGCAAGGTCAGTGGTCACGTTTGTGGCATACCCCGAACGTTGCACTTTCTCGCCGTTGCAGATGAAGGTTGGGTTGTAATAATCGCCCTGCCCAATGAGAATATCCCAATGATTGAAGCCGGTGGGCTCCGATGTCAAGTGCCACTTACCAATCACAGCCGTCTCATACCCCTGTTGCTGCAACAGCTTGGGGAACGTCTGCTGAGCACCATCGAACGAAGAGCTGTTATCGGTAAAGCCATTGGTAAAACTGTGTTTACCGGTGAGCATACAGGCGCGCGAAGGGCCACTGATTGAATTTGCCACAAAACTATTTGTAAAGCGCAAACCATCGGCTGCAATGCGGTCAATATTCGGTGTGCGGATAAAAGAGGTGTCGTATGCGCTGATTGTCTGATAAGAGTGATCGTCGCACATTATAAAAAGAATATTCATTGGCTCTTTAGGCTTCTCCTCGACACCACAAGAGGCCACAAGCGGCAACACCGCAGCACCTGTCACAGAAAGACCAATGATTTTTTTTGCTTTGTCGTAAAGGTTATTCATATCATCTGTTATTTAATTCTACCCCTTTCACAGAGCCATTGTCTGCATATTGCGAAGATAAGTATAAATATTTAAATATTGTAATAATTAAACATTTTTAGCAATAAAAATGCGGGCTGCCCGAAAAGGCAGCCCGCATTAAAAATATCACAAAGCCATCAATCAGCCCAGCCAAGAGCCGAAGCGCCAAGCACTGCAGCATCGGCACCGGGAAGCGATGATTTAAGCACCTTAACTTTATCTCTCCACAAGAACACGACATTCTCGTTCATATGCTTGCGTATAGGTTCAAGCAACAGCTCGCCAGCATTTGCCAAGCCACCAAAGAGGATAATAGCCTCGGGAGCCGAGAAAGCAATAAAATTGCAAAATGCCTCACCAAGTACCTTGCCGGTAAACTCAAAAATCTCATTGGCAAGCTTATCACCCTTGACGGCAGCATCGAACAACATCTTTGAAGTTATCTCATTGATACAAACGTCGCGCAACAAACTTGGCTCATCGCGCTCCACGAGCCATTTTTTAGCAGTGCGGACAATACCGGTTGCCGAAGCGTATGTCTCGAGACAGTCTGTGCGGCCACAACCGCAAGAGCGCCCCTCGAGCACCGGAGCAGTAACGTGACCAAGCTCACCGGCAAAGCCATCGTGACCATATATCAACTGACCATTGGCAACAATACCGCTACCCACGCCTGTACCCAGTGTGATATATACAAAATCCTTCATACCCTGAGCAACGCCATATTTCATCTCGCCAATAGCGGCAGCGTTGGCATCATTTGTAACTTTTGTTGGCAGACCGGTCTTTTTCTGTATCAACCAGCCCAGAGGCACAATACCCTTCCAAGGCAAATTGGCAGCATTTACAATCTCGCCGGTATAATAGTTGGCCATAGGAGCACCAACACCCACACCCTCGAGCTTGCCCACACAACCATTCTCCTCGGCAAGCCTCTTGATTACATTAGCAATCGAATCGGTATACTCCTCAATGTCGGGATGCGCCTGTGTTTTAATTGTATCATCCTTTGCAAGAATGTGACCTTTTACATCAACAAGACCAATTACGGTATTTGTACCGCCAAGGTCAATTCCAATTACATATTTTTCGCTCATAATTATAATAGATTAGTTATTCTTCCAAAAAAACCACAAACCAGTAGCATTTGCGAATGTAAACAAAAAAAATCAGTTATCACACACAAAAACCCGAAAGTGTTTAAAAATCTTTGAAAAATAGCATTTTTTATGATTTATCCTTTTTTCTTTGGGTAGCTTTGCATTATCTTCGCAAAGTAATTTAAATTAATATAATATTATAAAAGATATGTTGAAGAGAATACTCACCTTTTTATTTGTATTTACGGCAACGATAACATTTGCACAGGAAAAAGCAATTCCCGGCATTTTACCCAAGCCTTTGAGTGTCAAACCCGGCAATGCCAATATCAAGTTCGATCTCACAAGGAATACCAAAATCATATGCAGTTTCGACGACAACAGAGCCGATTTTGCCGCAAACGAGCTGAACAGAATTGCCGAGGCGATATTTGGCAAAAAATTGAAAAGAACCACAAAAATGACAACAGACAACAATGTCATTTTTAAATTCGACGACTCGATGAAAGCCGAGGAGTATATGCTCGATATTACCCCCGAGAATATTATCATAAAAGCAAAAGACGGCGCCGGAGCTTTCTACGCAGTGCAGACACTGAAACAGATTATCCCCGTTCAGGCATACGAGACCCCGCTCGACCTTGAAAAAGTGTCACTCTCAACAATGAGAATCAACGATGCGCCACATTTTCCCTATCGTGGTTTTATGCTCGACTGCTCACGTCACTTTTGGGACGTAGAAACAATAAAGGAGGTACTCGACATTTTGGCAATGCACAAGATGAACCGCTTTCACTGGCACCTCACCGAGGACCAAGGCTGGCGCATAGAGATTAAGAAATATCCACTCCTCACAAAGATTGGCAGCCTGCGCGAACAGACAACTACCGGGCACAATGAAGGCCTTGACGGTATTCCGTACGGCGGTTATTACACCCAAAAAGAGATAAAAGAGATTGTAAAATATGCACGTGAGCGTTTTATCACCATTGTGCCCGAGATTGAAATCCCCGGCCACTCACTTGGAGCCTTGAGCGCCTATCCTTGGCTTGGTTGCGAGGGAGAGGATGGCAACTACAAGACTTGGTCATATTGGGGAGTGTCAAAACAGATTGCCTGCGCCGGCAAGGAGAGCACATTCAAATTCTGGGAAAACGTGCTCGATGAAGTGATGGACCTCTTCCCCGGCGAATACATTCACATTGGTGGCGACGAAGCTCCACGCGATATGTGGAAAGAGTGCCCCGACTGCCAGAAGCGAATAAAAGACAACAATCTCAAGAACGAGGCCGAGCTACAATCATACGTCAACAACCGCATCGAGGCGCATCTTAACAAAAACGGCCGCAAGCTCATCGGTTGGGACGAAATTCTTGAAGGCGGCGTCAGCAAAGATGCAACAATAATGTCGTGGCGTGGCACAGAGGGTGGCATTGCAGCAGCCAAAAAAGGAAATTATGTAATTATGACCCCCGGCAGCCACTGTTATCTCGACTATCGACAGACAACCGACCGCAAAGACGAGCTCGACAGCAACGGAGGTTATGTTCCACTGCGCAAGGCCTACTCATTCGACCCATACGACCAACTGAGCAAGGAGGAGCAAAAATACATTATGGGTGTTCAAGGCAACCTTTGGACAGAGTATGTCACAACCCCTATGCAACTGCAATATAAGGCTCTGCCCCGTCTGGGAGCCATTGCCGAGATTGGTTGGAGCAACCCCTCACCCGAGACAAAGAATGTTGAAGAGTTTATAGGCCGTGCAAAAGAGCTTGCACGCTACTACAATGTCTTTGGCTGGTGCTTTGGCCGCCACTTCTATGAGGACGGCGTTCAGGTAGGTTGGTAACAAGCAACATTATTCGAAGAAAATTTTTATTTAATAACTAACTTTTTTTATTTATGAAAAGATTTTTTACGCTACTCATTTGCAGTATTTTGTCAACAGCTGCAATGTTTGCACAAGTGCCTTTCAAGGTGACGACCATTGAAAATGGCCAGTTTGCCGAGGGTACAACGTGGTACACTATGGGCATTGGCACCGGTAGTAAACTAATCAAGGATAATGCCGGCGCCGACCACATTGCCCTTGGCGTTTCAACTCCCAAAGGCAATGACGACGAGCTCTGGTGCTTCGTTGGCAACGACGCCGACGGCTATGCTGTCTACAACAAGCAGGCAGGCACAAGCAAAGTGCTTGCATCAAAAACGACAATGAGCGCAATCAGCGGCTACGGTGGCACAGGCGGTTCAACCTACCCCACTATGCAGGATGCAGCAAACTTGCCAAGCGGTTATGTAGGCCGTTGGGATTTTGCCTCATCCAACAAAATAGAAAATCTTAATGGCTATTTTATGAAAATTCACGGCACAGAATATGCCGTGAATGACTTTGGCGGTCTTGGCAAACTCGCATTCTGGGCCGAGGGTGCTGATGCCGGTTCTACAATCGTATTCACAGCAGCCGAGACATCGGTCGAGATTCTTGCGTCAAAGGGTAGTTTCACAGCAAGCAACGCCAATGGTACATGGCACTCAAAATGGGAGAGCAGTGAACTCGCAGGTTTCTCACTCGCGGCGAATGCAAATAATATGCAAGCTTCGGGCGACTACATTGCAGGTTTTTCGGGTTCATCGGGCACTTGTACATACACCCTTACAGCCCCTGAAGGCCTTGTAATAAAAAGCTATGCCTTTAAATTTGCAAACACAAACAACGATGCAAGCTACGCCCTCACATTGACAGTCAACGGCAAAAGCTACACATCATCGGCTACCGAGCAGAGTGTAACAGCTGAGATTGAAGACCCTGTGCGCAGCGTCAGCTTCACTCAAACGGGTGCAAACAAAGGCATAACATTCTCTGATTTTGTGGTAAATATGGGACTCGACATCCGCACTCCCGAGCCAGCATTCGATGTATTCCCAACACTCACAACAAACGATACCCCTTACCGTATCCCAGCCATTGCAACTGCAAAGAACGGTAACATCATTGCCGTTGCCGACTACCGTCACAGCCGTGCCGACATCGGTATGGCAACAAACGGCCGCATTGACCTGCGTGCACGTATAAGCAAGGACAACGGTGAGACTTGGGGAGATATTTTCGACATTATTCAAGGCAAGGGCGCTGCCGGCATCGACGCATCGAACAACGATATGTACGTTGGCTTCGGTGACCCTGCAATAGTTGCCGACCGCGAGAGCAACCGCGTGCTTGTAATCAGCTGCTCGGGTAACGTTTCGTTCCCCAACGGACAGCGCGACAACCACCAAGGAATAGCACATTTCTATAGCGAGGATTGCGGAGAGACTTGGAGCGCACCTGTTGACCGCGAAGCACACATCTATGCCCAATTTGATGCATCATCGCAGTATAAAGCAGCTGCAATGTTCGTAGGTTCAGGAAAAATATCTCAGAGCCAGTATATCAAGGTTGGAGACTACTACCGCATCTATTGTGCTGTCCTTGTCAAGACTCAAACAAGCGGCAATGTAAACTTTGTCCTTTACAGTGACAATTTTGGCGAAAGCTGGAAAGTGCTTGGTGGCGTTGATGTTTCTCCTATTCCAAGCGGTGGTGACGAGCCAAAGGCCGAAGAGCTACCCGATGGTTCTGTAATCATCAGTTCACGCACATCAGGCGGACGTATCTTCAACATTTTCTCATACACCGATAGCGAACAGGCACAAGGCTATTGGGGCACAGCAAAATACTCTAACTCAAGCAACAACGGTACAATTGCTGTGAGCAACTCAACAAACGGTGAGATTATGTTCGTTCCTGCAAAGCGCAAGGCTGACGACAAGAAGGTTTACCTTGCACTGCAGTCTGTGCCTCTTGGCTCGGGCCGCGCAAATGTAGGCATCTACTACAAGGAGCTTGAGTCACTCGCAGACTTTGTCTCTCCCGAGGCTATTGCTGCCGATTGGGACGGCCGTCACCAGTCGAGCTACGTTGCAGGTGCATACTCAACAATGATACTGCAGCACGACAACAACATCGGTTTCCTCTACGAGGAGGATACATACGGCACAAGCGGTGGTGGTTACACAATCGTTTACAAGAACTACAGCATTGAGTATATAACCGACACTGCTTATGTTTATGATGGCGACGTAGACAAAACAGCCATTATTTCAGCCGGCATTGACACAAAGATTGCCGCTTTTGAAAATGAAGGCCCCGCATACGTCGGCACAGTAGACAGTGAATCACTCAATGCAGTAACAACACTTATTGATGCCTACAAAGCCACTCCATCTTACGAGGCATACGAGGCAATCAATAACGCAATCGCTAACCTCCCGATGCTTGAAGTTGAGGCCGGCAAGTGGTACCGTATACGCAACTCATTCCGCAGCAACGCCACACTCTATCTGAACCCCGAGGCAAGCCGCGTATCAACAGCCACCTCTAATACCAACAATGCAAATCAGCTGTTCACATTCCTTCCCACAGGCAACGACAAGGAGTACTACCTGTACAACGGCAACTTCCAGTATATGCTGGGGCCTCTTGGCAACAACGAGACGGAGCCTATTATTACAACCGACAACGCAGCTGCCGGAAAATGGAAGATTGAGAGCACGGCTACCGGACTAAGTTCCATCATCTGCCAGAACAAAACAGGCAGCCACACAGGCCTTCACCTTGCAGGTGATAACACACGCCTTGTACCTTGGACAAACAATTCCGAGGCATCATTGTGGTACATTGAGCCTGTTAACGAATTTGCTTTGACCATCAACGAGTATGCAGCAATTTGTGTTCCATTCACAATGATACTCCCCGAGGGCGTCACAGCTTACATTGCAGGTGAGCCACAGACAGCCGAGGGTGTTGAGTTTGTGCCTTTGACAGCCTATGGAACAAATGTTATTGCAGCAAAGACCCCAGTTGTTTTGACAGCCGAGAACGGCACATACTACATTGGTGTTGGTGGCGAGGCCGAGGCACTTGAGGCCGAGAACCAGTTGAAGGGTGTATTGAAGAGCACATCGGTAAGCGGTTCAAATATCTATACACTCAATAATG
Organism: Bacteroidaceae bacterium; assembly: GCA_045647745.1. Taxonomy (GTDB): domain Bacteria; phylum Bacteroidota; class Bacteroidia; order Bacteroidales; family Bacteroidaceae; genus HGM04593. The sequence goes on along the minus strand of JAZRMQ010000028.1, from coordinate 25,159 downwards.
GTGAGTTCACAAAGCGCACAAGCAACAGCGGCACAATGCAGGCAAACACAGCCTACTACACTGCCGACAGCAATGCAGCCACACTCACTATAACAAAGAAAGATGCAACAGGCATCGAGAGCGTTAAAGCCGAGAACTGCAAGGTAAAAGGAATTTATGACCTATTAGGTCGCAAAGTATCAAAGCCAAACAAGGGCATATATATCATTGATGGCAAAAAAGTACTCATCAAGTAATTTTATAGGTATATAATATTATAAGGTATAAAAGATAAATAACCCTCTTTCTAATGAGCGAAAGAGGGTTATTTATCTTTTTCACGTATATACGTTCACCTGTTTTTTATAAAAAAGTGTAGATAGATAGAATTTTAATAAAATTATATTACATTTGTGCAAATTGAGGTATTATGCTCGAAAAAATTTTTAATTAACCATAATCAATTATGAAAAGATTTTTAACATTACTCCTTTGCGGATTTTTATCGACAGCAACAATGCTTGCCGACGAACCGTTCCGCAATCACAGGTACGACTCGTTCAAAGTCCTTGAAACAAACAGCGAAAGCATTGTTTTTATGGGCAATAGCATCACCGATATGCACTGTTGGCCCGAGGCCTTTAAAACCTCAGAGGGCAATTATCTGCCGATTGTGAACCGCGGAAACTCCGGAACATACTCAACCGAGCAGAGCAACAACCTTGAATCATACATCAACGGCGAGCCCAAAAAGGTGTTTATGATGATTGGCACAAACGACATTGCTATTTCGGGAGGTCTCAATTTCAGCCCAGAGCAGGTGCTCAGCTATGTAAAGAGCATCGTTGCGCGCATCCACGCACGCTCACCACAGACAAAAGTTTACCTTTACAGCATACTCAACAACAGCACCGCCAATCGTGTGGAAGCTACTTGGTTGCGCACAAATGAGATTGTGAAAAACTATGTAAACACAATGAATGTTGAGTGGCTTAAATACATCGACCTCTATGACAAACTAACAGGCATCGCACAAGGAGGCATCTGGAGCTACGACAAATTGCACCTCACGGCAGCAGCCTACAAAGTGTGGTGCGAGACAATTTGCCAGTATCTTGCCGAGGGCGAGGACTACACAGTTACAGCAGTCTACCCAAGCAACACATCATCATTGCAGCAGAACGGTGGCCTTGGTGGCGCACACGGTATGCGTGCAACATATTTCAGCACCCTACCAGTAAGCAACAACGATATTCTTGTAGTGGGCGACGAGTTCATCAAGAATGGCGAATGGCAGGAGTTGCTTGGCAACCGCAACGTCAAGAACCGCGGTACAGGCTGGGGCTATGGCGGCGACATCGCCACAACAGACAAGATTGTAGACGCAATGTATTCTAACACAGGAGTTGAGAAGAAAGACGCAAAGGCAATCTTCATCTACACAGGTACAGGCGACTGCAACGGCGACACCGATATTGCAACTGTAAAGAACAACTACAAGGCTCTTGTGGACAAAGTGGTACAAAAATCTCCCACATCAAAGATTTACCTGATGGCACTTTGCCCAACAAATAATGCCACCACAAACACCTCGCGCATTGCCGCACTCAACGAGTATATGCAGAGCCTTGCAACAGGCAATATACGCTTTGTCGACACCTACACTCCAATGCTCAACGGGAACGTGGCCAACACAAAATACTTCTACCCAAGCAATTATCTTGGAGGCCTTGGATACGTTGTAATGGCAAATGCAATGAAAGATGCCTTGGCAACTGATTTTCCAAATGACACCTACAACGTAATCAGCGAAAGCGATGCCGAGGTGCGCTATGCACAGGCCACACTGCGCAACACCCTTTCGCAGACTATCGCACGCGGCCTTATTATGGAGCGTGGTGAAGCAATGGGACAATATGCCCCCGAGAAGATGGCTGCTTTTGATGAAGAGCTTGTGAATGCATACGCACTGCTTGCAAAAGATAACATCACCGAGAGTGAGGTTCAAGCTATGAGCAACAAACTCAACGATATTCTCAGTGCAGCTCTCGCAATGCCAAAAGCAAGCACAGAAGCCAATGAATATTGGTATCAGATTACCTCATTGCGCAGCAACAACCTCTACATCAGCGCCGAGGGCGAAGCAACAGGTGTTGTAGGCAAAGAAAACACCAAAAAATCGGCAAAATCAATGTGGAAGTTTGTCGAGCGCGACGACAACACATTCGACATTGTGAACCGTCAATACGACTCTTATCTGAGCCCGGTTGCAAACTATAACACACAGATAACAACAACAAAATCACGCCCCTCAACAGGCTGGACTATCAGCTATGCAAACACCCCTGCATACTATATTATCTCGGCGGGTGAGGTTCAGTTGAACCAAACAGGCTCGGGACAGAGCTTCAAGCTCTACAACTGGAGTAATAACGCAACATTAGGCAACGACCGCAACGATACAGGTTGCCAGCTCTCTATTTTTGAAGCAGGCGAAATTGAGGAGCAGCCAACAACCTCAACCATAGAGTATACTATTGACAAAGCCAATGGTAATCTCTACCGAGGAGAGAGCGCTAACCAAAACTGGAATAATGTGTGGAAGAGCAACGCTACCCCGCAGTTACAGTTCGGTTGCGGAACTATCAACAATATGAACTGGAAGGACAACAACGTGCAGTTGATGACCGGAACAGCAGGACAGGCAACCTACACCATTACCCCACCGGCGGGATACGTAATAACCGATTATAGCCTTACATTCTCAAACAACGAACACGACACTGCGCTCTCCCTCACAATGGATAATGGGCAAGAGTACAACACTTCGGCCACTCCAAAAACCATCAGCGCCAGAAATCAAAAGGTTAGCACAGTCTCTTTCAAACTTGCCGGAAACAACGGAAACGGTGTTGTATTGACAGACTTTACAGTAAAGGTCAAGGAGGACAAGATTGAGATGCCGGCAATCAGCACCGATGGCGACGTACACTGGTATTACATTGTAAACGCATCGTCAAAAGGTTATTGCGGTGGTAAAGTCATCTACAACGACAACACAATGGGCAAGCTCCGTTTCGGCGACAAAGCCTTCAGTGCCGACCGCATCTGGAGCTTCTGGGAGAAGGATGGCAAGCTTGCCATTAAGAACTACAACGGCGAATATTTTGGCACAGCAGGAGCCGGCACCGGTGGTTCAACATCTTTTGGCACGGTAGAGACACCTAACTACATATATAATATTCAGAGCGCCCACAATTTCTTTATCATCAAGGACAACGCAGTGGAGCTGCACGCCCAAGAGGCAAATGCAGTGATTGTGCGTTGGGGTGCCGAAGCCGATGGAGCGTCACTATGGCGTTTCGACGAAGTCGATGTTAGCAACGCCCTTGCCGAATTTTCATCGTCAAGAGTAGTACAGGGCAAGGTGAGCACAGGTATCGGCAACACCAACCAGCCCATCGTGCGCGCAACAATACAAATAAGCGGACTCGAGGGCAATGTTGAATTCCAAGGAGTCAAAGGAGCCTTCAGTGGCACAAACAAGGAGGATATTACAAACGTAAAGGCCTACTTTGCAGCCAATGAACGCGAACTCTTTGTTGACCCCGAGAGAAAGATGCAGTGGCGCGAGGAGAACGGTGAACAGTTCGGCCAGACAGTTACACTTGCAGCCGACGGCACATTCACCATCACAGGCAACAAGACTTTAGCCCCCGGAAACAGCTATCTGTGGATAACATACGACATTGCCGAAACAGCAAAGGAGGGCAACACCGTTGATGCAGTCATCACTGCATACACTATTGACGGCGAAGAGATTGCCGAGAACAACGGCAACCCTGCACACAGCGTGACAATATTCCTTTCAGAGGGCGCCGTGCTTATGCCAATGGACAAAGGCTCGCTCTACTACCGCATCCCGGCAATCACCGTAACAAAAGACGGCAAGCGCCTTGTCACCCTCACCGACGACCGCAAGAATCACAACTCCGACCTTCCGTCGCACTGTTATCTTGTAGCACAATACTCCGAGGATAATGGAAGAACTTGGAGCGACCCTGTGACTGTTGCCGGAACAGCAGAGACCGGAGGTAATTATGGCCACGGCGACGCATCAATCGTCACCAACCGCGACTGCGGCGATATCATTGGTATTATGACAAGCGCCGGAACATACGGTCACGGATTCTTCGCAGGAACAGCAGAGCAGCCTCCACGTTGGAAGACAATCACCAGCCGCGACGGTGGCTTGACGTGGGAAACACCAGTTGACCACACAGACGACCTCTTTGGCGCAAACTGCTCTAACCCCAACACAAACACTTGGAAGAGTGGATTCTCGGGCTCTGGTGCAGCATTGCAAAAACGCGATGGAACTCTTGTATCAAGCTTTGTCAATCGTCAGGCCGACAACAGCCAGCATTTCTACTTCTTTATGAGCAAAGACGGCGGAAAGAACTGGTATGTTAGCGGCACAAGCGGTACAAGCGGAGCCGACGAGCCAAAGACTCTTGAGCGCAACAACGGCGACCTTGCCATCAGTGTACGCGCCGGTGGTTACAACTACTACAACTACACCTCAAACGATGGCGAGAGCTGGCATCTGCCATCACAAACACGTTTCAACACCGGTATCTCGGGCAACGCTTGCGATGGCGAGTATATGGTATGGTGTTCAACCGTTGAGGGCAATCCTTGGAATATTGCATTCCAAACATTGCCAAACAGCGGCAGCCGTCAGAACGTGAGCATCGCACTCTCAACCGACGAGGGCGCAACATTCGGCACACCAAAAACCATCTGTCCAATTGGTTCAGCTTATAGCGCAGCAGTTGTACTCCCCGACGGCACATTGGGTGTATACTATGAGGAGAACGGCGTATTTGGTGGCTTTACAATGCGCTTTGTACGTTTCTCACTCGACTGGGCAAGTAACGGAACATGCAAGTTCACCGATGATGCACCATTCTACCCAATTAAATCGACACTTCCGGTAGCAATCGAAGAGATTGTTACTGACAACAATGCCGACAACGCCATTTACGACCTGCAAGGTCGCAAGGTTATCGCACCGGCAAAGGGTAGCATCTACATTCAGAACGGCAAGAAGTTTATTGCAAAATAAAACACTCTTTTCTTTCCTCAAAGAGGCAACACGCACGCGTGTTGCCTCTTTTTAATATCCGTTCAACAACATTCTTATTTTTTTTTGCTATATTCGCATACCAAAAAAACAGACAACAATGAGAAACAGATTGCTGACAATTTTATTGGTGCTGCCGCTATTTGCTTTTGCACAGACACCACAAAAAGTGGCCTGCATTGGAAACAGCGTGACCTACGGCTACGGGCACAAAAAACCAAGCGAGACCTCCTACCCCGCCCAGTTGCAACAACTGCTCGGCAACAATTACGAAGTACGAAACTTTGGTTACTCGGGTGCGACACTTTTGAGCAAAGGACACCGCCCCTACATTAACCTGGCCGAATATAAGGCAGCGCTTGAGTTTGCTCCGGATATTGCAATCATACATTTAGGGCTCAACGACACCGACCCTCGCAACTGGCCCAACTACCGCGACGAGTTCTACAACGATTATATAAATATCATTGAAGCATTGCGCCAAGCCAACCCAAAGGTTGATATTTACATTTGCCAAATGTCACCCATCTTCCATTGGCACCGACGCTTTAAAAGCGGCACGCGCGATTGGTATTGGCAGATACAAGAGCTCCTCCCATCTATTGCAGAATATGGTCCTTTCGAGCTCATTAACCTTAGCCGTCACCTCTACCACCGCCCCGACCTGATGCCCGACGCCCTGCATCCCAATGCCGAGGGAGCCGGAATCATCGCCCGTCAGGTCTACTCGGCAATCACAGACGATTTTGGAGGTTTGTCGTTGCCTGCAATTTACAGCAGCAATATGGTTATCCAACAGGGCAAGCCGTTCGTTGTCAAGGGAACAGCCGACAGCGGTGCTAAAATCACCGTCAAGCTCGGCAAAAAGAGAATAAAAGCCACTGCAAATGAACAAGGCGAATGGGAGGCTGTCTTTGCGCCGATGCAGGCCGACGGCAAGAGCTACACAATGAGCATTGAATGTGGAGAGGAGAAAATAACCTACGACAATATTGCCGTTGGCGAGGTGTGGCTGTGCTCGGGACAATCAAATATGGCCTTTATGGTAAAGGAGAGTTCACATATCGAGCAGAGCCTCGCCAATGTTGAGAATAAAGATGTTCGCCTTTATGATATGAAGCCACGCGTCATCACAAACAATATCGAGTGGGACTCAACAGACCTTGTAAAGCTGAACAACCACGACTACTATCTACCAACAAGCTGGCAACTGCAGAGCAAAGAGAATGTAAATAATTTCTCGGCCGTAGCGTATCACTTTGGCGCAATGCTAGCCGACTCGCTCGGTGTTCCCGTAGGACTCATCTGCAATGCTGTGGGCGGAGCTCCGGCCGAGGCATTTATCGACCGCAAGACTCTGGAATTTCACCCTATACTCGTGGACATTCTCTACAATTGGAGAGCCAATGATATGATACAGGACTGGTGCCGAGGCCGCGCAAGCAAAAACATTGCCAAGAGCACAAACAACCTGCAACGCCACCCTTACGAACCTTGTTACCTTTACGAAACAGGAATAATGCCCATTGCCAGCTACCCGATAAAAGGCGCTATCTGGTATCAAGGCGAGTCTAATGCTCACAATGTAGAGCTTCACGAAGTGATATTTCCCACCCTTGTCGATTGTTGGCGCAAAACGTGGAACGATGCTCAAATGCCATTCTATTTTGTTCAGCTATCAGGCATAAACCGCCCATCGTGGCCACATTTCCGCGACTCACAGCGCCGCTTGGCTGCCCAGATAGAAAATTGCGATTTTGCAGTGTCGAGCGACAAGGGGCACCCCACCGACGTTCATCCAAAGGATAAAGCTCCCATCGGCGAACGCCTTGCACGCCTTGCGCTTAACCAAACATACGGAATGATAAATGTTGTACAACAGGGCCCCACGCCAATAAGCGCAAAGATTGTCAACGGAAATACGGTTGTTGAATTTAGTAACGCAAGCACATTGCAGACAAGCGACGGCGAAGCATTGCGAGGCCTTGAGATTGGTGGCAATGTGGGCGCCCTTCAAAAAGTCGCAGACGAACAGATAAAGATTGAAGGCAATCGCATAATAATCAAAGACGCGAAAGCACAGCGCGTGCGCTACGCTTGGCAACCCTTCACCGACGCCAACCTTGTAAATGAGAACGGACTACCGGCAAGCACATTCGAGATTGAAATAGAATAAACAATAAAGGCGCTCAATTGAGCGCCTTTATTGTTGCTATAATAGAATAATTATTTTATAACCCCAAGCTCCTTACCAACCTTTATGAAGGCTGCGATAGCCTTGTCAAGGTGCTCCTGTTCGTGAGCAGCAGAGAGCTGCACGCGGATACGAGCCTCGCCCTTTGGAACAACAGGATAGTAGAAACCGGTAACAAAGATACCCTCCTGAGCCATCTTCTGCGCAAATACCTGCGACAGAGGTGCATCGTAGAGCATCACCGCGCAAATTGCCGATTGTGTAGGCTTAATATCGAAGCCGGCTGCCAACATCTTGTCGCGGAAATAGTTCACATTATTCTGCAACTTTGTGTGCAAAGCATCACTCTCGGCAAGCATCTTAAACACCTCGATAGAGGCACCTACAACTGACGGTGGCAATGAATTAGAGAACAGATAGGGACGTGAGCGCTGACGGAGCATATCAATAATCTCCTTACGGCCGGTAGTAAAGCCACCCACAGCACCACCAAACGCCTTTCCTAATGTTCCGGTAAAAATATCAATGCGGCCATAACAATCAAACTGCTCTGCCACACCGTGACCGGTAGCACCAACCACACCGGCCGAGTGCGACTCATCAACCATCACAAGAGCATTATATTTCTCGGCAAGGTCACAAATTTTGTCCATCGGAGCCACATTGCCGTCCATAGAGAACACACCATCGGTAACAATTATACGATAGCGCTGCGCCTGAGCCTCCTGCAAGCAACGCTCAAGGTCGGCCATATCGGCATTTGCATAGCGGTAACGCTGAGCCTTGCAAAGACGCACACCGTCAATAATTGAAGCGTGGTTCAGAGAGTCGGAAATAATAGCATCCTCGGCTGTGAACAAGGGCTCGAACAAGCCACCGTTAGCATCGAAACAAGCCGCATAAAGTATAGTATCCTCGGTCCTGAAATAATCAGCAATAGCCTTTTCAAGAGTCTTGTGATAATCCTGTGTTCCGCAAATAAAGCGCACCGATGACATACCAAAGCCACGAGCCTCCATAGCCTCTTGAGCAGCCTTCATCAGACGTGGATTATTTGAAAGTCCAAGATAGTTGTTTGCACAGAAGTTCAAAGCCTTTGAACCATCCTCGAGAGTAATCTCGGCAAACTGCTGCGACGCAATATTACGTTCTCTCTTGTACAAACCGGCTGCATCGATAGCTGCCAATTCATTTTGCAAATGTTTTTGGAAATCTCCGTACATATCAAATATTTTTTAAGTTAATCTCATTTAAACAGCCAAGCCACAAACTTGGCATTACAAAAATACTCTATTTTATTAAAAAGACACATAACTGAAATAAAAAAAACCTTTTTTGACCAAAAAATATTTAATAGCCGATGACATTTACAAAAATAACAGTAACTTTGGGGTGTGATAAGTAAAATTGACAAAAATAAATACATATATAATCTATGAAGAACGTATTGGTTATTGGCTCAACCGGACAAATTGGTTCGGAACTCACAATGAAATTACGTAATATGATTCCCGATGGAAACATCGTTGCCGGATATATCCCCGGTGCCGAGCCCAAAGGAATTCTGCTTGAGAGCGGCCCTGCCGAAGAGGCAAACGTGAAGAACGCCCAGCAGCTTGCCGACATTGTCGAGAAGTACAAGATTGACACCATATACAACCTTGCGGCACTGCTATCGGCAGTTGCAGAGTCAAAGCCCCTCTTGGCTTGGGACATTCAGATGAACGGCCTCATCAACATACTTGAGATTGCACGCGAAAAGAAGTGCGCTGTGTTCACCCCCAGCTCAATAGGTTCGTTCGGCCCCAACACACCGCGTGACAACACCCCACAGGACACCATCCAACGTCCAAAGACAATGTACGGTGTAACAAAGGTGGCTACCGAATTGCTAAGCGACTACTACTATACAAAATATGGTGTAGACACACGCGCGGTGCGCTTCCCCGGCCTCATCTCAAACGTAACACTCCCCGGTGGCGGAACAACCGACTATGCAGTGGAGATTTACTACGCAGCAGTGAAGGGCGAGGATTTTGCCTGCCCCATCCAAGCCGGCACATTTATGGATATGATGTATATGCCCGATGCTTTGAAGGCTGCGATTGACATTATGAATGCCGACCCCTCGCGTCTCATTCACCGTAACGCATTCAACGTTGCATCAATGAGTTTCGACCCGGAAATTATCAAAGCATCAATTCAAAAGTATATCCCCGACTTTAAGATGCACTACGAGTTTGACCCTGTGCGTCAAGCCATTGCAGACTCTTGGCCAAACAAGATGGACGACAGTTGCGCACGCAACGAGTGGGACTGGAAGCCAAGCTACGACCTCGACTCAATGACTCAGGATATGATTAAAACACTCCGCGAGCGTTTTAATAAATAATAGATATATTTTACGCACAATTTTTCCGCCGGTTGCAGCTATTGCAACCGGCGGAAAAATTATATCAATCCAGCTACCTTCTTTTCATAAGCTGTGCTAATTTTAATCCCAAAAAAGCTTATGAAAAAAAACGAAAATCTTAAAATTGACCCGTGGAGTGCCAGCACCCATAGTAAGGAAGAATTTGACTACATCAACAAAAGCAAATTCAACTCCATTATAGAGAAAATTCTCAATCACGAAGGCGGCTACGCAAACAACAAATACGACCGAGGCGGAGAGACAAAATTCGGCATCACAAAAAGGTTTATGGAAGAGTATAAATATGCTCTGCCCCAAGGCAAGGCAATCCCCATAAAAGCACTAACCGTTGACAATGCAAAAAGCCTGTACAAGGCGTTGTGGGACAGATATAATTTAGGATACATAAGAGATAAAAACCTTGCCTACGTCATTTTCGACTATATGATAAACTCCTATGCCCGCACCGTTGCCAAGCGCATACAAAGAATTCTCAACAGCCGTGGAGCTTCACTAATAGTTGATGGAGAGATTGGCCCTAAAAGCCTCACTGCCATACACAACAGCGACAAAAGGTGGCTGATGGATGAAATTTTAAAGAACAGACAACACTGTCACAAGGAAGATGTCGGCAAAAACCCGGAGCAAATAGTATTCTACGCCGGCTGGATGAACCGATTAAACAAAATAGCCGAAACAACAGGAAGCAGCCTGCACTTTTCGCCAAAGTTAAATTAAATCATAAAAAACTCACACAAAAGAGGGTGACTTTGAATGGTCACCCTCTTTTTCTATAAACAACTTGCACGCCCCAAAAACAGCATTTATTCAGAACAAGCACTCCCTTTAATGTCGATACAACAAAGGAATATAATTTTCAACCACCGTTTGTTACCAACAACGCACAAAATATCAAAACTTTTCAACCCTAAAATTTCTTTTTAAAAAATATCTTTATATTTTTGTATCTTTATAAAAGACACGCTTTTTTACGGGAAAAACATATAATTATAACTATAAAAAACAAAACACTATGTCAATTAATCAATTGAAAAAATGCCTTGTATTGACTGTTGTTGCGCTTTTGTGCGCCTTTAGCAGCAATGCTCAGGAGACTTTTGAAAGAGGCAAGCTCTACCACATCTACGGTGCCGGCGACAAAGACAATATCGTTGCCGAGAAGATGGGAGAAACAGCCGGATTGACCAACTATGACAAGGAGGACCCTTCTATCTACTGGAAGATTACCGAATTGTCGGGCAGTTGGCGCATCATCAACCCTGTAACCAACAACGCGTTGCGTGCAAACGGAAACATTGTTGAAGTTGGCGAGAATAACGGCTCGGACGAAGCGCAGCTGTGGAAGTTCGAGAACGGATTGATTATCCCGGCCAACAACCCCTCACTTGCAGTAGCAAAAGGAAAGGGTGGCATCCTTGTTCTCATCAAAAAGGAGAAAGCCGCAAATATGCGCGCTGCGAAATTCAAGATAGAGACCTCTGAGGTTGCCGGCTTCGACGACGACCTTACATACCAAATTTGCCCCGTAACACAGCCGGGCAAGGTGCTTGGAAACGGCGATTCAGGCGAGAACAATGCAAGAATTGTCAGCGAGGACACCGTGAGCGGCAACCGAGGACAATATTGGAACATCAAGACCATTGACCTTTTCACATTCGCAGTTGAAAACTCTTTCTATGGTATTCACTTCGACGACGGCGGCGGCAACACCAGCATCGACTATCTGCTCCAGTGGCCCGCAAAGGCTGGCGAGTGGAACAATGCAAAATTCCACTTTGAGCCTGTCGCAAAGCAAAAGGGCGTGTTCCTCATCACATCAGCTGGCAAAGACAGCACAATGTATGCACTCAAAGACAGCTGTATGATGCTCGTTGAGAAGAACCCTGCCGATTCTGCAGCTTGGTTCACCATCGTACAAGTTGAAAAACCAAAAATCAACGCCCCCCACTGGGAGGACGAGGCAATGTTCGCCGAGAACAAAGAGCGTGCGGTGGCAACATATATGCCATACAACAACGAGGCCGAGATGCTTGCCGACAAAGAGTACTACGCAACACCTTGGACCGAGCCAGTCAACAGCCGTTACCAGAGCCTCAACGGCACTTGGAAGTTCAACCTTGTAAGCGAACCCGAGTTGCGTCCACTCGATTTCTTCGAGGCGGGCTACGATGCAAGCAACTGGGACGAAATACCCGTTCCATCTAACTGGGAGATGCTTGGCTACGACAAACCAATCTACAACAACGTAGAGTATCCACACGCAAACACACCACCATTCATCAAGGCACGCCCCGGCTTCAACGATAATGGCAGCAACTACGGCATCAACCCCGTCGGTTCATACATACGCACATTCGAGGTTCCCGAGGATTGGGACGGCCGCCGCACATTCATTCACTTTGGTGGTATCTACTCAGCAGCATTCGTATGGCTTAACGGCGAATATGTAGGTTACACACAAGGCGCAAACAACGTTGCCGAGTTTGACCTAACAAACTATTTAAAGAAAGGCGAGAATAAACTTGCCGTTCAGGTATTCCGTTGGAGCGACGGCTCATACCTCGAGTGTCAGGATATGTTCCGTATGAGCGGTATCTTCCGCGATGTATATCTCTACAACGTGCCAACAACAGCCGTGCGCGACCACTACATCACAAGCAAATTGTCGGCCGACCGCTTTAGTGCCGAAGTAAAAATCAACGTCGAGATTGACAACAGAGATTTTATTCCCGGCCTAAAGACCATCAAAGCCAAGGTATACGCCCCCAACGGCGACTTTGTAACCGAGGAGACAGCAGTTATAAACACCGCAGCCAAGATAGCATCACCAAGCGCCGAGATTAAGTTCGAGGTCTTTGATGTTAAATTGTGGAGCGCCGAGAAGCCCAACCTCTACACCATCCACATTGTCCAGTACGACGACGAAGAGAAAGAAGAGATGGCATTCTCAACAAAATATGGTTTCCGCGATATTGTAATAAAGAATTCACTCGTTTACATCAACGGCGAGAGAGTATTCTTCAAGGGCGTCAACCGCCACGACACTCACCCTGTTTACGGCCGTGCAGTAACAACAGAATCAATGTTGCAGGATGTTATTCTGATGAAGCAGAACAATATCAACACAATACGCACAAGCCACTACCCCAACGCAGCCAAAATGTATGCAATGTTCGACTACTACGGACTTTACTGCTGCGACGAGGCCGACCTTGAGAACCACGCAAACCAGAGCTTGTCCGACCGCAAGACTTGGATTCCTGCATTTGTAGACCGCATCAACCGTATGGTATTGCGCGACCGCAACCACGCCAGCGTTGTAATGTGGAGTTTGGGTAACGAGGCCGGTAACGGTTCAAACTTCGGTCCTTGCTACGACGAGGCTAAACGACTCGACAGCCGCCCCGTACACTATGAGGGAACACGCTCAAGCGGCGACTACGGCGGTGGACGTTTCAGCGACTTCTATTCAAAGATGTACCCCGGACAAGCTTGGATGGACAAATACACCAACAACCTCGACAAGCCAATGTTCATCTGCGAATATGCACACGCAATGGGTAACGCCATTGGTAACCTCAAAGAGTACTGGCAGAAGATTGAGGCATCAAACTCTTGCATCGGTGGTTGCATCTGGGATTGGGTTGACCAAGCCATCTACGACCCACAAGAGATGAAAGAGGGTGTCTATCGCATACACACCGGTTACGATTACCCCGGCCCACACCAAGGCAATTTCTGCTCAAACGGCATTATTCCTCCAACACGCGAGGAGAGCGCTAAGCTCAAAGAGGTGAAAGCCGCTCATCAGTTCATTGACATCACAATGCCCGAGGTCAACACCGAGTATGGCATCGTAACAATAGCAATGAAGAACAAGTACAACTTCACCAACCTCAACGAGTTCAACGTTGTTTACGAGTTTGTCAAGAACGGCAAGATTGTCTACACAGGCACATCTCCAATCCCACACACCGAGAGCGGCAGCACCGGTAAGGTATGGCTCACAGTGAAGAAGGCAAATATCAACAGAGCCATCAAGCGAGGTGACGAGTTACTTATCAACGTTCACATTGTTTACCGCGATGCACAGTCATTTGCTCCTGCTGGTCACGAGGTGGCTATGGGCCAGTTCACACTCTCAGAGCGCGGACCACTCGCAACCATCAAATCAAAGGGCGCACCCCTTGCTGCAACATCTTCACTCCACGAGACCGTTATTGGTAACGAGAAGGTTCAGCTCACATTTGATGCAGAGACAGCACAGCTGACAGCACTTGCATTCAACGGCAAAAATATCCTCGCCGACGGTCAAGGCTTCATCTACGACAACCATCGTTGGATTGAGAACGACAGATTTAGCAACACCTCTAACGGACTCGAGGCTAATGGCGAGATTAAAGTTGTTGAGGAGAACGGCAACACAGTTGTAAAAACCGTGCGTAAAGGCTCACTCTGCGACACTGAAATCAACTACACCATCTACCCACAAGGCATTGTAGACGTTGATGCAAAGTTCGTTCCAAAGAGCGACAATTTGCGTCGTGCCGGCCTTGTTTGCGGCATAGATAAATCGTTGAGCAATATAAGCTACTACGCATATGGTCCTTGGGAGAACACTGTTGACCGCAAAGACGGCGTTATCGTTGGCCGCTACACAACAACTCCTGCACAGATGGCCGACCGTTACGTTAAGCCACAGAGCAGTGGCAGCCGCGAAGGCTTGCGCGAGCTCGTGCTCACCGACGACGCCGGCTTGGGCGTGAAAATTGAGACCGAAGGCAATGTAAGCTTCTCGGCCCTCCCCTACACCGACGCCGACCTTATGAACGCACAGCACTATTGGGAGATGGAAGAGCGTCCATACACAGTGCTCCACCTCGACGCTTGGATGCGTGGCATCGGTAACGCATCTTGCGGACACGATGTAGGCACACTCCCCGAATATTGCGTTCCAAACGAAGAGATGAACTACAAACTACGCATATCACCTGTCGGCAAATAATCGGCGACAGATAATCACAAAACATTCGGGCGACTAGTGAACTAGTCGCCCGAATGTTTTTAATCCCATATACTACCCCAAGAATTTCTGTCGGCAGTTTCCTCATCATCATTTGGTTTTAGTACCAGCCTTGCAGCCGGAGCCGACGCAGCAATCATAGAAGTCTCAACGCAAAAACACTCAACCATAGGCGAACAATAGCACTTTTTCATAACTATCCCGATTAAAGATTTATAAATAGAACAAATACACTCTTTTTTGAATGTATAAACAGCCACCTGCGACACTTGCAAATGTCGCAGGTGGCTGTTACATTAAAACACCTTTAACAAGGCTATTGTTTGCCCAAGAGAGAGGATTACTGCTATTTCTTCTCCTCCTCTACGGTTGGAGCAGAATCTTTATATTTGAAACGTCTAATCTTTTGTGTTGCAGTCTTTTCAAAAGGCTCCTTCATCACCTCGACCGAACTTACCTGAGACGACTTATTTACATTCTTGTTTGTAATACTCAAAATTTTAGCCTTCCAATGGTCAAGTTTTTCATAGAATTTATCCTCACTCTCCTTATCCCACTGGATAAAATTCTCGGCCGGAGAGACAAGCGCCACAAGACGACCATTGCGTTCAACAACAATAGACTCGCTCACACCCTCAACATTATTCAACACATTCTCAATCTCCTCGGGGTAGATATTCTCGCCCGAAGGGCCAAGAATCATATTGCTATTGCGGCCCTTTATATAAAAACGTCCTTTTGAATCTTGAACGGCAATATCACTGGTGCGGAACCAGCCATCCTCGGTAAAGACACTCTTTGTGCGCACCGGGTCTTTATAGTAACCAAGCATCACATTCGGTCCTTTTGCCACAATCTCACCCTCTCCTGTTTCGGGGTCGACATTGTGCAATTTAAGTTTCACATTATACACAGGATAGCCAAACGAGCCAACCGCTCTCCAGCCACCCATTGAATATCCAAGCAGCGGCGACGTTTCGGTCAAGCCATAGCCAATGGCATAAGGGAAGCGTGCTGCAAGGAGAAATTTCTCAACCTCAGGGTCGAGTTTAGCACCACCAATACCATAGAAGGTGATACAACCGCCAAAGGTCTTTTTCAATTTCATACCAATGATGCGGCACATAAGCCCATACATATGCTTGTTCATCCAAGATAGCGTGCGGCTCTTCTTTATCGTTGGCAACACACTGCCTTTATACACCTTTTCTATAATCATCGGCACAGTGAGCATTGTTGTCGGCTTCACAATCTTCATAGCCTTTAACAAAAGAGGAGCAGCCGGAGGCTTTGGCAAATAATACACCGTTGAGCCGGTGTACATTGGATACAACATTCCCAGCGTCATTTCAAGCGTGTGTGCCATTGGCAATATTGAGAGCCAACGGTCCTTCTCGCCTCTTTTGCAAGAGCGGTAGCAGGTAATCACATTTGACGCAAGATTGCGATGGCTGAGCACCACACCCTTGGCACTGCCGGTTGTTCCCGACGTGTAGATGATTGTAGCAATCTCGTCCGGTGTCGGAACAGCCGTGCGCCCATCGCAAGTAAACTTCTCCTCATCGGCCTTAATAATTTCAAGAGAATCAAGCTCAATGACAAGAGTCATCTTGTCCATAATATCTTGCGACACCTTGCCAAGCATCTTCTTTGCCACGAACAACACTTTACTCTCAGAGTGATTGAGAATATTTTTCACCTCATTCTCCGAGCTATCGGGCAAAATTGGAATAGAAATTCGGCCAAAGACAACAGTCGCAAAGAAAGCCACAGACCAGTTTGGCATATTTGTAGAGAGGATAGCTACCTTGTCGCCCGCACCAATACCATATTGTGTGAGCACCTTCGACAAAGCATCACACTCATTCTTGAACGAAGAGTAAGTGTAAGAGCCCTCCTTTGTATCATACCACTGTGTATACATCTTTTTAGAGTAGACAGCAGTTGCATAATCATATAACTTTGCCAAAGTATCAATGTACTTTTCCCTCATTTTTTTCAATCGTTTGTAAATCTGATTCATAGAATATAAGCTATTTTGTGTTTTATAATGTCAAAATAAGTAAAAATAAATAACAAAACCGCAAAATGCAGTAAAATATTGCAGCATTTGTTCAAAAGTCTCACTCGATAACTTTGTAGCAAAAGTACAAAGCAAAAGCATTGCCTCATAATTATTGTTACCGGTACGAGTGTTTGGGGAGGAAAAAGCATATTTAGGGATAAAACAATTAAATATAGGGTAGTTTGACAAATATTCTTTATATTTGTACCAGCAAATACAGGTATTAAATTATGGGCAAAAACTTAATTTTAAGCGGAGTGTGCACCATCATACACTCATTGGTAGTTCCAATATTCATTCTGATATTCATTACATTCTACAAGCCGCTTGGAATTCACGAGCTGCTCGAGATGGAACGAGCCTCTTTTGCATTCAACGCCAGTATAATATTTTGCATCACCCTTGTCTCTATCTCAATTACACGAGGGTGGCTCTATCTCATTGGCCGACATAAAAACATCTCACGAACAATTTATACACTATGGTGCTTTGCCGAGATGGTCATTGCCGCGCTTTTCTCATCGCTCTACGTCACATTAATGCTAAAAGAGCCTGTCTCTTTTTTTGAAATAGCCGGCACAATAATAGTTCTAATAACTACAACAGCAATATACCCATATAGTATCATTTGGTTGGGATACGAACTATATGCAAAAGAAAATGAGGAGCATAGTCCCACCGATGACAACTCCTTGATACGTTTCCACGACGAATATAAAAAGCTGCGCCTTGTCATTGCCCCCGAGGCTGTAATTTTCATAAAATCGGAGGAAAATTACGTTCAGATACACTATCAAGACCAAAATAGAACAAAAAAGTTCATACTGCGGTCGTCTATGAAAGCACTTGAAGAACCACTTGCGAAACGCGGCCTCGTACGCTGTCACAGGTCATACATCATCAATCCGGCATATATAAAGATTGTACACAGAGACAGCGCCGGAACAATTGTTGCCGAACTAAAACAGGACTCTTTTGAGAGCATTCCAATCTCACGAAAATATCAAGATGCAATAACCCGTTTGCTGTAAGCCACAAGCGCAGATACCCAATCACCCTTTGCCACTGCCAAGCTGTTTCCTTATTAGAGCAGCGTAGCCGCAGCGACGACACAATGGTTCAACAGCCTTATGCTTTGTAAAGCCATCATAAATAGCTCTCGCACGTGGCGAAGCAAGCACCTCGTCAAGCGACTGTTCAAAAAGATTACCCAGCTTGATAGCACCAGCACTATCAAGGCAGCAAGGCACCACCGTGCCATCTACCAGCACACCAATCTGGTTGCGCAGAGCATAGCAAAAAGCCTCCTCGCCATTCTCGGGCTTTTCACCCTCGGGCCACTCAAACATACGCCCATACTCAACAAAGATATTCTCGGCAACATTCCACCCGTCGTGGCATAAACTCCACGGGCGAGGAGCATACTCGGCCACAATATCCAGCAAGCGCTCATTCTCTTTGTCGTAGCCGCCCTGATTCCACAAACGCAGCACAATTATCACCCCTTTAGATGCCGCCTCAAGAGCAAAGCGCATAACATCGCCAATATACTGCTCGGGGTTCTCCCTTCCATTACCCTCGTGCGAGTGCAACGACACCTGCACCTTATACGGCCGGGCATCCGTCACAGCTTGCGCACGCGACAGCAGCGTACCATTAGTAGTTATCACCGGCACAAAACCTTTTTCACGCGCCATTGTTATGAAATCCGGAAGATGACGATGCAACAGCGGCTCACCCATAAGATGAAAATAGAGAAATTTTATCTTTCCGCGCAATTTATCGGTCAGCGCATCAAACTCAGCCGGTGTAAGGCTGCGCTTCTCACGCTCAGTCTTTGGGCAGAAAAGACAATCGAGATTGCATATATTGGTTATTTCAAGATAACAGCGTGTAATCATATTCGTGTTCCTAAATGAAAAACAAAAAAGAGGAAAGCGTTGCACTTTCCTCTTTTGCAGTGACTCGCTTGGGGCTCGAACCCAAGACCCCATCCTTAAAAGGGATGTGCTCTACCTGCTGAGCTAGCGAGTCTACCTAGTTGCCGTTAAGCGAGTGCAAAGATACGACTAAATTTGAAAACGACAAACTTTTTGCATCTTTTTTATTGTTTCTTTTTAAAAAATCAGTAAAAATCATAGAATATAGAGTGTTACTCTTCATCCTCGTCGGGTGTTTCTTCTGCTCTTTTACTCTTTTCTATCTGTGCGCTGTCAATAGCCTCTTTCAGGATATACTCCTCGGAACTACCCGATGTCTCGGCAATCTCGTTGTAACGGCGCAAATAGGCCAGCAACAACGTTGTCAGCGGCAATGCCACAATCATTCCCAGCAAGCCCAACAGATGGCCCCAAATTGACAACGACAGCAAAATCACCGCCGGGTGCAAATTCATTCTCTTGCCCATAATCTTTGGAACAAGGAAAAGGTCCTGTATCAACTGAACAATCAGCATCACACATAAAGCCATCAGCATCACCGGCCAGAAGCCCATTCCTGTGTTAGCTGCCTTTAGCATAGCAAGCAGAGCCATTGGCAATATCGACACTGCCTGAAGATAGGGCACAAGGTTCAGCATACCAATAAACATACCAAAAGCAATGGCTGCAGGAAAATCAATAATCACAAAGCCACAAGAGAAGAGCACTCCCACGCACAGCGCCACCAGCACCTGTCCACGAAAATACTGATTCATTCCATACACCAAATCTTTCCACAGCTTTGCCACTACTCCACGCCATTTTTTGGGGATATAAGGTTGCCAGCCCCTTGACACACGCTCAAAATCAAAAAGAATAAAAAAGAGATAGAGCAGTATCAAAGATATTGACAGCACCTGCCCCAGAATATCAACAGTACCCAGCAGCAGCACCTGTAAACGCTGGGCCAACATTGTAAAGAGCCCGGCATCACCGGTATTCTGTAAAATCTCGGCAAAGCCATACTGCGCCGAAATCTCTTTAAAGAAATTCATTATCGGTTCGGGGATAGAACCATCGTTGATATTCTTTCCAAGGAACGACACTGTAATATCCTTCAGTGCATACAATTCGCGGAACATCGACGGCACCACAAGCATAAAAAGCCCATAGAGCACGCCAATGACAAAAATCATCGCAAGCACAATCGACAAGGCGCGATACTTAACACGCATCTTGTTCTGCACAAAATTCACAAGCGGATTGAGCATATATGCCAGCAGCCAAGCGATGGCAAACGGCAACAGCACGCTGCTGAGACTGTTCAGTGCAAAATAGGCCGCCACAATAACTATTGAAAAAAGTACAATGCGCAAAAACCGCCCAACCGTAATCTCATTCTGTTTCATATCAGACTTTCAATATACTATTTAAACACAAAGCACAGGGCTCTCACTCCTTTTCGGCAGAGCGCTTATCTTCTACCCCGCCCACAAGCAGAACAAACTCGCCACGCGGTTCGTTCGCCGTGAAATGCTGCACAAGCTCGGCAAGCGTTCCGCGCACGCACTCCTCGTGTAATTTTGATATCTCCCTCACCGCTGCAGCCTGACGCTCGGCACCAAAAACCTCGGCAAACTGCGTGAGGCTCTTCAATACACGATAAGGCGACTCGTAAAAAATCATAGTGCGTTGCTCATCTTTCAACGAATTCAGTTTTGTCTGACGGCCTTTCTTCTGCGGCAGAAAGCCCTCGAACACAAACCTATCCGATGGCAGAGCCGAGCTCACCAACGCTGGGACAAAAGCTGTTGCTCCCGGCAGACACTGCACCTCAACGCCGTTACGCACCGCCTCGCGCACAAGCAGGAACCCCGGGTCGGAGATTGCCGGCGTGCCGGCGTCCGATATCAACGCAACGTGACGTTCGCTGGTTGCAATGCGCTCCACAAGCGAACCAACAGTTTTATGCTCGTTGAATTTATGATGCGAGAACATAGGCACCTGAATATCAAGATGCTTCAATAATTTTGCCGACGTGCGTGTGTCCTCGGCAAGAACAAAATCAGCCTCACGCAAAATTCTTATCGCACGCAGGGTAATATCCTCAAGGTTGCCCACCGGTGTAGGCACAACATATAACATTCCCATAACAAGTTCTTTTGTAATTATTGTGCAAATTAAATATAAATATATCAACATTGCTAAAAAACAGTTTTAATTTTGATAAAAAGTTTAACTGCTTTCGCCCACCAACGATGATTGTTAATAACTTGTTGCGAATAAAAATTTTATTTATCACTTAATTTCATATCTTTGAACTGAGGTTCGAAAATATTGCGCACTCGCTGTGAAAAATATCGAAGCAAGCTTCATATTTATCGCTCGTTTATCCTATCTTTGAGCTAAAGCTCGAAGAATTTCAGCACTCGCTGTGAAAAATATCGAAGCAAGCTTCATATTTATCGCTCGTTTATCCTATCTTTGCGGGAAATCGCAAAGGGGCACAGCACGCGCCGGAGAATACCAACACAGCACGTTGTCATTCGCCCGTTTGTGCACCTCGCCAATCAAAAGGCTGCAGCAGAAAAGCACGCCCGCCACTGACAAAACAACAAAAACAATTATACCAATGAACAGATTTTCTGAATTCAACCAAATGGAGACAACACGCCGCGGACGCATAGAGGTTATCTGCGGCTCAATGTTCTCGGGAAAGACCGAGGAGCTTATACGCCGCCTCAAAAGAGCAAAATTCGCACGTCAGAAGGTGGAGATATTCAAGCCCGCGCTCGACACACGCTACTCCGACGTAGAGGTTGTCTCTCACGACAGCAACCACATCACCTCAACCCCCATCGAGTCATCGACAAGCATCCTGCTGCTTGCCACAGACGTTGACGTTGTAGGCATCGACGAGGCGCAGTTCTTTGACAACGAATTGGTAGAGGTGTGCAACGAGCTTGCTCGCCGTGGTGTGCGCGTGATTATTGCCGGCCTTGATATGGATTTTCGTTGCCAGCCCTTTGGCCCGATGCCTGCCCTTATGGCCGTTGCCGACTCCGTGACAAAGGTACACGCCATTTGCGTTAAATGCGGCAACCTTGCATACGTGTCGCACCGCCTTGTCGATGGCGACAAGCAAGTTCTCCTTGGCGAGAAGATGGAGTACGAGCCATTGTGCCGCGAGTGCTACAACAAAGCCCGAAAAGAGGCCGAAAATGCGGAAAAAGAGCAATAATGGCAAAATACCGCAACCTCTTCATCGACCTCGACGACACGGTGTACGACTTTTCGGCAGCATCGCGCGAATCGTTTTTCGAGACCTACGAGTTGCTGCACTATGAGCGTTTTTTCAACTCTTTTGAGCACTATATGTCAATATACGAGCCACACAACCTTGAGTTGTGGCGCATATACGGCGAGGGCAAGATAACCAAAGAGGAACTTAACAGAAGGCGTTACAGCCACCCGTTGGAGGTTGTGGGAGTCAACGACCAACAGCTGGCCGACACATTCTGCCGCGAAGCGCTTGGTCGCATCCCAACCAAAGGTCACCTAGTGCCCGGCGCCATTGAGTTACTTGAGCACCTGCGCCCAAAGTATAATATGTACATTTTGTCCAATGGCTTCAAGGAGCTGCAATCGCGCAAGATGCAGACGGCCGGCATTGACAAATATTTCGACGCGCTGATACTCTCCGAGGATATTGGCGTGAACAAGCCCGACAGCAGGCTATACGAATATGCAATGCAAAAGACCGCATCAAAGCCCGAGGAGAGCCTGATGATTGGAGATATGTTCGACACAGATATTGTGGGTGCAGCAAACTTTGGCATCGACAGCATCTACTATAACCCAAAAGGAAAAACCGGACACCCCTTTGCCCCAACATACGAGGTAACCCGTTTGTTAGATATTAAAGAGATACTATAACACATTATATATTATGAGCAGCAAGGCCAACACATCAATACTCATCATCTACACAGGTGGAACAATCGGTATGATACAAAATGCCGAAACGGGAGCATTGGAGAGTTTCGACTTCGACCATCTGCTCAACCACGTTCCCGAGCTAAAGCAGTTTAACATAAACATTGACGCCATCACCTTCACCCCGCCCATCGACTCATCCGATATGGAACCGGCGCTGTGGAGCCGCATCGTGTCAATCATCGAGGAGAGCTACGAGCGTTACGACGGTTTTGTCATCCTTCACGGCACCGACACGATGTCATTCACTGCATCGGCACTCAGTTTTATGCTCGAGGACCTTATGAAGCCTGTCATCCTCACCGGCAGCCAGTTGCCCATTGGTGCATTGCGCACCGACGGCAAAGAAAATCTAATAACAGCCATTGAGATTGCGGCAGCCAAGCACCCCGACGGCACCCCCATAGTCCCCGAGGTGTGCATCTTTTTCCAAGAGAAGCTTATGCGTGGCAACCGCACCACCAAGATTAACTCCGAGAGTTTTGGTGCTTTTGGGTCGAACAACTACCCACTGCTTGGCATTGCCGGCACAAACATACAGTACTACAGCAACAACATAAAAAAATATGTTCCGGGACTCAAACTAAAGGCACACCACGAATACAACAACAGCATCATCATCTTCTCACTATTCCCGGGCATTAAACAGGAGATTGTCGAGGAGGTGTTGAATGCCGACGACCTTAAAGGCATCATATTCCGCACGTTTGGCGCGGGCAATGCTCCGCAAAAAAAGTGGCTGATAGATGCACTCTCCAAGGCCACAGCAAAAGGAAAGATTATCATCAATATTACCCAATGTGCCGGCGGCAGCGTGCAGATGGAGCGTTACGAGACAGGCCTGCAGCTACTCGAAGCAGGAGTCATCAGTGGCAAGGATTCAACAGTTGAGGCAGCACTCACCAAGCTAATGTATCTTCTTGGCAAGAACCTCCCAACCGAGGAGGTGCGCCGCCTGATGGGCAAAAGCATCGAAGGTGAGATAACGGAGTAATAAAAAAACCTCGCAAAAAGCGAGGTTTTTTTATTGAAAATTATAAATTATTTTAGAACAATTTCTCGGGATACTCACCGGCATCAACAAGCGACTGAATCTTCTCAACAGTAGCAGGACGGTCGGCAGCGTAAGTAACACCGAACCACTTTGCAGTAGTGTCAAGAACCTCGCACGAAGCCTTGCCTGTTGTTGTCAAGTTATTAACCACCAAAGGAATAAAATACTCAGCCTTAGGCTTGTCGATATTCTCCTTCAAGAAATCAACAAACTGCTCCTCAGAGTGCTTGAAATAGTCAGGAGTAAAGCCCCAGAAGTTCATAGAAACAGGAGTCTCCTCACCAACAGGCTGCCAAGCGCCCTCCTCGTCTTTGTAGCAGATTGGGCCATCAACACGCATAATCTCGGTGCGCTCAACAACGCCGGTCAACATATTCTGCTCGTTCTTCTCGCAAACACCACGAGCCACACTACCATTCTCGCTAAGAGTATTGCAGATGCGGAAACCAACCATTGAATACTTGCCAGTGCTACCCTCGGGAAGCTCGCTAAGCCACTTACCCATCACAGCAAAAGCGTCACGACCATAGAAGTCATCGGCATTGATAACAGCAAAAGGCTCGTTAATAGCGTCCTTACCCATAAGCACAGCGTGGTTTGTACCCCAAGGCTTTGTACGCTCCTCGGGCACGGTAAAGCCCTCGGGCAGGTTGTCAATAGCTTGGAACACCAACTCTGTTGGAATGTGACCCTCGTACTTGCTCAACACCTTGTCGCGGAAATCCTGCTCAAAATCCTTGCGGATAACGAACACCAACTTACCAAAGCCACCACGGATAGCATCGAAAATTGAGTAGTCCATAATTGTCTCACCATTTGGACCAAGACCGTCCAACTGCTTCAAACCACCATAACGGCTGCCCATACCTGCAGCCAATACAAAAAGTGTAGGTTTCATTTTTTGATAATATTAAAGTTAATTATTGTTCCTTCAATCTTGCCCCCATTCAAGGTTGCACCTCAAAGGTACAATTTAATATTGATTTTATGCAAATTATATATGTTTTTTTTTAACATTCTACACAAACAGACAGTTAGCGCCCCAATTTATCAACATTTACTGCCCCTGCACCACCCTTGCAAGCAACAAAGCAGCACAACCAGCACAATAATATAAAAATGAATAAAAAATAGATTGCGAAAACTTTGTCAATATGAAAAAAAAGAGTAATTTTGCAAGCTGAAAAGCGCAAAGTCTAAAAAACGAATATAAACAATATAAAATATATAAGACGATGAAAAGAACATTCCAACCCTCTAACAGAAAGAGAAAGAACAAGCACGGTTTCCGTGAGAGAATGGCTACAAAGAATGGCCGTCGCGTATTGGCAGCTCGTCGCGCAAAGGGA
>JAZRMQ010000027.1:0-7897 GCA_045647745.1 Bacteroidaceae bacterium | reverse complement strand
TGACGAACGATGATATTACCGGCTTTACATACCTGACCGCCCCAGATTTTAACACCAAGTCTCTGACTTGCTGACTCGCGGCCGTTCTTTGAACTACCAACACCTTTCTTATGTGCCATAATACTTCTTTTTTAAAAATTAACCGATAATTTCTTTAACAACTAACTCTGTAAACTGCTGACGGTGACCGTTCAATTTGCGGTAACCTTTGCGACGACGTTTGTGGAAAACCAAAACTTTGTCACCCTTAACCAAAGTGGGGTCGATAACACGTGTTGTAACGATGTTCTGACCATCCTTAGACTTGCGAACAATCTTCTGCTCACGAACATTGCCAATATAGCAAACTACCTTTGCGCCTTCTACTGTAGGAGCACCTACTGTTACTGCGCCTTCTTTGTCCAACAACAACACGCGGTCAAACTCAACGGTTGTGTCATTCTGAGCACCCTTAATGTGGTGCACGAACAGCTTTTTGCCAGCCTCGGCCTTGAACTGCTGTCCATTAATCTCAACAATTGCGTACATTTATTTTATCGCTTTTATTGTGAATTCCGCGAGGTGCGTTCTCTTCGTGAGCACGGCTTCTCCAACCCCAACGGACTAAATCGGGTGCAAAGATAGAAAATATTTCCAACAACACGAAATATTTACACTAAAATTATTCGTAAAAGGAGATAAAAAGACCACCCTGCTTGCAAGCAGGGTGGTAAACAAAAATATTATTTATGAGAGAGGTAACGTTCGGCCTCCATTGCTGCACGACAACCGCTCGCTGCGGCATTGATTGCCTGACGATAATGTGGGTCGGCAACGTCACCGGCAACAAACACTCCCGGAACAAGCGTCTTCACACCACTGGCATCTGCAGGAACAAAGAAGCCTGTCTCATCGGTCTTGAGATACTTTTTGAAAATATCTGAATTTGGTTTGTGGCCTATAGCAAGGAAAAAGCCATCGACTGCAATATCATAATGTTTCTCATCGGGTTCTCCCTTGCGCGATACAAGATGTACTCCCTCTACCCCATTTTCACCAAACAAGCCCTCGGTGTTATGCTCAAAAAGCACCTCAATCTTTGGGTTCGCAAGCGTGCGATCCTGCATCGCCTTTGAAGCGCGAAGATAGGGCTTGCGGACTATGAGATACACCTTTGCTGCCAAAGAGGCAAGATAGTTAGCCTCCTCGCAAGCAGTGTCGCCGCCACCCACAACAGCAACAATCTTTTTGCGATAGAAGAAGCCGTCACAAGTAGCACAAGCGCTGACACCCATACCCTGATATTTTATCTCGTCCGACAAGCCAAGATACTTTGCAGCCGCACCGGTTGCCACAATAACAGTTTCGGCTTCAACGACCTTGCCATCATCGAGAGTAACCTTATAGGGCAACGACTCGAAATCAACGTCAACAACACTGCCTGAACGAATATCCGCACCCACATTTATCGCCTGTTGACGCATATTTTCCATCAGCTCGGGACCTGTTATGCCGTGAGGAAAGCCGGGAAAATTTTCAATCACCGTTGTCTGCGTGAGCTGACCGCCGGGTTGCATTCCCTCAATAAGCACCGGCGAAAGGTTTGCACGCGAAGCATAAATTGCAGCAGTGTAACCTGCCGGACCTGAACCTATAATCAAACATTTTGTAGCATTCATATACATATATTTTTAAAATTCATTTATCTCATATCAATTATTTCCGCATCATCATACTCGGCAAGCGGACACTCAAAAACACTATCGGTTGCGCCGCATTTTGCAACATAACCATCCAGTTTCACCTCAATGCGTCCCTGCCCGGGCATATTTATATTCATTGCAAGCAAGCGGTTGTTTCTTTCAGAAATATACAACTCCACACAATCAACACCATTATTCTCACCTATAGACTTCAACTGCACAGTCACAAACCCGTTCTTGCTCACCGCCGACACCGAATAACCCTCACGATAGTGCTCCATCACATAAAGCGGAGAGAGATTTTGTGCCTCGTCCGAAGCAGCGTCGGTAATATACACCTCATTAATCTCACGCATAAAACTCCATTGGGTAGCGCCATCACACCACACCTTCATATCCTGCATAAGAAGAGCGTAACGATTGTCATCTATATATATAATACCTTTATCACCCTGCAAAAGTTCTCGATTATCGTCACGCACCTCGTAACAATAATCCATACGCACAGGAAGGTCAGCCTTTATACCCGCCAAAGCCTTGTCAAGCACAGCATTTGCATCATCTGTCACCACTTGTGAGAAGAGCGGCAACTGCAAAGCTGCAAATAGCAAAAACAACACATACCTCATACCTTATATAATATAAAGAGTATTACAATAATGATTTCAAGCGGAATTCAAGGTCGGATTCATCGGAGCAGAGCACTTGACGAGGCTTACTACCCTCTTGCTCTCCAACAATGCCCGTCTGGCACAACTGGTCCATAATGCGACCGGCACGATTAAAACCAACGTTCAGTTTGCGCTGTATCAATGACGTAGAGCCGTGTTGAGCAAGCACCACAATACGTGCCGCCTCGGCAAACAACGGGTCGAGTTTATCGGAGCTGATATCTGCAGCTGCGCCGCCATCGCCACTCAAATCAACTACTTCGTCGGGCTCGGGCAAAATATAGGCCGTTTGATAGCCCTGCTGCCTTGCAATGTGGGCACACACGCGCTCAACCTCTTTCGTCTCGACAAGCGCACATTGCACACGCACCGGGTCGTTACCGGCAAGGAAAAGCATATCACCTCTACCTTGCAACTGGTTAGCACCCGACCTGTCGAGGATTGTACGCGAGTCAATAGTCGATATAACTCTAAAAGCCATACGCGCAGGGAAATTCGCCTTAATTGTACCTGTAATGATATTTGTCGTCGGGCGCTGTGTAGCAATAATCATATGAATACCCACAGCACGAGCCTTTTGCGCAATTCGAGCAATAGGTTGCTCAACCTCGCGACCGGCCGTCATCATCAAATCGCCATACTCATCTATAATAACAACAATATAAGGCATAAAGCGGTGACCTTTCGTCGGCAAAAGTTCTTTATTGAGATACTTCTCATTATACTCTTTAACCGAACGCACCGAAGCCATCTGCAACAGACGGTAACGATTATCCATCTCGACGCAGAGCGACTTTAACGTGCGCACCACCTTATTCACATCGGTGATAATAGGATCGTCCTCACCCTCAAGCTTTGCCAAGAAATGCTTTTCGAGCACGCTGTAAAGACTAAGCTCCACCATTTTGGGGTCCACCATCACAAATTTGAGGTACGCAGGGTGCATCTTGTAAAGCAGTGATGTGATTATCGCATTAAGACCGACCGACTTACCCATACCGGTTGCACCGGCAACAAGCAAGTGAGGCATTTTTGCCATATCAACCATATACACCTCGTTCGAGATTGTCTTACCAAGAGCAAGAGGCAGCGCCATATCAGTCTCCTTATATTTGCGGCTATTGAGCAGTGACACCATCGGCACAATCTGCTTGTGGGCATTGGGCACCTCAATACCGATAGTACCCTTGCCGGGAATTGGTGCAACAATACGGATACACAACGCCGATAGACTCATTGCAATATCATCCTCGAGATTTCTGATTTTTGAGATGCGCACACCGGGTGCCGGAGTAATCTCATAAAGAGTGATTGTAGGGCCGACAGTTGCCTTTATCGAACTAATTTCAATGCCAAAATTCTTTAGCGCTTTAACAATATTGTTTGCATTTTCGGCCTGCTCGTCCTTGTCAATAGAATGAACACCTTGCTCATACTCATCGAGCAAGTCAAGCGTAGGTGGCTTATAGTAACTCAGTTCATCTTTTGGATTTATCGGACGCAGCATATCACCGCCCATATCATTATCGCCATCGGCAGCCTCAACCTCCATCGAGAGCCCACCATCACCGGCCTGTACAGTCTCGCCACAAACCTGTTCAGAGCTTGCCGCGCTGCCACTCACAGCATCGAATTGCTTTGCAAGCGCCAAATCATCATCCTCAACAGCAGGAGCATCATCAACCACAACAAAAACCTCATCATCATCGTCATCCTCCTCGGCAGCGTCAATATCAATCTCTATTTCATCTTCTTCATCATCATCGTTATCATTGTCGTCATCATTGCAATTAGATTCATCTGCAACATCTTCCTCCTCATCATCTTCATCTGCAACATCTTCGTCATCTTCATCCTCCTCATCCTCTTCGGCTGCATCCTCGGTAGTTTTTTCATCACTCTTAGACTCAAAGCTCAACACCTTTTGCAACCAAGTGATTGTGTTGCGCGAGAGATATATCATAAAGAGCAGCAACGACACCACAAGAAAAAGCACAAGACCAACAATGCCGAACATATCATACAAAAAATCGGTCATCACCTCGCCACAGCGGCCACCGGGCGACATAAAGCTATCGGCAAAGCTGTTAGCAAAGAGAAAATCGAACAAAACAGAGCACCAAATAACCAAAAAAACAGTGATTACAGTCCAACGTTTCAGGCGCACGCTGCGCAACTTCATAAGATAAAAAGAGAGAAGCACCAACAACGGCAATGCAAGAATTGAAGCCCAGCCAAAGCATTTGTTTATAAAATAGTCGGCCACAATAGCACCACCTTTGCCCGATGTATTGCTTGCCACGCCACCAGAGGCCACAGACTCCACAACACTCTGGTCGCTGCCGCCCGCCGAAAAGAACGAAAGGAAAGAGCTGGTAAGGAATATTGCAAATGCAATACAAATCAAACCCAACACAAACTGCACGCTCGGGTTGGAGAAGAAGAGCCTTACGCGAGCCATAAACATCCTCAACTTAAAAAAACGTCCTTTCTTATGCTTATCTTTTGCCATATTAATACGCTGTTTCCGCTTATAAAATTCAAAAAAGTGGCATACTCGCCACACTTAAGTGCGAAGATACAAAAAAAACAAATACCATTTACCCACTCCTCCGCTATTTTTTTGTAACTTCGCGGCAAAATAACAACACAATAAAAATGAACGCAAGAGAAGATATTGTTTTTTCGTGCAACACCGTGGAGTTTGTAACCGTTGCGGCAGAATTTTGCGCCTATATTGAGCGTAGCAATGAGCACAATCGCAAGGATTTTGTCGACACCCTGCTAAAGCTTCTTCCGCTACTCTACATCAAGGCACAGATGCTCCCCGACGAGGAGCGGATAAACGATGACGATTTAGAGGATTTTGTATCGGAGGACAGTTACGAGATAGTGAGAATGACAATATTCGACCTGCTTGCCGACAAAGATTCATATCTTGACGTCTTTGTCAATGATATGAAATACAGCGACACGCCTATAACCAAAAGCATATCCGAGGATATTGCCGATATTTATCAGGATATCAAGAATTTTGTATGCCTGTTCCAACTAGGCATCAACGAGACAATGCACGACGCAATAATTGAATGTAACGAGCATTTTCGCCAATATTGGGGACAGACACTCACAAACACTTTGCGTGCATTGCACGACATAAGATACAACACATCACTTGACGACGAGGAAGAAGAGGGAAATGAGCTATAATGCACACATAGAAAAAAGCGAAATAAGCACAATGCCAACCATCACATTCGATGGCCGCATAATCACCATAGACACCGCCCCGGCAGTGGAACAAGCCATCATCGCCTTGTCACAGGAGAGTTGCGTCGGCATTGACACCGAGACACGCCCATCATTCAAAAAAGGCGTGCAGCACGCCGTGTCACTGATACAACTATCAACTCCGGACACCTGTTTTCTCATACGCCTGAACCGAACAGGAATGCCCGACTCACTCGTTGCTTTTCTCGAGAACAAAAACATAGCAAAGATTGGCCTGTCACTACACGACGACTATCAAAGCCTGTGCAAACGTCGCAAATTCAAGGCCGGAAATTTTATCGACCTGCAAAAAGAGGTGGGCAAGTTTGGCATAGAAGAGATGAGCCTGCAAAAAATCTTTGCAATAATATTCAAACAGCGAATTTCAAAGAGCCAGCAGCTCAGCAATTGGGAGAATGACGTTCTAACCGACAAACAGAAATTATACGCAGCCACCGACGCTTGGGCGTGCCTGAAAATATACAACCAACTAAAACAAATCGACCAAAAATAATATGGAAAAAGCCGTAATACTAAAACGAGGCAAAGAGGAATCACTACAACGTTTTCACCCTTGGATTTTCTCGGGCGCAATACAACGCATAGAGGGTAAACCCGAGGAAGGAGACGTGGTAACAGTCTACACCAACGACCACAAATTCATCGCGCGCGGGCACGTGCAAGTGGGCAGCATTGCCGTACGCGTTCTAACATTCAACAACGAACCCATAGACCAAGCATTCTGGAATCGTCGCATCGCAACAGCATACGACCTTCGCGAACGTACAGGCATCTCGTCGCGCGAGGACAACAATACCTATCGTTTGGTACACGGCGAAGGCGACAACCTCCCCGGACTAGTCGTTGACATCTACGACGACACAGCCGTGATGCAAGCGCACAGCGTCGGTATGCACGTCAGCCGAATGGAGATTGCAAAAGCAATGCAAGAGGTTCTTGGCGACAAGCTCAAGAACATATATTATAAATCGGACACCACCCTGCCATACAAGGCCGACATAAACAAGGACAACGGCTATATTTTAGGTGGCAATGCGGGTAATGTATCAACCGAGTATGGACTAAAATTCCACATCGATTGGTTGCGCGGACAGAAGACTGGCTTCTTTGTCGACCAACGCGAAAATCGCTCACTTCTCGAAAAATACGCCAAAGGCCGCAAACTGCTTAATATGTTCTGCTACACCGGCGGATTTTCAATATACGCTCTGCGAGGAGGAGCCGAGATTGTACACTCGGTAGACAGTTCATCAAAAGCTATCGACCTTACAAATGCCAACGTTGAGATAAATTTCCCCGGCGACACACGCCACACAGCATACGCCGAGGACGCTTTTGACTTTTTGGAGAGAATGGGCAACAATTACAACCTTATAATTCTCGACCCACCGGCATTTGCCAAGCACCGCGACTCATTGCGCAACGCCCTCATTGGTTATCGTCGCTTGAACGCAAAAGCCATTGAAAAGATTCAACCCGGCGGAATTCTATTCACATTCTCCTGCTCACAGGTAGTCAGCAAAGAGAATTTCCGCACCGCAGTGTTCACAGCCGCAGCAATGGCAAAGCGCAACGTGCGTATTCTGCACCAGCTCACACAACCAGCCGATCACCCGGTGAGCATCTACCACCCCGAGGGTGAATACCTAAAAGGATTAGTATTGTACGTTGAATAATTTAAAGGCTGCGAAAATTCGCAGCCTTTAAAATTTATAAAAACATTCAAAGTATTATACAAACAAAAAAAGACAGCTAACTGCTGTCCTCTAGAGCGGAAAACGAGGCTCGAACTCGCGACCCCAACCTTGGCAAGGTTGTGCTCTACCAACTGAGCTATTTCCGCATTTCAATGCATTGCTCTTTTAGTTTTGCCCCTCGCCAAGGTTGAACCCTTTTTCTTTTGTGGCAAGGTTGTGCTCTACCAACTGAGCTATTTCCGCATTTAAATGTTTGAATTTTGATTTCTGTATTCGTGAAGGAGATGAGACTCGAACTCACACGACCCAACGGTCACTACCCCCTCAAAGTAGCGCGTCTACCAATTCCGCCACTCCTCCATAAATATTGTAAAACGAAGCCCTGTGTGCCCAGAACAGGACTCGAACCTGCACGTCTCTCAACACTCGCACCTGAAACGAGCGCGTCTACCATTCCGCCACCTGGGCTTTATAGCCTTTGAGCGGAAAACGAGGCTCGAACTCGCGACCCCAACCTTGGCAAGGTTGTGCTCTACCAACTGAGCTATTTCCGCAT
>JAZRMQ010000026.1:0-94995 GCA_045647745.1 Bacteroidaceae bacterium | reverse complement strand
AGCAAGAACTGAAGAAGTATATCCACTACTACAACAATGATAGAATCAAACTGAGACTAAAAGGAAAGAGTCCGGTGCAATACCGAACTCTTTACCAATAAACTTTTTTATTAATTCGTCCAACTTTTTGGGGTCAGATCACTGCTTCTCTTTTTTTTGTCATTAATTCAGCTTTGTCCAGTATACTGTCTTGCCAATTCCGAGGATGTTGCCATATACCTTGAGCGTTTTTGCATCCTTGAACTCAATATCTACACTATATATTTTGCCGCTACCCGGGTCGTAGATTTTTGTATCGCCCCACTCTTTGTCGTCAGCGTCGTACTTGAGTCCTTTTATGAGAACAACCTTGTCGAGGTCTACGTTACGTAGGTTCTTATTCGGGTTCTTGACGTCTTTGCGCTTGTTGCCATTTGCATCTAAGTCTTTCTCTACCCAAAAAACCTGAGCGGTGTATGTTCCGTTCGCCTCTTTAGTGATTCTGATTTTGCTTTTGCTACCATCTTTTAGGCTAAAATATTCACCAAGAATGTTGTCTCCTTTTGAATTTAGGTCTTGTGCATTAGCCGATAATACCATTAGCGCACACATTAGTGTAAAGATAATCTTTTTCATTTTGTACTTGTTTTGTGTTTAAATTTGTACAAAAGTATTCAAATTATTGCACAAAGCAATATTCTTTGTGCAATAATGGGTGGTTTTTCCACTTTTTTAAATATTATATGCGCTTTATGGATTGATTTTGGTTATAATATTCGCTATTGGGATACTATTCTTTGCCCCGATTGAATTCTATAATCTCTAGATTGGTCAATGCCTGTTCATCGCCCATTCGCGCAGCTTTGGCAAAGGCACGCTCAGCCGCGTGACGATGGTGGCGGCGGTATTCTATAACGCCCTGCAAGTTCAGCACTCGAGGGTCATTTTTATACATCTTCAACTCGTTGAGCAGTGCGTTATAATTGGGTGAGGGATTGTTTATCAATTCGTTGACAATCCTGTTTACAATAATGGCTGCGCTGTCGGGGGAGTTGCTGTAATATATTCCGGTGCAACAAGCAATTCGGTGCGCAGGAAAATAGCGTGCTTGCAGATTCTTGTAAAGTTCGCCATTCTCATATTGTTTAAGCATTCTTTCTCGCATACTCTCATTCTTTTCATCTTTTAGTTGAGCAATAAACTCATCAGCATTGGGAATATTCATATCTTTTATATCATTGTAGATGATATTCCAATTGCGACCGCCGCCGGCTACTTCAAAAATTGAGTCGGGGAGGCTGTGGTGCTTCTTGATGTGTTCACGCATTGCTATTGCACGATTCAAGCCACGTTGGGTGCCCTTGTCCTCATAGCCCTCGGGCGAGGTGTAGCCGGCAATCTGCACCGATTCGAGAGTGGTGGTGCTGTCGGCAAGGATTTCGCCGATAAGGTTCATCATCTCCTCTATTGATTGTGCATTGTTCAGATATTCGGGGTTGAGCTTGCTGCTGTTGCTGGTGTAGCGCACAATATTGGGCGTGATATTCATTTCTGATGCATTGCTGCTGGTGAGTGGGGTGTAGTATCTGATACTTTTCACCTCGGGGTGTTCGGCTGCAATATGCTCTGCAATACTTCTGTTGGGCATAACTCTGTGGCAGCTCATTGGCG
Source organism: Bacteroidaceae bacterium (assembly GCA_045647745.1). Taxonomy (GTDB): domain Bacteria; phylum Bacteroidota; class Bacteroidia; order Bacteroidales; family Bacteroidaceae; genus HGM04593. Next base: position 93,345 of record JAZRMQ010000026.1, on the reverse strand, counting down.
GGCAATCGGGGAGGTAGACTGCAAATGTGTCGTAGGTGAATTTTGTTCCGCGGTTGTCGCTGTATTCGCAGTAAGTGACGCCATACATTGTATCGCTTACATCTTTTTCGGGAAGGACAAGGGTGCTGCTGCTTGGGCCGTGTTTTTGTAGCTTGGGCTCTCTGTTGTGTTTCTTGATGTATCTTTTTGAGTAGCGCTTGCCTTGTATATGCCTTTCGGCTGTGCTTATGCAGGTGTCGGGGGTGCACAGATGGGTGACGATGAGCATTCCTTCGTTCGAGGCCGGCTTGGGAATATCGTAGTCGAATGTAAAATACCAACTACTGTCACTGTGTATTGCGGTGTAGTCCTCGGGTGCAAATTGTGCACTTGTTACGCTGCACATTGTGAGAAGCAGCGTTGTGATGGTTAGTTTTTGTTTCATAATGAATGTTCTATTGGTTAACAATAATACTATCTCATTATAAAACATTGCTGTGTGGCTTATGGTTCTTTGGCTATTATATCTGTGATAATATCCGGCAGCTGCTTGATGTCATTTATTATGGCGGTGGGGGCGTGTCCCTCTTCGATAGGCTCCTCCTCCCAGCATAAATTTTTCAGCCAGATTGTTTTGCAGCCGAGTGTTGTTGACGGGTAGATGTCCTTGCGGTATGAGTCGCCAATTACAATAACCTCTTTGGCCGGCAGTTGCAAAGCTCTTACGCCCATTGCAAACAATTCCGGGTCGGGCTTGCGAATTCCCACAACCGACGACTCTATAATGCTATTAAAATAGTTGTTGAGCCTGAACTCTTTAAGTACAACAGGCATATTGCCATAGAAATTTGTGACAAGCACCATTGGAAACTTTTTTGATAGGCTCTCGATAATGCTTCGGCTGGTGGCTAAAGTCTCTCTGACTTTGTTGTAGCATCCATCAGCAATCTTGTCGGCAGTCTCTGCTGTAAATTGTTGATTGTGAGTATCCTCCTTCAGATATTCAAATTGTATGGCAATCTTCTTTTTTAGCAATGTGTGGAATGTATCTTCGGGGGTGATGATTGGTGCTTTTGCCAACGTACGTTCGCCGTGAACGTATGCCTTGCGATATAGTTCACGCTCAATATCAATTCCGGCCACTTTGTACTGCTCGGCAATAACCTCGCCCCAATGTATGCCATTGGTGTCTATCGTGCCACCATAGTCAAAAATAATTCCTTTAATTATACTCATAACCACTCTCGATTTTTTTTGTCAATCTGCTACATAGTTTTTCGTGGCGGTATCTTGTGTACACAAAAAGTGCCATTAATATAACAAGCTCAAAGAATAGATAGAACCACATTTGTCCAATGAGCATAACAAAGCAGAGCATTATGGCGCGTGAGTTGAAGGTGAGAATATTGGTGTATTTCATCAGTGGCAGGCTGCCCTGTCGGAACTCTTTGCGCAGAGAATCGGGAATGTTATTGCCATATTTCTCTTGTACTGCTTTAATGAAACGCTGAAAGCGCGGTGTCATTCTCTCTTGGTTATCAACGTATGCAATGTATGCATTGAGGAATATTTTCCAAAAGAAATTTCCTCTCCACGGAGTCTCTTTATACTCCTTGCGCACGGCAATGGAGTTGTGGAACTCGTTACCGTTTTTCTCGTTGGTAAAGTAGAGGTGTATATTGCGGTAGTAGTCGGCAAGCTGACACTGCGAACCGTGTACCCAAAAACCGCTGAACGAGGCCATTATCCATATAATAAGCCCCCACTGATACTCCGGTGCAAAGGGTATTGGCTGAAAATTCTCGCGTACGGCAATGGCAAAATATATGCAAAAGAACCAGCAGTCGCCGGCAAAGCCGTCGAGTATGCGCCCCCAACGAGTTTTTTGCCCTGTTATACGCGCGAGCTGTCCGTCGGTGCTGTCGTATAGGTTCGCCCAAATGAGCAACAGAATACCCAAGATGTTCCAACGCAAGCTCTCCTGAGCAAAGCACACTCCGGCGGCAACGCCCAAAAATATTGATATTATTGTTATTACATTAGGGTGTATGCCACGATTGCGAAAGAATAGTGCACAGCGAAAGCCTAATGGACGGTAGAACCACATATCAAGAAACTCCTCGGTGTCGATGGATTTTATTGATGCTTGATACATCTTTTTCTCTTCGGCATTCATATTTTTATTTTATTTTGTTCATTATTAGTGTCGCAATCTCCTTGGCTGCAATCTCTCGTATAGCTGTAAAGCTGGGGAAATCATTAATGTCAATTATGAAAATATTGCCCTGTGGAGTGATAATTGCGTCGCCTCCGTATATTATGAGCCCAACGGCTTTAGCGGCTTTTTGTGCAATATCCCTCAATAATGCAGTGTCGAACGAGTGGTGCTTGGGAGCGCCGTTTATCTCCTCTTTACCAAATTTTGTATCTGTCGGGTAGCAGTAGTGAAAAAAGTTTTCGCCACAGCCATAGAATTTTATTACATCGCCCGGGCAGTGCTGCATTTGTATATATTCTTCAACTCCTCTTGTTGCCATTTGCTCAATAGCTGCAAAGGCCTCCTCCTCGGTTCGTGCGTAGCATATATCATCCTTGTGGCAGCTCCAACCATTGGATTTTTTTATCCAACAGGGATAATATTCCTTTTTTAGTTCTGTTGCATTGTGCACAATTTTAAAAGGGGGTTGTGCTATGGCACTGTTTTGTAGAATGTTCATAAAGCATCGGCGTGAGCAATTTTCCACAGCTTCGGTGGAGTTAATCACCACGATACCTCGTTCCTCGGCTTTTCTGAGATGTGCTATTGTGTCTGCTGTGCGTGACATTGTACACACAAGCTTTACGTCATTCGGCAGCTCTTCATTCTCGTCAATGGATACAACATTTACGCCGCGCTCCGTAAGTCCTGAGGTGATGCGCTCTAATATGGCTGCGTCGTTGGCAGTCATATTAGGTGAGTTTATTGGGTTGCGTGCGATGGTTGCAATCTTTTTCATTCGGCAAGAAATTCTTCGGCTTTGGCAATATCCTCGGCGTGGTCAATATCTATTATCTTTTTGAAGGGAAATGCTTTGAGCTTTAGACCATTGTCGACAAGGGCTCTTTGAAAATTACGCATTCTCTCAATGCCGGTAGCCATACACTCATCGAGTATATCAAGAGCGTTTTCTTGCAGCCCGTATATGCCACCCGAAATGAATTTTGATATTGCAGTAGGGGAGTCAATAAAAGCTGTGATATTCAGCGCATTATCGGTGTCTACATATAGTGGCTTTTCGTCATCAATATAGTCGGTGACAGCCATCAAGCCATCGTCGGCACTGTTTTTAAAAGATTTTATATATTCTGTAAACTCTTTTTCCTTGAATATAGTGTCGACGGTTGTCAGACAGAACTTTTCGCCGCGCAGCAGATGACTCAATGCGTGCAGACTGTGCATTGAGCTGGGGGTGTCCTTGACGACAATGTTTATGGGGTACTGCGTCTGCAATTTTTGCAATAGGGCCAACGTGTCGGGTTGCTGCTCATTTATTATAATGTTTATGCTGCTTGCGCCTTGTGACGCAAAAAGCATTACAAGGCGTTCTATGATGGGAATGCCTTGTAACTTTATCAGAGGCTTGGGGGCTTTAACACCCTCGCGTGCAAGCCTCGACCCCTCGCCGGCTGCTATAATTGCAAATTTCATTTTATAGGTCGTTGTCGGCTTGTTGCAGATTCAGGCGGTTGCTGTCGTCGCGTTTCTCAAAATAGAGCTTGCGCAGTGGGTTACGACGTGCCTCGGCATAGAATTTGCGATTGCGCATAATGTCGATGGCTGCATATATTGCCTGACGGAATGAGTTCTCGTCGGCAATGCCTTGTCCGGCAATGTCATATGCCACTCCGTGAGCAGGTGAGGTGCGTATGATTGAGAGACCTGCTGTGAAATTGACTCCGTTGTTCATTGCTAGAACCTTCAGAGGTGCAAGGCCTTGGTCGTGATACATCGCCAGAATTGCATCGAATTTATCATATTTGCCGCTACCCATAAAACCATCGACAGCAAACGGACCATAGCAGAAGATGCCACCATCGTTCATTTTTCTGATTGTTGGGCTGATAACCTCAATCTCTTCTTTGCCTAAAAGACCATTATCACCTGCGTGTGGATTAAGTGAGAGCACTGCAATCTTGGGCGCATCAATGTTAAAGTCTTTTTTAAGGCTTTCATTTAGCAGAGTGATTTTTTCCTCAAGCAGTTCGGGGGTTATGGCAGCCGGAATATCGCGCAGTGCCAGATGTGATGTGGCAACGGCAACACGAAGGTCGTTGCTGCACAAAATCATAAGCGCCTTGTCGCCCTCGTTGCTGCACTCCTGAAGATATTCGGTGTGTCCCGGGAAATTAAACTGCTCACTTTGTATAGCACTTTTGTCTATGGGGGCTGTTACAAGAACGTCAATTTCGCCGTTTTTGTATGCCTCGACAGCCTTTTCAAGAGCCTGAAAAGCAGCCTGCCCAGCCTCGGCGTTGCTATTGCCAAGTTCAATGTGCAGCTCGTCGTTATTGCAGTTGATGATATTCAGTTTGCCGGCTTGTGCATCGGCCGCTTTTTCAATAGCATTGTATGGAATCTCCATCTCTAAGGCCTTGCGGTGATAGGCTGCTGCTTTTGGTGACCCAAAAACGATGGGGGTGCATATATCGTACATCTCAGGGTTTTCAAAAGTCTTGAAAATTATTTCGTAACCAATGCCGTTGATGTCGCCTTGTGTAATTCCTACGCGTATTTTACCTTTTTCGCTCATATTATATGTTGCTTGTTTTATCTTTAGTTTTCTGTTACCTCTTTATTCTCGGTGGCAAGGTCCACTGGGAGCTTTAATGTGTAGAGTGCAGCTTCCAATTTACGCATAAAATTGCGTTTTTCCTTGTTGGGGGCATAAACAAAAGCCTCCACCACAATCATCTTGCCATTCTCCTCGTCTACAATAGAGTGTGATACAAATGGGCCACCGCCGAACATATCATCATTTTTCATATACCATAGTCCGCGTGCAACGCTCATATATTTACCATTGTAGGCAACGTCGGTTGTTGTAACGGTCTCGGCGTCGGTCTGTATATATTGTCCGGGCTCGCCACCGGGTATGTTCATCATCATCATTGAGTCGCGCTTTTGGATAAAATGCTCTTTCGAGAAATTATCGGGCGAGGTGTAGGGGTAGCTGTATACCGCAAAGCTCAACATTTCTACTCTGCTTGGGTTATTGTAATCCGAGAACCAGAGAAAATCTTCGCCTCGCTTGTATCCACCGATGCTTGCCGGGATTTTCATCTCGCAACCAAACTTCTCCTTTATCAAGGCAAGCGCCTGTTTGTTGTGTCTGTTTTGTAGCTCGGCAATCTGTGCCTCACGCTCCTTGTCGGTGAAAAAATCTACTATCACCTTAGCATTGTCGCTCACAAATTTACCAAAAGAGTGTTTGTCGGGGGCATTTATTGCCATAACAATCTGTGGCGAAGCGTATATATTCCTGTCGAATCTGAACTCGCACTTGCTGTGGTTGCTGCTGACGTCAACCAATATTATGTTGCGGAACGCTCTGTTTGTGGTGCTCAACTCTTCGCTCTCCACTCTTGTAACCTTAAAAGTGGCCTCTTTTTGCGGCAAGCCGGGAACTGGGGTGCGAAGGGCTTGTGACAAAGCCTGTCCGGCCGGGGTGTCCCAAAGTTCATCGTCACACACAACAAGAACCTCGAATGGGGCTCCCACAGAATTACGCTTAATCTCTTTGCCACACGAGGTGAGCAGTATTAATGCCAATAGAAACAGAATTGTTTTTTTCATCTTTGTCAGTTATTGTTGTTCTTTTCTTCTTGTTTTAATGTTGATAGCATACCGCAGGCTGCAAAAATATCCTCGCCGCGCGATGCTCTGATAGTTGTGAACAGGCCATTGTGAGTGAGAAAATCGCGTAGCTGTGTCATCTCCTTCTCACCCACACCCTCGAGTGGCACTCCGGGTATTGCGTGGTAACGTATGAGGTTTATGCGGCAGTCCAGCCCTTTTAGCAGTTGCAATAGCTTACGTGCATAAAATGGGCTCTCATTTATCCCTTTAAAGACAATATATTCGAATGTTAGCCTTCGCTGATGGCTGAAATCATATTGTCGCAGCAAATCAAGCACCTCGGTGATAGGGAATCCCTTCTCGGCCGGCATAATCTCGGCGCGTTGCTCGGGGATTGGGTGGTGCAGGCTGATGGCTATGTGATAGTCGCCGGCGTCGAGCAGGCGTTTCAGTCCTTTGCGCACGCCCACCGATGACACTGTCAAACGGTGAGGGCTCCAGCCGAGGCCATAATCGGCTGTCAGAATTTCTATCGCCGGCAGCAGGTTGTCGAGGTTGTCACAAGGTTCGCCCATTCCCATAAACACAATGTTGGTAAGTTTCTCAAATTCGGGCAGCGCCAATATTTGGTTTACAATTTCATTGGTTGTGAGATTGGCAGTGTACTTTTGCTTTCCGGTCATACAAAAGAGACAATTCATTTTGCAACCTACTTGTGACGACACACACAATGTGGCGCGGTCGCCGTCGGGGATATACACAGCCTCGACAAAATGGTTGTTGTCTACTTTGTAAAGATATTTCACAGTGCCATCTATCGAGCGCGCCGCGTCGGCAGGGGCTGTGTAGCCCACCTCAAAGAGCTCGTTCAGCCTAATGCGGTTCTTGAGCGAGATATTTGACATCTCGTCGATTGTGGCAACACGTTTCTTGTACACCCAATCGGCAATCTGTTTGGCAGTAAATGCCGGCATACAGGCCTCTTTGACCGCATCAGTGAGGTCTCTCAATGTCATTCCTGCCAACTTTCTCTTTTTATTTTCCATAATGCACCGTGGGTTCTTGCGTTTGCAACAAATGCTATTTCCTTGCGAAGATAATGCAAAAAAGTGATTTTTTGATTATATATCCGTTATTTTAATATTTAATAGCATTTTGCACCGTAATCCTCTTTGTTTGCCGTGCTTTTTTATTAATTTCGCCAAAAACAAACTGATTATGACAAATTACACTATAGAGGTTTTTATGCCTGCGACTGCCGGCGGGTGTGACGCTGCGGTTGTTGCTCCTTTTTTGAACAACCCTTTGGTAAAACACATTTGGCTTTTGTGTTCTTCGTCGGTTGATGCGCAGTTGCCCAATGGTGTTACGGCACTGCCTGTCGGCTCGCTGACCTCAACTGCCGCACTGAAACAGATGGCCTCGGTTGCTACTGCCGATTTTTTGCTTTTTATTGGCAAAGAGGGGGGTGTAGTAGATAACGCTAAGCTTGCCGAAATGTGTGCCGCAATGCCTTCCGGCGCTTCAATGGCCTATTCTCATTATCGCAAAGTTGTTAATGGCGAGTGTGTTGATGCACCCACTATCGACTGCTTGCCCGGTAGTCTGCGCAACGATTTTGATTTTGGTTCTCTGCTTCTTTTTAGGGTTAGTGCATTGAGGGAATATCTTGCAATGTCTCTGCCGGAGTATGATTTTGCCGGGCTTTATCAATTACGCTTGGCTATGAGCCGTGTGGGGTCGCTTTTCCACTTCTGCGAATATCTATATGTTGAAGATGAGGCCGATACACGTAAAAGTGGTGAAAAACAGTTCGATTATGTAAATCCGGCTCAACGCAATGTGCAAATTGAGATGGAGGAGGTGTGCACTCATCATCTCAAACAAATTGGGGCTTGGTTGCCGCCTTGTAAATATGATAAAATAGACCTTTCTATCGGTGATTTTCCTGTTGAGGCTTCAGTTATTATCCCTGTACTTAACCGCGAAACAACTATTGCTGATGCAATTTCATCGGTGCTTAAACAAAAGACAGCTTTTAAATTCAATATACTTGTTGTCGATAATCATTCAACAGATAAAACTCCCAAGATAATTGATGCTTTTGCCGATGAGAGAGTGGTGCATATAATCCCTTCGCGCAGCGACCTTGGCATTGGCGGTTGTTGGGATTTGGCGGTCAATGATGCCCGTTGCGGACGTTTTGCCGTTCAGCTCGACAGTGATGATATTTACAGCGATGAAAATACCCTGCAACGCATTGTTGATGGCTTTTACAAGCAACAGTGTGCAATGCTTATAGGCTCTTATAGAATATGCGATTTCAGCCTGAATACATTGCCGCCGGGGGTGATTGACCACCGCGAGTGGAGCGAGGAGAATGGTCGCAATAATGCTTTGAGAATAAATGGCTTGGGTGCTCCTCGTGCATTCTTTACTCCGGTGATACGCGAGGTGGGCTTCCCGAATGTGAGCTATGGCGAGGATTATGCTGTGGGGCTGCAAATATCGCGTCGCTACAAGATTGGTCGCATATATGATGTTCTCTATCTGTGCCGTCGTTGGGGCGGAAACTCCGATGCAGCACTTTCGCACGAGAAGGTTAATGCTCATAATCTTTACAAGGATGGTTTGCGCACGGCTGAACTTGCCGAGCGTCAGGCGCTTGTGAGCCGTTGGGAGACTGTTTCTGATGCCGGTGTAGTGGCTTTCTTTGAAAAACAGTTGCAGCAGTGGCCCGATGCGGCAAACAGATACGAATTGCTTGCTATGGTTAAGGAACGTGTTCTTGGCAACGGCATCTTTTTGCAGTATAACCCCTCGCGGGCAGTGTCGACAGCTGCCAAAGTTGATGCTGCATCGCTTGCTGCTCGTCCCTGTTTCTTGTGCACAGCAAATAGGCCGGCCGAACAGATTGCCGAGAATGTTCTGGGCTCGCTTGAATTGCTTGTCAATCCCTTCCCGATACTTTCACCGCACTTTACATTGCCCTCAAAGCAGCATACGCCGCAAGCGCTGAAACCAATGTATGCCGATATGTTGCATCTTGCCAATAGGTGGCAGACTCTTGCACTTTTTTATAATGGCGCAAAATGTGGGGCCTCGGCACCCGACCACGCTCATCTTCAGGCTGTGCGTCGTGCAGATATTCCTCTGCTTGCAGCCGTTGCCGGCGGTGAGCTTGCTGTTGGTGAGCCTATATGTGGCACAGAAAAGGATTGTATCTGCAATGTAAAAGGGTATATAGTACCCCTCTTTATGATAATCTCAAAAAGAGTGTCGCGCTCTGTCGAGCTGCTTGATATGCTGCTCTCGGCACTGCCGTTGGTTGATGGCGAGCACGAACCTCGTATGAATGTGATTACTTTCTATACTCCGGCAGATGGTTATGTGACAATAGTTCTTCCTCGTGCCGAGCATCGTCCGGCCTGCTATTATGCAACAGATGATTCGCAGCGTTTGGTCAGCCCGGGAGCTTTGGATATGTCGGGGTTGATGGTTACTCCGCGAGAGTGTGATTTTGAGAATATTACAGCCGATGAGGCTGCCTCGTTGTTGCGCGAGGTGGCGTTGCCATTGTCTGTTGTAGATGCAGTTGTTGAAAAACTCAATGGCTTGTATGAGAAAAATTGATATAGGTATTCTGCGCTCGGCGCAAATAAAGTTCGATTTAATCGGGAATTTTGTGCTCAATGGCAGGCAGGCTCCTGCAAAAAATATTGTTTCCATCGAGGATGGCACTCTGTGTTATAATGGCGAGCATTATGATTATCTCTGTTTTAAACCGCAAATGCCCGCTTGCACTTTTTGCTTGTATGATGTGGTCATTGGAGTGGGTTTTCATTGGCAACGCAAAGAAAATCAGGTTTTTAAGGGTGAACTGTATCTTGTTGTCGAGGATGGAGAGGTGCGTGCTATTAATCGTCTTTCTGTTGAGGATTATCTGGTGAGCGTCATCTCCAGCGAGATGTCGGCTACTTCGTCTTTGGAATTTCTAAAGGCTCACACAATAATATCCCGCAGTTGGGTTTATGCGCAACTCGATAGGGGAGGGCTGGTTGAGTCTGCACGCTTGGGCTATGAGAACGATGATGAGATTGTGCGTTGGTACGCCAGAGAAGATCACAAAACCTTTGATTTTTGCGCCGATGACCATTGTCAACGCTATCAGGGTGTTACTCGTGCTCTTAACCCTAATGTGGCACGTGCCGTCGCTGAGACACGGGATATTGTTTTAAAATATGATGGCAAGGTGTGCGATGCGCGTTTCAGTAAATGTTGTGGCGGTGTGACGGAGCGTTTCTCGGCCTGTTGGGAGGAGGTTGATTTTGATTATCTGCAGGCTTTCAGGGATTGTGCCGATGCTCCACAATTACCGCAACTCACAACCGAAGAGGGCGCACGCGAGTGGATAGAGAGCTCGCCCGAGGCTTTTTGCTCTACAAATGACAAAGCGGTGCTTTCTCAAATATTGAACGGGTACGACCGTGAAACTAATGATTTTTATCGTTGGAGGGTTGTCTATTCTCAAGATGAACTCTCGTTGCTCGTAGCCGAACGTTCGGGTATTGATTTTGGTGTGATAGAGGAGCTGCAACCGCTGGTAAGGGGTGCTTCGGGGCGCATCGTCAAGCTGAAAATTGTTGGCTCAAAGAGGGTGAAAACCGTTGGTAAAGAACTGGAAATACGTCGTTGGTTGTCGAAATCACACCTTTATAGTTCGGCATTTGTTGTCGATAAGAAGATTGATGCTCTAGGCAAGGTGAATTTTGTGCTGAAAGGTGCCGGTTGGGGGCACGGAGTAGGGCTTTGCCAGATAGGTGCAGCAATGATGGGCGAAAAGGGTGCTACGCACGCTCAAATTCTTGCCCATTACTATCCGGGAGCAATTTTAGACGTTGTGTGATCGAGTAAAATATTGAGATAAATAGGGTCTTATACCACAAAAATATTTTTGTGCATAGCATATTTTAATCCTCTGTTACACGGCGGCGTTATTTGTGTGTTTGGCAGTGTTTTGTTTAAACAGCCGATGAAAAGGTCGATCTCGTCTAGAATTTTGTCTAGCTCAGAGCCTTGCTTTGGTCCAAGGAACCTCACGTACTCCTCAACACCTTTTTGTTTGCATAAATCCTTTAACTCTTCTGTGATAGTTCCACTGCCAACAATGTTGAAATATGCTTTTTGCTCCCTTTCCGCCTTGTAATATTCGGCAAGTCCGGTTATTACTCTGTCAAAGCCGTGCCAAAAATTAAGGTTGGCAACTCCTGTCATACTGAAATCGTCGTGGCTTGCCTTTGCCTTCTGTAACGGTATTTGTTCCGGAACAAGAATACGGGCTAGTATTGCTGTTATCAATAAGTTAATTGCCACTCCTGTGTATTTGACCGTGGCAATAAAAAAAAGTCCCCGAAACAAGTTGCTTTTTTACAGATTCCATTTTGAAGCAAAATGATTTTAATATGCAAATTTTAATAAAAAACAGATATAAATCAACAATGCTCTGTGAAAACGCTCTATCTGATATGCTTGCAACCTTGTTTTTTTTTACTAATATGACAAATTATATTCATTTTTTAAGATTTTGAGGTGATATAAGTGTGTGAGTCCTTTTTTTTATTACCTTTGTGAGGTAGCAGCCGCTTCGAGCGGCATTTTTTGTGATATAAATTTAAACACGACACAATAAATTACTTTAAAAAAAGTTATTATTGAAAATAACTCTTGTCTATTATGAGTGAAAAAATAAATATAAGTGATGGAATGAATGTTTTTGAGCGTGTAGTCAAACGTGTTTTTGATTTCATTTGTTCATTACTCGCACTAATAATATTATCTCCTGTGTTTCTTGTTGTTGCAATAATGTTGCTTTGGCAAGGCGATGGCAGTATTTTGTTTAAACAGGAGAGAATAGGTTACAAGGGAAAGGCGTTCAATATTTTGAAATTCAGGACAATGCGTGCCGATTCGGAAAGCAATGGCGAGCCTCGCTTGGCAACGGTGGACGATGAACGTCTTACAAAAATTGGCAAGTTCTTGCGTGAGCATCATCTCGACGAGCTACCTCAGCTGATTAATGTCTTGCTTGGTGATATGTCGTTCGTGGGTCCTCGTCCCGAGCGTCGTTATTTCATTGAAAAGATACGAAAAGAGAATCCAAATTACGACTATATCTATTTAATGCGTCCCGGTCTCACCTCAATGGCAACACTGCACAATGGTTACACCGATACAATGGAAAAGATGCTCAAACGTTTGGAGATGGATCTTGAATATCTGCAAAAACGCTCTCTGTGGTTGGATTTAAAGCTGATATTTACAACATTTATATATATAGTAAACGGTAAAAAATTCTGATACAAATGATAAAAAAGATATTATTCGCAATTGTGTTGTCGTGCTCTTTTCAGTGGGTGGCAGCACAAACTATCTCTGACGATCAAGTAATTAAGACGATTATTGCCGAGAAAGAACGTGGTGCCGATGAGACTGAGATTGCTCGCAAACTGCTTCAGCAGGGTGCTACACCTGCTCAAATTCGCAGAATAAAGGAAAAGTATGAGCAGGAGCAGAGCGGTCTTGGCGCTGTTGATTTGACAAGCAAGGATACAAAAACTAAGCGCTTGAGAGGTGGCGATAACAAAGAAAAAGACGAAGAAGGAAATTTTATCGTTTCTAAAGAAGAGAAAAAGAACGAATCTCTATCTCAAAAAGAGCTGCAAAAGGATTCTCAGAAGAAAATGGAGACAGAGATGAAAAAGGATATGGCATTCCTCGACCTTGACTCTGTTGTCTACTACAAAAATTTGTTAAAGGATAAGATTGAGGTTTTTGGCCGTAATCTGTTTAATAATGAGCTATTGACTTTTGAGCCGGCAATGAACATCCCTGCTCCGGCCGACTATATTCTTGGCGCCGGCGATCAGGTGATAATAGATGTTTGGGGTGCATCGCAAATGACCTTTGATAATATTATTTCTCCCGAGGGATTTGTTGTCATAGAAGGTGTGGGCAGGGTAAAACTTGCAGGAATGACGGTTGCCGAGGCTGATAAATATGTTGCCAAGATATTGAACGAATACTATAATGGCTCGTCAATCAGCCTATCAATAGGCGAGACACGTAATGTAAAGGTGGAGATTGTTGGCGAGGTTGTTGCTCCGGGTTCTTATACATTGAGCGCCTTCTCGACACTCTTCAATGCTTTGTATATGGCCGGTGGTATCAGCGAGCTTGGCTCTCTGCGCGAGATTAATGTTTACCGCAACGGAAAGTCGGTGTCAAAAATTGATGTTTACGACTACATAATAAATGGTAACAACGTTGGCAATATTCGTTTGCAGGATAATGACCTTGTTATCGTTGGTCCTTATAATTCTATTGTAAACATTCAAGGTAAAGTGAAGCGACCAATGTTGTATGAGATGAAAAAAGATGAGTCTCTGGCAAAATTGCTCTCATACACCGGTGGCTTGACGGGTGATGCTTATGACAAAAATATTCGCGTGATACGCAAAAATGGCAGAGAGTATTCTATACACACTGTTGAAAAGAGCAACTTTGCTTCATTTAACCTTTTGGACGGCGACTCAATATACGTTGATTCTATAATTCCACGCTTCTCGAATATGGTTGAGGTTAAGGGTGCTGTGTTCCACCCGGGAATGTATGAGGTCGGTGGACACATAAAGACTGTGCTCGATTTGATTGATGCTGCCGATGGCTTGTGCGAGGATGCTTTCCTTGCTCGTGCTGTGATGCATCGTCGCAAGGCCGATAGACGTTTAGAGGTGCTTGCCATTGATGTGGAGGGTATTGTCAATGGCGTGTCGCCCGACGTTGAGTTGCGTAAAGAGGACGTCCTTTTTATCCCTTCGATGAATGAGATGCGTGGCTTGGAGACATTGAAAATATCGGGCGAGGTGAACTATCCCGGTATCTATGAGTTTGCCGAGAATACAACACTCGAGGATTTTGTGTTGCAGGCCGGTGGATTGACAAATGTTGCTTCAACTGCCAAAATTGATATATATCGCAGACTTTACAATCCAAAATCAGTTGAAAGCGGTGATACAATAACCGAGGTCTACTGTTTTGCTTTGAAAGATGGCTTTATAATCGATGGTACACCCGGCTTTGAACTTGCTCCCTTTGACGAGGTGCACGTGCGCAAAAGTCCGGTCAACAACCTTATAAAGAGTGTTACTGTCGATGGCGCTGTGAACTTTAAAGGCGATTATGCAATGCATAGTCACGATTACCGTTTGAGTGATTTGATAAAAGATGCCGGCGGCTTTGCTACATCATCCTATCCACAAGGCGCACGTCTTTATCGTAAAATGTCCCTCGAAGAGGTAATGCAACGCGAGAATATGGTAAAGCAGTCGCAAAAGCAGATATATGAGGATGCATTGCGTTCCGACAAGCCTTTTGATATGGCAATATCCGATTCTCTTATAAATATAAACGCTGCTTTTGGCGATGTTTATCTGATTGATATTGATTTGAAAGGTGCTGTTGAAAAACCCGGTAGCGGTGCCGATATTGTTCTTCGAGAGGGTGATAAACTAATTGTGCCTGAATATACTGCAACTGTAAAGATAAGTGGCGAGGTGCGCTCTCCAATCACTGTCACATATCAAGAGGGAAAGAGGATAAACTATTACATAAAGCACGCCGGAGGTTATGCCGATAGAGCAAAGAAGAATGGTGTTTACGCTATATATATGAATGGCGGTGTAAAGAAAATATCAAAATTCTCCAGCAGTGATATTCAGCCCGGAATGGAGATTGTTGTGCCGGCAAAGAACTTGAAAAAGAGAATGACTACTGCCGAGATTGTGACAATTGGCTCATCAACAGCTTCTATTACTACAATGATTGTGAGTATCATCAATTTGCTGAAATAAATATTGTGGAATATTGGTAAGTTATGGAAGGAACTGAAGTAAAAAAAAGCAAGGAAATAAATGTTCTTGGAATATTGAAAAAAATATTACACGATTGGAAAACTATATCTGTTTTTGTGTTGTGTTTTGCCGTTTTAGGTGTTATCTCAGTTGTTACCAGAACAAAACAGTTTAAAACAGATGTTGTTTTAGCGCCGGAAACATCTGAATCGGACCTTTCCGGTTTAATGGATAATTTTGGAAATCTAATAGGTAGCTCTTTTGGTAAAGCTACTTCCGATGCGATATATCCCGAATTATATCCAAATGTATTCACCTCTACAACTTTTTTGATAGATTTATTTGAGGTTCCTGTTACGTTGAAAGATGGCAGTGTAAAAACCTATTACAAACATTTGAGATATGATTATAAACCGGGCTTGTTGTCATACCCGATGATATATCTTCAAAAATTCATATCACTCTTTAAGGAGAAAGAGGTTGTGAAAAATGGGGGTGTAGATCCTTTTTGCTTGACAAAAGAGCAATATAAAATTTGCAATGCAATGCGCAGAAATATTCAATGCGTAGTGGATCAACGCACAAGTCTTATAACAGTTTCTGTAACAGATATAGACCCTGTTGTGGCAGCGACAATGGCCGATAGTGTTACGGTTCGTTTGCAAAATTATATAATCGATTATCGTACAAAAAAAGCGCGACACGATTTAGAATATGTTACAGAAATGTATACTCAGGCTCAAAAGGAGTATTTTGAGATACAAGCAGAGTATGCCAAATTTGCCGATGCTAATATGAATGTCGTGAGGGCTAGCCAAAAGGCTTTGCTCGAGAATTTAAATAATGAGATGCAGTTAAAGTTAAACCTCTATACGAGTATGGCACAGCAGTTGCAGATGACACGACAACGTTTGCAAGAGCGTACTCCGGCATTTATGATAATACAGCCGGCAACCGTTTCGTTGGAGGCTACCGGAATGTCTTCATTTATTAGGCTGTTTATATTCTGCTTTATGGGTGTTGCCTTTGGCTCAATTTGGTGTTTGTATATAAGGGATTTTATAAAACGTAGAAAAGAGAAAGAGACGGGGCGTAAGATTTAAATTCTTTGTAAAGAAAATCTTTTGAAAGAAAATGTATTCAATAGCGTACATAATCTGTTTCTTGTTATATGCAACAATGGCGTTGTTGTATCGCTATTCATCCGAAGCAGGAAAGACGTGGATTAAAGCAATATCTATTCTTGTTTTTATACTGTTTTTTGGCTTTAGAGGGTTTGTTGGGGACGATTGGACTATCTATTATCCTACATTTGAAAGTATGTATAGTGATAATGTTGTAAATATCGCAACCTCGATGGAAATGTCGGATTTAGAGCCGGGGTTTAGTATTTTGCAGGCTGTTTGTAAGTTTATATACCCCAATTATCACTTTTTTATTTTTGTTTGCTGTTTGTTACAGTGTGCGCTGTTATATAATTTCTTTCGCAAACGAGTTGATAATCTACCTTTGGCATTTTTAGTGTTTATTTGTATGTCGGGGGTGGGATTGGAGATAAATCTTTTACGTAACTCAATCTCGCTTTTTATATGTCTTAATGCTCTTGATTTTTTGGTAAAGCGCAAGCCTTTGCAATATTTCTCCTTATGTTTGCTCTCAATGACGATTCATATATCGTCGATAGTCTTTATCCCGCTTTACTTTTTTTTACATAAACGATTGCCGCGTTGGGCTTATATAACAATATTCATCTTCTCGGCTCTATTTTTATTGGCACAGATAAATTTCATTGGGCCGATATTGATTTATTTAGCCTCTTTTATGGGTGATATTTATGTCGAGCTGGTGAGGAATTATGTAGAGGGCGAGGTGGCAGCTATTCAGGGTTTCTTGTCAGTGGGCTTTATAGAACGTTTGTTTACTGGTATCTTAATAATCTGTTATTATGATAAATTGGTAACCATAAACAAGGAGAATACAATTTTTATAAATGCTTTTCTGCTCTATTTCCTTTCATTTGCGTTGTTCCGTGAATTTGAGGTGGCGAGCCGAAGAATTGCTTTGCTATTTGTTTTCTCTTATTGGATATTGTGGTGTGATTTATTTAAATGTTTTGTATACAAAGGGAATAAAATACTTTATGCTCTATTTATCCTTTGTTATGGTTTATTGAAGATTTATTCATCTACAAATGAACCAAAATTTGAATATGATAATATCCTCTTTAATGCAAAATCGTATGGAGAGAGGTATACGATATATATGATAAATAAGAAAGATTAATTCTTGCTGCATTATTTTATATGACCGATTTTGAACAAAAAAATAAAGTAACGATAATAACCGTTGTATATAATAATATAGAGGGTATTAAGAGAACTCTTGAAAGTGCCGTGTTTCAATCGTGGAGTAATAAAGAACTTATTGTGATTGATGGCGGTAGCACCGATGGTACTTGGGAGGTTGTGAATTCCTTTGCCGAAAAGATTGCTTATAAATGCTCTGAACCGGATGCCGGCATTTATGATGCGATGAACAAAGGTATTGACAAGGCTACGGGTGATTGGATTACTTTTCTTAATAGTGGGGATGTCTTTACCGATGAAATAGTGCTCGAGCGTGTCTTTGGCAATGATGATTATGAAGGGGTAGATGTTGTGTATGGTGATAGTGTAGAGGTAACGGAAGTCTCGCGCTTGTTGCTGACAGCTTCATCGGATATTTCTCGTATGGAGTATTATCCCGTGTATCGTCACGGTGCGTCATTTGTTAGAACATCTGTGCAACAAAAATACAAATTCAATCTCTCTCTTAAGGATAATTTAGGATATTCTCTTGATTGGGAGATGATACATCGGATGTACAAAGGTGGCTGCACTTTTAAAAAAGTTAACCTCCCAATTCAGTCCTTTTTAAAGGAGGGTGTATCGGATAGACCGTATAAAAGTCGTTGGTATAACTATAAAATAACAAGTGAAGGCAAATTCTGTTTAAAGAAATATATCTATTTTCTATACAATTGCTTTTCGTATGCTTTTTTAACTTCGGCTGTTTATAAGTGGCTGCGTGCATTCTTTATGGAATTTATGCTTAATAGTTGCTTGCATTTAGTGCCTTTTTGGGCGTTTAGACGTTTGTATCTTAAATTAGTCCGAGCAAAAGTGGGTAAAGGCTCTTTTGTGATGAAGAATGTGTATATTCAGAGTCCTAATCGTTTAAAGATTGGTGATTATAGTCATATTAATAGGGGTGTTGTGCTAGATGCACGTGGAGATATTATAATTGGTTCAAGTGTATCGGTGTCGCACAATGTAAACATAATGACCGGTGGACACGAAATTATGTCGCCACATTTTACGGGAATTTTTAAGCCAATAGTTATTAAGGATTATGCTTGGATTGGTGTTGGTGCGACTATTTTGCAAGGTGTTACCATAGGTAAAGGTGCAGTTGTCTGTGCCGGAGCTGTAGTGAATAAAGACGTTGGTGACTATGAAATCGTAGGAGGTGTGCCTGCAAAGAAGATTGGTGAACGCACAAAAGATTTGCAGTATAAATGCGTTTGGGACGTTCCTTTTACATAAAAGCAAAAGATATGAATATTGTAATCATTACCATAATTTTGCCATATCCTTTGAATTCGGGAGGAGCGCAGGCTCAGTATAATATGATTGATAGCTTGCGCCACAAGCATAATATAACTCTTGTTTTTCCCGAGAATGGAATGAACAGCCTTTCGGCAATGGCTGAACTTCAGCATCGTTGGCCAGAGGTGAACTTTCGCCCCTATCGCTTCGTGCGTCAATTGATGAATGTCGGTTTTCTATTCTCAAAAATTAAGCGTGCGGTCAAGAAAACTTTTTTTAAGAATAGCGACCGTTTTATGGTAGAATGGATGCTTACACCTTATGGCTATCCGGTGGATGACAGGTTCGCCCGTTTTGTGAAAAATGTTGTAGAAGAGAATAGTGCCGATGTGGTGCAGGTGGAGTTTTATCCATATTTGAATTTTGTGCACAAATTGCCTTGCGGCGTGCGTAAGGTATTTATCCATCACGAGATACGATATATACGCAATCGTCGTTTACTTGCTGGTGTAAAGATGCTGCCCCGTGAGATTGAATATATGGAGCAAATTTCCCGTCAAGAGATTGATGATCTTAATTGTTACGACACTATTGTTACTTTGACGGCAGTAGATCGCGACGAGCTGCAATCGGCAGGTGTAACTGTTCCTATAACTGTTTCGCCGGCTTCTGTAAATGCTTGCCTTATGGATTATTCCGGTTGGAACGGGAAAATAACATTTCTTGGAGGCTATGGACACACTCCCAATCAAGAGGGGGTGGATTGGTTTGTCAATAGTGTGCTGCCACTAGTGGATTGGGGAAAATACCCCGATGCGAGTGTGCAGATTGTCGGCGGTGGATGGCCTGTGTCTTATAATAGTGATGCTCCTGTGAAAATCGAGTGTAAAGGATTTGTGGAGGATTTGACATCAGTAGCCAAGGGTAGCATAATGATTGTCCCCATCCTCTCTGGCAGTGGTATGAGAATGAAAATTCTTGAGGCAGCAGCAATGGGATTGCCAATAATTACAACATCGGTGGGCGTTGAAGGATTAGATTTTGAAAATGAAAAGTCGTGTATGATTGCCGATACACCGCAGGAGTTTGCTGCTGCTCTTGACAGAATAATTAGTTGCGAGAGTTTAAGAAAAGATTTGACTGCTAATGCAAGAAACGTATACGAAGAGAAATATTCGGTGAAGGCAACATCGAGAGTTAGGAATAAAGTGTATATAAAAAAATAATTTGAGTAGAATTTTGGTTGCTATGAGTGGTAATTTATCTAATGAAAATTTGCGTTCGCAAAGTCTTGATCTGTTGCGTTTCCCGTTAGCAGTAGTTATATTGTTGATTCATATTTTTTCAACTGATGGCATTACTTTTCAAGGTAAAACGTTGACTTTTGAATCGTATCCTTTATTCTTGTTTGTGAATCGTTTAATAGATGCTTTCTTAAGAGGCCTGTCCCTATATACTATTTTATTTCTGGATTTGTGTTTTTTATTGGTGTAAAAATGACAAAGGATGTTTATATTCGTAAATTTAAAAATAGAACCAAATCATTATTGATTCCATATTTGATTTGGAATATTTTTGCAATACTTCTTTTGTTGATAACCATATATTCATCATTCAATAAATATAAAGGACACATTGCGGAATTTACTCCTTCTTTTAGTGGTTTCTTATCTGCATTTTGGATGTATCACGGTGAATTAAAAGGTGTGTATTTTGCCGATAAATTTTTCCCAATCAATGCTCCTCTTTGGTTTGTTCGTAATTTGCTGGTTGTTGTTATATGTACTCCATTAATTCATTTATCCTTAAAGAGGTTAAAGCATCGTATAGTAATAACCTTAGGAGTGGTTTGGTTCTTAGCAAATATATTTTCCATAAGATTATATTCGTTTGGTGAGGCGTTCTTTTTCTTTGTGTGGGGAGCTTATATGAGTATGTATAAACATAATATTTTAACTATTTGGAGAAAATATTTCAAAGTCTCGGCAATAGCTTATATTGTTTTAGGCGGATTGTATGTGTATGTTGCATATTATATTCCTGAATTAAAAACATTGGTGAAGCAGTTGAATGTTTTGGCTGGATTGATATTTGCGTACAACTTATCTGCTTGGTTGTTGAAAAATAATATCTGTAGGGTAAACAAATTCTTATCTTCTGCAAGCTTTTTTATATACGTATCGCATTTTCTTATTGCTGGTAAAGTCTTAAAATTAATATATGTGTACGTTGCTCCCACTTCAAGCATATCATTGCTTGCAGTCTATATTTCTGCGACTTTAATAACGTTAGGTATATTACTTTTTGTATTTTATTTATTACGTCGTTATACTCCGGGTTTTTTAAAAATTATTGCCGGAAGAAAATAATAGTGCTGTGAGGGAGAATATTCTATTGAAACAACGTCTGTTGTTCGTGATAATGTGTATCGCTCACTATTTAGCATTTAGTAAATGTTTGTAATATGACCGATAACACTCAAAATAATAAGCGAATTGCAAAAAACACACTCATTCTGTATATCAGAATGTGTGTGATGATGGTTATTAGTTTCTTTACAACTCGTATAGTCCTAGATGCATTAGGGGTTGATGATTATGGTATACAGAATGTCGTGGGTGGGTTAGTTGCAATGTTTTCTTTGCTATCATCGTCGCTTTCCAATAGCGTCAGTCGATTTATCACATTTGAACTTGGAAAGAAAGATTTTTCCCGATTGAAGAAAATATTTGCAACAGCTATGAATATTCATCTTATACTTGCTGTTGTTGTGGTGGTTGCTATTGAGACTTTGGGCGTTTGGTTCTTGAATAATAGAATGACAATTGCTGAAGGCAGACTTGAGGCTGCAAATTGGGTTTTGCACTGTTCTGCCGCAACTTTTGCCATAGGTCTACTTTCTATTCCATACAATGCTGCATTGATTGCTCACGAAAAGATGACGGCATTTGCCTATATGTCGATATTTGATGTCTTTGCAAAGCTGTTGATAGCTATAGCGATTAAATATTATAATGGTGACAGATTAATCTTATTTGCGATACTCAATATAATCCCCGTGATTATTCTGCAGATAGTATATTGGCGCTATTGTAAGAGAAAGTTTGAAGAGTGTACATATAAAATATGTTGGGATAAAAAGGTTTTTAAAGATGTTGGCGGTTTTGCTGTTTGGAATTTTATCGGTTGTTCAGCAGGCCTGATGAAGGATCAAGGAGTTAATATTGTAATCAATATTTTTACAAATACTGCTGTTAATGCCGCCCGTGGTATTGCTATGCAGGTGAATGGTATTGTTTCACGTTTTATTCAAAATTTTACTCTTGCCTTTAACCCACAAATAATAAAAGATTATGCTAACGGAAATTTGGAAAGAATGCATAAATTGATATTCACCGGAACTCGTTTTTCCTTTTATCTGTTTATGTTACTCTCAATACCAATCTTTTTTGAGATAGAGAGTATTCTTTATCTTTGGTTGGGACAGATTCTTGAACATACAGTATTGTTTACACGTTTGGTACTGGTGCTCACACTCTGTGAGATAATATCACAAATGCTCATTACGGCCCAATCGGCTACGGGTAATATTCGTAACTATCAGATTGTTGTTGGTGGCATACTATTAATGAATTTTCCAATATCTTATCTTTTTTTGTATTTGGGATTTGCTCCCGAGATAACATTGGTTGTTGCAATAGCTATTTCGCAGATTTGTTTGATTGCAAGGCTTTGCTTCCTCAAGAATATGGTGCAGTTACCTGTGAAAAAATTTATCAAAAGTGTGTATTTAAAATCACTGTTTGTGACAATTTTATCATCGGTGTTGCCGTTAATATGTTACCTTGCGATTGAGCCATCAATGAAACGTTTTATAATCGTTTGTTGTGTGTCGCTAATTGCATCGGCAACTTGTGTGTATTTTGTGGGTTGCAACAGCGATGAACGCAAGACTATATCAAAAGCAATGGTTAAAATAAAGAATAGATTTTTGCATAAGTGAAATACTTTTAGCAATATTGCGCAGATTAAGGATAGTTGGTTTATTATGAAGATAGGAATTATAACTCAACCATTACATTCAAATTATGGTGGTCTTTTGCAGAATTATGCTTTGCAACAAGTGCTGTTGAGGATGGGGCACGAGGTATATACTATAAATAAAAACAGTTACGATATATATAACGATATTAGTTGGGTTGGTGCGCTGATATTAAAGACTAAGAGGCTTGTAAAAAAGACGCTGGGCTTGGGTTATTTCCCGACATTTGAAGAACGTCGTGCCATTAGGCAACATTGCACTGAGTTTGTTAATCAGCATATATTGGCGACAGAGATGTATATAACCCAGAAGGATTTGGCGAAGATTGTCTCTGAATATGAATTTGATGCATATATTGTTGGTAGTGACCAAATATGGCGTCCTTGCTTTGCTAATAACATTTACAATGATTTTCTAGATTTCTGCCAAGAGCAAAAAAATATCAAGCGTGTGGCATATGCTGCATCATTTGGAGTCGCTGAATGGGAATTCAATAAGGAACAGACAAAAGAGTGCAGCAAATTGGTAAAAATGTTTGATGCAGTGTCTGTTCGCGAGGATGTGGGCGTGGGGTTATGCCGGGAGCATCTGGGGGTGGAGCCTGAGCTTGTGCTTGACCCGACACTTTTGCTCGAAAAAGAAGATTATATCCATTTAATTGAAACAACTGAGACTGTAGGCTCTACAGGGGATTTGTTTTGTTATATTCTTGATAGCAATAATAGGATAGAGAGTGTTGTTCAGGATATAGAACGCAAATGCTCGTTGGTAAGTTTTCAGGTGAATTCGGCCAAAAATAATCTAGCATTGATAAAAGGTGATGATATTGCCAATTATATTATACCTTCGCCAATAAGATGGCTGCGAGCATTTATGGATGCCAAGATGGTCTTTACCGACTCTTTTCACGGCTGTGTTTTTTCAATTATTTTTAATAAACCATTTTGGGTTGTTGGAAATAAAGAGCGCGGAAACGCAAGATTCGATTCTTTGCTAAAGATGTTTGGTTTAGAGAGTAGGATGATTGCTTTAGACGAACTACATTCTGTCGAACTTTTTACCGAAATTGATTGGAAAAGGGTGAATACAATTAAAAAAGAGTGGCAGGAAAAGTCGCTACGCTTTATTCAGTCTAACTTATAATGTTTTGTGACGCATAAAAGATGAAGATTGCATATATTACCACATTAAATCCACACAACAAGCATAGCTGGAGTGGCACGAACTATTATACGCTAAAAAGTTTGGAAAAGCAGGGGCATTCTGTCTATTGTATCTACAATGTCCACTCTGCAAGTCTTTGGCAAAAAATAAAGGCAAAGGTGTTGAAGGTCTTTGGTTTTATATGGTTGCCCGAAAGGACTATAAAGTTCTCTAAAGAGTATGCAAAAAAGATTAAGCCTCTTTTACAACCCAACACAGATGTAATTTTGTCATTGGGAACAATGCCGGTAGCTCATTTGAAAACAGATATCCCGATATATATATACGTCGATGATATTTTTGAACATTTTCGCACCTATTATGGGATGGGAAATCTCACTCGCTCTTGCATTGACGAAGCCAATATTGTAGAACAGCGTGCAATAGATAATTGTTGCAAAATAATCTCTTGTTCTAACGTGACAGGGGCTGCCATTTTAGACCATTACAAACTTGACAAAACTAAATTGGAGATTGTTCCTTTGGGTGCAAATATAGATGTTTATCCAACAAAAGAGGAGGTTGATAATTATATAGCATCGCGCGAGCGTAATAAATGCAAAATCCTTTTTGTTGGTGTGGAATCAAAACGCAAGGGCTTTGATATTGTTCTTGATACTGCAAAGATTCTATCCGATAGAAAATTCCCTGTTGAGGTCCATATATGTGGTTTACGTGATTTGCCTTCTAATTTGCCCAAATATGTAATAAATCACGGCTTTGTCAATAAATCGACACAAGAGGGGCTTGATGTTTTGAATGAACTATACTCTACATCGCATTTCCTCTTTGTCCCTTCTCGAGCCGAGTCTTATGGTTTGGTCTTTTGCGAAGCGAGCGCTTTTGCATTGCCTTCAATTTCTCACAAAACAGGTGGTGTGATGACTATAGTAAAAGATGGCGTCAATGGTCAACTTTTTGATATTGGTACAAGCCCAAATGTTTTTGCCGAATATATAATGCAACAATTTAACGATTATGAATCGTATATTTGTTTGGCAAAATCATCATACAATCGTTTTTGCCAAGAACTTAATTGGGGAGTCGCAGCTCAGCGTCTGACAGCGGTGATGCAAAGGTAAAATTTGTTTTAATAGACAAAAAATATATGATTTCAGTATGTATGGCCACGTATAATGGTCAAAAATATATAAAAGAGCAGATTGATAGTATTTTATCTCAGTTGAGCGAAGACGATGAACTGGTTATCTCTGATGACCATTCATCGGATGCGACTGCTGAGATTGTAAAGTCATACAACGACAAGAGAATAAAGTTCTTTTACAATCAATTAAAAAAAGGGGTTACGCATAATTTCGAGAATGCTTTGCAGAAATCAAAAGGTGATATACTTTTCCTTGCCGATCAAGACGATGTGTGGCTACCCGGCAAATTGTCTAAACTGGTGAATTTTATGCTGCAGGGAGGGTTTGACGTGGTGGAGTGTAATTGTGCTCTTGTTGATGAAAATCTTAATGTCACAAAGGAACAATATTATTGCAAAGAATTTCCGCAAAAGAAATCGGTGTTGGGCAATTTTATTGTAAATTCTTGGCTTGGTAGCTGTATGGCTTTTAAACGCAAGGTTTTTGAGGCAGCTTCGCCCTTCCCCGATAAAGTGGTGGCTCACGATTTGTGGCTTTGTTTGTTTGCACAGATGCATTTTAAATGTGGTTACACGCAGGAGGTTATGCAACTTTATCGTAGACACTCCAATACTGTCTCTTTCGCCGGTGGAAAGAGTACAAATAGCTTGTTTTATAAATTACGTTACAGAGCATATTTGGCGTGGCATTTATTCTTGAGGAGTATATTTCGCAAGCGACAACTTTAGGATAAAGAGTTTGTCGGTAAAAAGCAATTAATGTGGATTTTGTTTTGTTTTTCACATCTTTGTCATTAAGTTTGTAAAATATATTAGATTTTGTTGAATTGTGATGAAGATTTGTTTTATAAATCCCCCATTTAAGGCTGAATTTGGCAAGTTCTCACGCGAGTCGCG
Organism: Bacteroidaceae bacterium; assembly: GCA_045647745.1. Lineage (GTDB taxonomy): Bacteria > Bacteroidota > Bacteroidia > Bacteroidales > Bacteroidaceae > HGM04593. The sequence goes on along the minus strand of JAZRMQ010000026.1, from coordinate 67,787 downwards.
CAGCCCGGCCATAACAAAGAGTGGTGCATTGTACTACCCCTTGTGGCTTATATATGCTGCAGCTTATTGTGAGAAGGCTGGCTATGATATATGTTTCCTCGATGCACCGGCTAAGCCTATGAACGAGGAGCAATCTTTGGAATATATCGGGGAGAATGCCCCCGATGCCAAACTTTTTGTCTTTGGAACAAGCACCCCCTCTATAAAGAGCGACGTGGCTTTTGCTGCAGCGGTTAAGGAGCGCTATCCGTCGGCTTTTACACTTTTGGTGGGCACTCACCCCTCGGCGCGCCCCGAGGAGACTCTTGGCTATTCGGCATCCATTGATGCTGTGGCTATCGGTGAATATGACAATATTGTTCTTGAACTTGCCAATGCAATAAATAGCGGGGCCGATATTGAACAGGTGCGTGGTCTTTGCTTGAATGGTGTCGATGGTTGCCGTCGCACACCGCTTATGCCGGCGATGAAAGGGCTCGACGAGATACCTTTTGCCTCGGAATTTATACACAAATACCTCAACCCCCGCGACTATTTCTTTGCTGCGGCAACATACCCCTCGATACAGATATTTACAGGTCGTGGATGTCCTTTCCGCTGTAATTTCTGTGTCTATCCTCAGACAATGCACGGTCACGCGTTCCGAGCACGTTCTGCCGAGAATGTTGTTGCCGAGTTTGAATATATTGCCAAGAACTTCCCCGATGTAAAGGAGGTTGTCATTGAAGATGACACCTTTACTGCCAATAAAAAGAGGGTTCTTGAGGTTTGTTCACTGCTTGTTGAACGCAAGCTGAACAAACGTCTCCGCTGGCTTTGCAACGCTCGCGTAAATCTCGACCTTGAGACAATGAAGGCAATGAAAAAGGCCGGCTGCAGGTTGATTATTCCGGGAATAGAGTCGGGCAGTCAGGAGATACTTGACAATATAAAGAAGGGGACTAAGGTTGAGCAATTTTATACATACGTTGCCAATGCCAAAAAGGCCGGTCTGTTGATACACGCTTGTTATATGGTTGGTAATAAGGGCGAGACCAAAGAGACAATGCAAGCAACATTGCAGTTGGCGCTTAAATTGAATACCGATACTGCGCAGTTTTTCCCGTTGATACCTTATCCGGGCACAGAAGCCTATGATTGGGCATACAGCAACGGCTATATAGAGCTTGACTATGAGAAGTATTGTCTGCCCGATGGAACACACAACACAGTGTTGTCGTTGCCTCATCTGTCGGCTCAGGAGATGGTCGATTTCTGCAATATGGCTCGTAAGAAATATTATCTGCGTCCAAGATATATCTTGCATCGTTTAAAGATGGGCTTGACCGATTTTTCCGATTTTAAACGTTCGCTGAAAGCATTTGGCAGACTAAAACAATACCTCTTCAGCAAAAAGAGATAGTATGAACGAACTTGTATCCATAATAATGCCGGTGCATAATGCAGAGCGTTACCTTGAAGAGGCTATACGCTCTGTGATGGCGCAGACCTATCCTCATTGGGAACTGCTTGTCGTTAATGATGCTTCCACCGACCGTTCTATGGAGATTGCCAATATGCTTGCAGCCGAGGATGAGAGGGTAAAAATATATACAAATCCCACGCCGACAGGCTTTCCTGCTACGCCACGCAATATGGCCGTAGACCTTGCCAAAGGGCGTTACATAGCCTTTTTGGACAGTGACGATATGTGGCTCCCCGGTAAATTGGAGCATCAGTTGCCTTTTTTTGCCGAAGCCGAGAACATTGCTGTTGTGTTTTCCAATTATGAGAAGATTGACGAAGAATCGGAGCGTGACAATCGTGTTGTGAAGGCTCGCAAGATTACAAACTACAATAAACTTTTATTGGGTAATGTAATAGGTAACGTTACCGCAATTTATGATACTCAGCGCGTGGGGAAGGTCTATTTTCCAATGGTGCACCACGAGGATTATGCAATGTGGCTGTCTATTCTCAAGCGCGGCTTTGTGGCTCGCAACACGGGAGCCGTGATGGCGCTTTATAGGGTTACAAGCAATTCTGTCTCGGCGCATAAACTCCATCTGTTGCCGTGGCAATGGAGTATTTATCGCAATGTCGAAAAGTTGGGGCTTATACGTTCTGTCTATTGCTATGTCAACTATGCAATAAGAGGCTTCTTGAAAAGCCTTGTCTAAGAAACTGACGAACGAAAATAGTATATTACCATTTACGAAGAGTGTATGTGCGCTCTTCGTTTTTCATTATAAGCAACTCGTCGTCAAGGGACAACACGCGGAACACAGTGCTGTCGCTGTGCAGATGAAAGACTTTGAGCATATCTATTGTTGCAGTATATTCTTCGCCTGGGAATTTGTAAAAATGGCTCATAGTCAGTGTTGTGCCATCGTAGTAGAGATTTCCCAAGAAACGTTTGGCCGAGGCGCTGTCGTTGTGCTCACTAACCTGTGTCATATGGCGCTGGAAAGAGTAGAAAATCTGCTCGGGGTGAGCGGTGCTGTCGGGGTAAACCACGCTCTCAAGTCGCCACATTCCATCGAGCACGCCGTTGATGTAAACCCTGTCGCACGCTGTAAACAAGGCCATCGCAATCAATATGTATACTACCTTTTTCATCGTTTCTTGTTGAAATTTATAGCGCCTACACGGGCAATGCTAATCATCACGCCCAAATTGTTGCCAATGTAATTGCTGTTATCGTAACCCACAGCGACACTTCCGGCCCAATGGCTGTTGCGAGGGGCAAAGACAAGCTCTCCAAGCAGTGAGGTGCTGTAGGCTTTCTTTTTTAGTGCATTGAGATATGTTCCCCAATTTTCGCTGTATGTATATTGCAGTCGATAGGCAAAGGGCCAGCGCTTGCCAAAATTTCCGTTTATGCCCACATTGTGAGCGCGCACCCTGTTGCTCTTGAAGGCGAGGCTGCCGTCGTTGTTATATGCCGGTGAAATAACCAATGGATTGCCAATACCCATTCCCCAATGATGCCATCCGGGGTATATGCCGTGGTTATAATAATTGTCCACGCCGTCCATCTGCTCATTGAAATTTACGCTCGGGTCGTGATAAAGGGCGCCACTCTGGTCGTAGGTGCTCATATATTCATATTGCAGAGACGAGATAAATGGCAAGATATTACTTTTATTCGTAAATCTAATACCCAAGAGAATATCCTTCCACGGGTAGTAGATGACACGCCTAACGCCCTCTTTGTTGCTTTGATATTCAAAGAAGAACAATTGTGAAAAGTCCTCGAACATATGCTCACCATATATTCGTATGTCGACAGGCTTTGTGTGCACTGTTATTGCAGCGTGCCAACTGCCAATTTGGTTACCCGAGATATTTGTCTGTTCATCGAGTGGCGTGTCATCGCCACCGTTCATTGGAATAAACGCTTTCAGATAGTCGAAGAAGCGCGCAGGCATTGTAATTATATTGCCATATCTGTGTGTGTAGATATCGCCTCCGAATTGTGAATACATCTCAAGGCCACCCTCAAACTCCACAGGAAAACGTTGCGGCTTACCAATTTTTATGAATGCCGCTTTGCTGTGGTAAAGAATATTCTTGCCGTATCGTGTGATATTGTTACCGTTTGAAAAATGTTCCTGAAAATTATCGTCGGTGAAACGGCCATACGCAATATGTCCCTTCATATGCAACCACTGATTAGTGCCGCCAATGGCAGTGTACTCCGGCACCTCTAAGCGCACCTGTGGAATAGGGCGGCTGTTGCCGCTATATATCAATCCGCCACTGCTGAGGGCTGCTACGTTGCGTTCGTACAGGTTCGAGAAAAAACGATTGACTTTATTTTGGGCAAATGCTGTTCCTTCAAATTGCGAGATGTCATCTTTTAGCTCGGCAAATCTCTCTTTGCTGCCTACGCTCAACGTCAGCCAACGCCAGCCAATTTCTGCGTATGCCTGATGCACAAAGAACGGAGCAGCCTGATTGTAGGCCGCGGTGATATCGGCAGTCAGCCTATATGCAAACTGCTTTTTTGCTCCAAAATGGTTGCCGTATGTTGCAGCGAGGCGCAAGTGCCCATTGTGCTCTCCTGTCGAGGAGAGTCCCTGTCTGTTGGCTGTGAACCAATAGGGTGCATTATCGCCAAAAGAGGTGATATTGTTTATTTGTGCCAAGAGACGCAGTTCGTTGTCTCCATCGGCTTGTGCCCACAATGGTTGCGCAAGGCAAACAACAATAATGAGTAATGCGCTTATTATCTGTTTTTTTAATGCCATCTTTTTGTAGCTGTTCTTTATCTCTACAAAGATACATCTTTTATTGTTTAATTACAGATTAATTCTCGATAAATTTCCCAATAGAGGTGTTACTCCTCAACATCGCATCCGTTGAACATAAAATCCTTTTCAGCTACATCTTTTGGAAAAGTATAGTAGGTCATCTCTGCGCTTGAGCGCACTTCACCATTGTAAATTATTTCAGCCTCTATGAACACGAACATACGCTTAACCTCTTTCACGCGCCCACGTATCTCTATTTTTATGTTCTCTCCCGTGGGGATAGGTTTTTTGTATTTTATAGAAAGATTAGTTGTCATTCCCGAGGTTTGGAACTTGCGGGCTATTATCCAACCGCCTATTTCGTCGAGGAGAGTTGCCTGAATACCGCCGTGCAGCGTGTCGAGCCAACCTTGATAGTTGTTGCCGGGAGTCCAAAATGAAACAATATCCTCGCCATCTTCATAAAACTCCATCTTCAAGCCATAAGGGTTCGTCGGAGCACAAGCAAAACAGTTGTAGCCTTTGTCAGCAAGGTCAATCCAAGGGTTGATAATCTTTTTCATAATCTTTTACAAATATCATTTTTGTTTGACAAAGTTAGCACTCTTTATGCTCTTGTGTCGAAAAATATCTGTTATTTAAGTTTTCTTAATATTTGACTTCAACTTTTGAACATTTTTATTATTGCTTTTTATTATCTTCGCTGAAAATTAATACACAACCATTATGAAAAAGATTTTTTTATCTCTGCTTTTTGCGTTTATATCAATAGCGATTAGCAACGCTCAGTTACTTTACAAAATTTCGCATAAAAATCTTGAAAAACCTTCGTATATAGTGGGGACCTATCATCTTGCTCCGGCATCATTTGTCGATTCAATCTCGGGGGCAAGGGTTGCACTCGATGAGGTAGCTGTTGTCTGTGGCGAGGTGGTGATGAGCGAAATGGAGAGTTTTGAAAATGTCAAAAAGGTGCAGGAGGCAATGATGCTGCCCGATGGAAAGACACTTTCCGATATTTTTACCGTCGATGAGATGCAGCGCCTGAATGCATATATGGATAAACTCTTGGGCGTAAATCTCGATAACCCTATAATAAACAGTCAGATGGGGAAAATGACGCCAATGGCGTTGTCTACCCAACTGCAGGTGGTGCAATATATGAAACTCACCCCGGGCTTTAATCCAATGGACCTCATTGATGCCTATTGGCAAAAGGCTGCGGCAAAAGCAGGTAAAAAGGTTGCCGGGCTTGAGAGTATAGATTTTCAAATAGCTACATTATACAAAGGCGCAACCCTTGAACGACAAAAACAACAGTTGCTTTGTATGGTTGACAATGCCGACTACTATTCTCTGCAGATGAAAGAACTTACGGCTGCATACTTTGCACAAAATTTGCCGGCGCTGCAAGAGATTACCGATGAGAAGATGGGTAATATGTGCGATAGTACCCCCGAGGAAGAAGCGGCATTAATTTATGACCGAAACAGTGCGTGGGTCGAGAAAATCCCAACAATGATGGCCGAGGCTCCTACACTTTTTGTTGTTGGCGCAGCCCATTTGCCGGGCGAAAAGGGAGTGCTTGAACTGCTAAAGGCAAAAGGTTACACCATAGAAGCTGTGAGGTGAAATATTATTTGTATGAAAAAGTTGCTCGGTAAATTACATTTGTGGTTGTCGGTGCCATTTGGCATTGTAGTAACAATTTCTTGTTTTACCGGTGCCTTGCTGGTTTTTGAGACGGAGATTACTGCATTGTGCAGCAAGGATGCAACCGCTGTAACTCCCGTTGGCGAGTTGTTGCCATTGAACGTCATTGCTGAAAAGGTTGATGCAACCTTGCCCGATGACGTGGAGATTAAAAGCATTGTTGTCTCAAAATCTCCCGATGAAGCCTATAAAGTAAATCTTTCAAAACCTAAGAATTCAGCTGTTTATGTGAACCAATATACCGGCGAGATCTCCGGTAGCAACGAACGTCTGCCGTTTTTTCAGACAATCTTTCGTCTGCACCGCTGGCTTATGGATAGCAACCCCGGTGATGGCAAAATATTTTGGGGAAAGATGATTGTGGGAGCAAGCACCCTTGCCTTTGTGATAATACTGCTGACCGGCCTTGTCATCTGGTGGCCCCGCAATCGCAAAATGCTCAAAAACCGTTTGCAGATAGCTCTGAAAAAAGGCAAGAACCGCTTTTTGTACGACCTGCACGTTGCAGGTGGTTTTTATGCTCTTTTATTGTTGCTCGTGATGGCATTGACAGGCCTGAGCTGGTCGTTCGAGTGGTACAAAGATGGAGTGTACAGCCTATTTGGGGCTGATGAAAATGTGACAGCAGTGGGCGGGGAACCCTCGTCTAAGGGCACTGACGCTCCGGAGTGTTCCGGCAGATGCCGTGATTGCACTTTGACTGTTTGCGTAGGCAATAAAGTTGTTGAGAAAGAATCGGGCAAAGCTGTGCAATGGAATGTTGATGCGGTGACTGCTGCGACCAATGTTTCAACACCGCAATTTATAGATGCCGAGCACGTCTCTATCGGCGATGTTGATGCGGTGACTGCAGCAACAACTATCGATGCGCAAAGTGGAGCAACTGCCATTGCCGATGCAGTTACAGGCGCAACGTCTGTGAGCGTGCCAACACTGGCAACGGAGTTCGACTGCTGGCAGGCTGCATTTAAAAATGTTGTGGCGCGTGTTCCGCATTTTGAGACTATAACAGTGTCCGCCGGCAGTGTATCTGTTAAGACCTCAAATTATGGGAACGTGCGTGCTGCCGACAAATATTTATTTGATGAGAGCGATGGTAAGATAACCTCTGTTGCACTATACAAAGATTCGGAACGCCGGGGAAAACTCGCAGGTTGGCTCTATTCGTTGCACGTGGGTGCTTGGGGTGGCTTGCTTACTCGGGTACTCTCCTTCTTTGCGGCTCTGCTTGGTGCTACATTGCCATTGACGGGCTACTACTTTTGGATAAGACGTCTGTATGGTAAGAGAAAAAAATAAGCAGTGAATGAAAATTTTAACGCTGTGGGTGCACCCACAGCGTTATTTATTATCTCTAGCGCTGTTTTTTCAATATAAATTACTAAATTTGTATCTTACAAAGCGATAAGCCTTGTTGTTATAATGCGGAACTTTTTTTTGAGCATATTACTGTTGTGTGGCGCGTTGCTCTCTTGTGACAGGCACAGCCACTGCGGGGACGATGCCTTCGGCACCGATGCTCCCTGCGTGCAGGTCTACGATGCACGCTACAAAAGTGTTCTATTGATAGACAGCTTGTCAAAAATACTTGATGATTCATCGGCCGAAAATCACGAACACACAATGGTTGCAGCCAATGCAAAGGCCTATTCGGCTTTGATGAAAATGGATTATGCTGCGGCTGTCGAACTATATGAGAAGGTTTACTCCGAGTCGGATTGTGAGATTGAGAAGCTTGTTGCAGATGTGGGGCTTATGACAATTTGCTATCGTGTCTCGGGCAACAGACTCTTTTTTGATTATCGCGCAAGAGCCCTTGAGAGAATAAGGCGCATTGATGAAGATGTAGAGCGCCTGTCGGCGAGCGATAAAGCACGCTTTGAACGTGCAAAGATTGAGTTCGGCATTGTTTCGATATGCTATTTTTCTAACCTCTCTATGCTCGATGATGTAAAGCGCACATTGGGCTATTTGAGCGCGGGTGTTGAAAAGAGTGTCGACCCGGCACTGAAGGTTTATGCAAGAATGTTGCTGGCTAACACAGCGCCCGATGCAAAAGAGCGACTAAATCTCCTTGCAACGGGGTTGTATGAGGCCGAGGAGTGTGGCTACACTTGGTTGATAGCAAACTATAAATTGTTGCTAGCCATTCTTTTGCGCGATAATCAGACACTCCTTGCTCAGCTGCCCGAGAGTATAACTCACATTGCGCAACAGAGTGATAGCATTCTTCAAATGGATTATGCCTTAGCAATAGCCGCCGCCGATGATTTTAAACGTTATTGCGATAAATATATGATGATAGAGGCACTGGCTGTCTCGGCCTCTTGTAAAACACAAGCCGGCGATTACGTGGGTGCTCTCTCATTGCTCGATTCTGCTCTTACCGAGATAAATGACTACTATCGTCTCAATTACCCTGCCGAGGAGGATTTTGCCTCTAATGTGCTAGAGCGTTGCGATATTGAGATAGAACCATCAATGTTCTCCGATGCAGCAATGTATAATATCCCCGAGTGTTTATTGAGCGTGCGCCGCGAGGCGAGTTGTGCCTACGCCGGGTTAGGTGACAAGATTGCATCGGATATTAACCGCGAAAGTTATCTTATGCTCTTGCGCACGACTCGCCTGAATAAAAAGATTGAGAGCGGTGTCTCCTCCGTAACAGCCGATATTTCGCACTTGGATAAACTATTGATGTTTGCTGTTATTGCTCTTGTGTTATTGCTTTTAGTGATTGCCATTTTTAATTATCGCAAGAAAAAATACATAAACTCGTATTCGATTGAGTTGAAACGTCTGCCCGAGGTTTGTCGTCAGCTCTTCTCATCGTTGCCACAGGATATCAGCAGCAAAGACGAACTTTGTACACACGTAGCCGAGCTGCTCGACAAAAGTTTTGCTGGTTTTTCGGGTGATGTACACTTCTCCTTTACCGCCGACGATGGTAAGCCTCACAGCTACTCCTTTGCAATAAAATATATTGGTGGTGGCACAGATAACCTGTTTGTGACAACGACACAGCCGCTAACGCCCGAAAAAAAATCTTTGCTTGGGATGCTTATGCCTTATGTTGCAGTAGCTATTGGTGAAGGAATGCGCCTTGCCGATATTGTAGACGAACAGGTGAGGCTCGAGGAGTTGCGTAGTGCTTGCGCTGTTTATCTGGCCGAACATAAACGTGAAAACCTTCTGAAACGTGTCTCTGTCTCCACAGTTATGTCAATGCGCCCATATATAGACAGAATAATAAACGAACTGCGTGCCGTGAAGAGCGCAGCTCCCGGTGACGTGGAGCGAAAATTGGGCTATGTGACAGAACTGACCGAGAAACTTGATGACCTGAACATTATCCTTGAGCGCTGGATAAAAATGCGTCAGGGAGAGATGAATCTGCAGGTAGAGAGCTTTCCGCTTGTTAGTCTTTTTGTTATCATTGAAAAGAGCCGTCAACTCCTTGAGTCGCGCGGAATAACACTCACGGTAGGCGATGGCACACCGGTGGTGAAGGCTGATAAGGCGCTGACACTCTTTATGATAAATACTCTTGTCGATAATGCTGCAAAATTTACTCCGCAGGGCGGTAGTGTGGCTGTGGAGTGTGTCGAAGGTGAGAATTTTGTTGAGGTTGCCGTTGCTGATAGCGGTGTCGGTATCTCGCAGGGTGATATTGAACGTATATTGAACGAAAAGGTTTACGATGCTGCAAGCATTGGATTGGATAATGACTCCCTTCCCGAAAAAAGCAAGGGTGGTGGCTTTGGCCTAATGAATTGCAAGGGCATTATTGAAAAATATAAAAAGACCGATGCAATCTTCTCGGTCTGCTCAATGAACATCGAGAGCCGCAAAGGTGGCGGCAGCCGTTTCTCTTTCCGTCTGCCTAAGGGTGTGATGCGTTGCATAGTGTGGCTCCTTATGCTGTTGCCCTGCCGCACGCTTGCCGGTGAAACGATATTCGATGATGTTAGATATTGTGCCGATTCTGTTTACAGCAGTAACACCAACGGCAATTATGCCGAGGCTTTTGTTCAGGCGCGTCGGGCTTTTGACTTGCTAAACGGTTATTATATTTCACACGTAGGTGGCAACGACACCCTTACCCTTCAGGGCGATGGTTACGCCGAGCTTATGTGGTGGCGCGAGGGGCTTTTCCCCGACTCATTGACCGAGGATATATTTTACAATATACTCGATATACGTAACGAACTAGCCATAGCTTCGTTGGCGTTGCAAAAATGGAACTCTTACAGGAATAATAATTACATCTATTCAACTCTGTTCCGCCTTGTCGATGAGGATAAAGCTGTTGTCGAGCTGTATGAGCAAGCACGCGAGGAACTTAGTTTGCGACAGGCGCTAATTGCCCTTTCCTGTTTCTTTTTATTGGTGCTGTTGCTCTATTTCTTGATTTCCTATCTTCGCCACACCATAATAGGCAAGGCTAATGAGCATCTGGTGCAAAGTACCAATCTAAGGATTTTGGAGCTTGTAGCCACCTCGGTGCAAGCAAAACCCCAAGAGATGCTGCAAGGCATTGCCAATGAGATTTATTCCGGCTTGGGTGAGCGTATGTGCATAGAACGTGTGGCACTGCTGTTGAGTGATGAGCGCGTTGCAGCAGCCGCACCGCAGCCGCTTGTCGGGGGAAGAGCCGACGTTTATCTGCACGGAGTTATTGACGATGGCGAGGCTTTCGTGTCTGCCGATGCGCTTTTGCGCGTAATTCCCTTGCGTGCCACGATTTTGGGCGAGGAGTTGCTTGTCGGAGCCATTGAATTTGTTACCGAGCGTCCGCTGAGCGAGAACGAGTGTGTCAATATTGAGCTTATTGCACGTTTCTTGGCCTCTATCACATACCATCGTACCGTGCGTGTTGCCAATAGTTACACCACCCTCGAGGAGGTTGAAGAGGAGACTGAACGCATAAAGTTCGAGGAAAATCGTCTGCACGTGCAAAATATGGTGATGGATAATTGTCTCTCGGTAATCAAGCACGAGACAATATATTACCCTAGCCGTGTGCGCGACCTTGCACAGAAAACTCTTGCAACAGCCGATTGCCGCTGTGAAAATATTGCAGCAATGAGTGAACTGATGGATTATTATAACTCGGTGTTTGGAATACTTTCCAACTGTGCTAAACGTGAGCTTGATACAATGTGTTTCAACCTCTCGGCAACACGCGTAGAGCAACTATTTGAAGATGCCGGGCGTTACGCTTCGCGCTGTGCGAGAAAAAGTGGTTTAAATCTCAAACTTGTGTATGAGCCGACAGAGTGTCGCGTTAATGTGGATTATGAACTTGTTGCCTATCTCTTTGAATCGCTTGTGGATGCGGCCTTCAAGATTGAGAAAGAGGGTATTCTGCAGTTGCGCGCAACAGATGCTGGCGAGGCAGTCAGGGTTGAGTTGATAGATAATCGTCGCACATTGCCGAGCGAAGAGGTGGTAGAGCTCTTTACCCCGTCGCGATACAATATCGGCTCGCGCAACGAACTGCTTGGAATGGAGTATCTTGTTGCAAAAGAGATTGTGAGAATGCACGAGGACTATACAGGTCGTCACGGCTCTCGTATGGAGGCACGTTCCGACGTCGAGGGTGTGGTTATATTGTTTACATTGCCAAAATGATGAATTATGATAGATAAATTCAGTGTAGTAATAGTTGAAGATGCAAGGCTTGAGCTTAAAGGCACAGAGGAGATTTTTCGCACCGAGCTGCCCGAGGCTGACGTGATTGGCGTTGCATCGAATGAGAACGAACTTAATGAGGTGTTGGAACGTGCTGTCCCCGATTTGCTATTGCTTGACTTGGGGCTTGGTGGCTCAACAACGGTGGGCGTGGATATATGCGCGAGAATGAAAAAAGAGTATCCGCAGATGAAGGTCCTTGTCTTTACCGGAGAGTTGCTGAATGAGAAACTATGGGTTGACGTGCTTGATGCCGGCGCCGATGGCATAACATTGAAAACTGGCGAACTGCTGACCAAACACGAGATTTACAATGTTATGGCCGGGAAACGGAATGTCTTTAATCAGCCTGTCCTTGAGAAACTTGTCGAACGCTTTCGCGAGAATGTAAATCGTGAGGTCGCGCGTCAAAAATCGTTGATACATTATGAGATTGACCGCTACGATGAGTGTTTCTTGCGTCATCTTGCACTAGGATACACTAAAGAGATGGTTGCCTCGCTAAAAACAATGCCTTTTGGTGTAAAGTCACTCGAGAAACGTCAGGCCGACCTCATATCCCGTCTTTTCCCCGATAGCGAGCAACGTGGTATAAATGTGACTCGTTTGGTGGTTCGTGCCATTGAATTGCACATAATAGATGTAGAAAATCTTGAAGCTGATGAGTAATAGAAGAGCATATTACTATCCTCTGCCCCTCTATCTGTTGCTGTTGTTGATGGTGTGGATTGGTGCATTCTTTGTTGATGTGGTGCGGTTGTTGTCTGATGGAATGTTTTACTCATCGTCATTAATAAGTGCAGAGGGTGTGCGTTGGGCTCTGCGTACAGCATTACCCTCTATTGATGCATTGCCGTGGGGGGCTGTTATGATGCTTGTCGCTACTTATGGACTATTGCGCGGTTCGGGGCTCACAAAAGCGCTGGGGCGTTTGTTCTCTATGCGCCGTTTGACAGTCTCGGAGTGGCGCGCATTGTTGTTCTCACTTGTTGCGGCAATCTGTTACATTGTGTTGCTGTATATGTCAACAATATCTCCGTGGAACATCCTAAGCGGAGTAACTGAAGAACTAATGCTTTCCCCACTAGTGCAAGGCTGGATGCTGCTGCTGTTTGTTGGGGTGCTTTTTGTGTCGTTGATATATGGCTTTATATATGGTAGCTATCGTTCAACACTTGATGTGATAGTTTCTGCCGGAAACGCATTTATTTTGTTTGCTCCTGCAATGATGGCGCTTCTGCCGGCTGCGGGTATTGTTCCCTGTTTGCAATATGCCGGTGTTCAGTCAATATGCGGTCTCTCTTGGAATGTTGTAACTGCAGTGTTATATCTGTTGCCATTTATTTATATAATGGTGCTTGAGATATACAACAAGAGGATGACTAACTAGTCATCCTCTTGTTGTATATCTTTTACTTCTATTTTGCTCCTAATGGAATTACGCGTAACCAAATTTCACTGATCCAATTATCATTGTCGGTGCCATTGAGGTTGTATTCCACGTAAAGAATATTTTTATTCTCCTCACTGAATCTGTAACGCAGATTAGAGATTGTATTGTTGAGGCTCTTGTCAAGATAGTGATTGTTGATATACTCAAGATAGGTGTTATCCTCTTTCATCTCAATCTCTCCCTGTTGGGTGATGAATGCCAATGTACTTGTTTTGCTATCGGCCCAATCGGCTTCTTTTATCGGGATATTCACTCCCAGAATAACAAAGTATGTATTGTCTTCGGTGATTGTCTTGAAAATCTGTTTGCCTATATAGGCTTTTTCGCCATCTGTTGTCGTAACCTCCTCAACATATTGCCACATTCCAACAAGTGGCCCAATCTTGGACTCGGTCTGTGCCTCTTGCGCATAGCCTGTTTTAACTCCTAAAAATAAGATAACCGTAAATAGAAACATAAACTTTTTCATAGCTGTAGGGAGTTTAAGGTTAGACAATGTTTCTTTTATTGGGTGCAATGTACAAAAAAATATGTATAAAAAAGGTTTTTTCTGAAAAAATATTAACTCATTGTTACTCTTGTGTCCGCTATCGGTTTTTTTTGTACCTTCGCGTTGGCAAATAAAAAATATGAAAATTCTTCTGGCATTTTTTGGTAGCGTTTCTCTTGTGTTGGGCATTATGGGTATATTTCTGCCTGTGTTGCCTACGACTCCCTTTTTGTTGCTCTCGGCTACACTATATATGCGTAGCTCGCAAAGGTTGTATGATTGGTTGATGTCGCATAAATATCTTGGGGTATACATAAAGAATTTCAGAGAACATAAGGCTTTGCCGTTGCGTGTGAAGATTGTTTCGGTGTCAATGGTGTGGGCAACGTTGCTTTATTGCGCTTTTTTTGTTGCCGAAGAGTGGTGGCTGAGTACAATCTTTCTTGTCATAGCATTGGGGGTGACAATACACATACTAAGCTATAAGACGCTGAAAAAAAGGATGTAATCTTTCTCAGAATACATCCTTTAATCTTATAAAAGTTCCACAATCCTTTCGAGCCACAGCTTGTCTGTATCGTCGAACGTGGCAAGTTCTTCGCTATCAATATCCAACACTGCAATAACTTCGTTTTCTTTGAATAACGGAACGACAATCTCGCTTTTCGATGCGCTGCTGCAGGCAATGTGCCCGGGAAATAACTCGACGTCGGGTACTACCTGTGTGCGTTTTTCCCTCCACGCTGTGCCGCAGACTCCTTTTCCGTATGCGATGCGGCTGCACGCTAAAGGCCCTTGAAAAGGTCCAAGAATAAGTTCGTTGTCAATCACACGGTAGAACCCTGTCCACCAGAACCCAAATGTGTGGTGTATCATCGCTGCAACATTTGCCATAATGGCAATTGTGTCGCTCTCGCTCTCAATAACTGCAGCTATCTGCTTGTATAGCAGCGCATATTTCTCCTCCTTGCCACCCTGTGCAATGTGTAATTCTTCGGCCATAATCTTTTTATCCAAAATCCGAGATATCCACCAATTTATTCATAATCGCATAGACGGTTAGTCCCGGTATACTGTTGATGCCTAATTTTTGCGAAATGTTACGGCGGTGTGATATTACTGTATATATTGAGATATTGAACTCGTCGGCAATCTCCTTGTTGGTCTTTCCCATTGCTACTGCTGCGAGAATATCTTTTTCGCGCGAAGAGAGCTCGTTGAGGTCGTTCTTGGGGTTTTTGCTGTTCTCGTCAATTGCATTCTTTAGCTTTTGTATTATGCGTGCAGCGCTGTCATAAACACCAATGCACTCATCATATTGTCGCAGGACACTCTCTTCGTAGTTACTATGCGTGAGTGCCACAAGCGCGGTGTTGCCAACACCTAACCAAGAGCGTATATCAAGCCTGTCGTTATAATCTACAACCGTTGGGTTTATTATTACAATGTCAATGTCGTTGTTATTCGAGTTGTAGTACGAAGGGTCATTCAGTGTCTGTGTAACATTGAATTTAGGGTTACTGTTTATTATAGCCGAGATGCCGGTTGCTATAATTTCAGATGGCTCAATGAGCACAATGTTGTATTTACCCTCCTTATTCATAGCGCAATTCAATTTTTTCCACTAGTGGAACAAGCAACCTGTTCTCAATGTCGGAATGCTTTAAAAGGTCGTTTCCAATGCAGTGAATTTCGTTGAGAATGTCAAATCTCAACTGCGATGTATAATCCTTGCTCAGGTATTTTATGATAATATTGCTCAAATCATTGAGTTTCTCGTTGATGTTGCCGTGGCTGTGTTCGAATAGTGAAATTCTGAACCCTTTGTCGCCACTCAACTTGTTGTTCAGCAGCTTTTCAATGTATGGAAAGACAACCTCTTCCTCATATTGGAAGTGATTGTTTACCTCGTTGTCGTAGTCGTCGTAAAACTTATCAATCAGTTTGCGGCTTACCTCATCAAGTTCCTTTACCATCTTGTGAATGTTGTTGTGCAACGATGGAAAGCAGATGGTAGAGTAGTATTTGTGTGATGCACGCAGATACATTGTTATGTATTTTATATCTTCATCGGTCAGTGTCTCTATCTGTGGCTGATAATCACGGAAAGAGTAGATATTGCATATCATCAGAAACAGGTCGACCGAAATATTGTGCTGTGCGCACACCTCGGCAACTGTTGCCTCTCCGAATCCAAGCGCAATGTTCAGGCGTTGCAGTATCGACAGCAGGCTTATGTCACTGGCCACAAGGTCGGCCATCTTCATTCGTTGATAGTATATTGTAGTTTTATGATTCATTTTGTTTATTGTTAAATTCTTATAATAACCCACCGATGGCGTACACAATATATGCAACTATCCAAGCAATGGCTGTGTTGTATATGATTGAGAATAGTGCCCATTTTTTGCTGCCTGTCTCATTTGCAATGGCTGCAATGGTTGCAATGCAGGGGAAAAAGAGCAAAATAAATACTAGGAAGGCTGCTGCCGAGCGTGGCATAAAGTCACCCGATGCTTTCAGGTCATCTGTGACGCTCTCGTCGGAGTCGCTGCTGTAAAGCACTCCCAAGGTGCTCACTACAAGCTCTTTTGCCGGTATGCTGGTTATTATAGCAATGCTCGAACGCCAATTTTGTCCAATGGGTGCAAGCATCGGCTCCACTGCGCGACCAAGCATAGCAATGAAAGAGTGTTTATTGATACCACTGATGGTTGCCTCTTCTGTAATTTGCTCAAAATTATATTCATTCTCAACAGCGCTCTTTGTGCTGTACTCTTTATTCTGCACTCTTTGTTCTTTGCCCTCGTTTGGCCTTGGGTAGTAACTCAAGAACCATATAACTATGGTCGATAATAAAATTACTGTTCCAATCTTCTTTATGTATTGTGAGCACTTTTCCCACATATGGCGCAACGTTGCACGCAGTGTCGGCAAACGATAGGGGGGGAGCTCCATAACAAAAGGAGTCTCGTCTTTTTGGAATTTTACAAGGCGCAGAAGGCGTGCAGTGACTATCGCTACAACAATGCCCAGCAGATAAAGTCCCATAAGAACAAGAGCTGCGTGCTCGGGGAAAAATGCTCCGGTGAACAATATTAGCACGGGTAGGCGTGCGCTGCACGACATAAAGGGAGTAATTAATATAGTTATAATGCGACTGCTACGGCTCTCGATGGTGCGTGTTGCCATTATAGCGGGTACATTGCAACCAAAGCCCATAAGCATTGGAATAAACGATTTTCCGTGTAGCCCCATCTTGTGCATCAGCTTGTCCATAATGAAAGCCGCGCGTGCCATATATCCCGAATCTTCCATCAAAGAAATAAAAAGATACAATATCAAAATCTGTGGAATAAATACAGCTACGCTGCCAATGCCACTTATTATTCCGTTTACAAGCAAATCTTGGAATGCTCCTTGTGGCAGAATTTTTGTGGTATATTCACCAATCCAAGCAAAAAGCATCTCAATCCACTCTTGTGGATAGGCACCAAGCAGAAAGACCGAACTGAACATTGCCCACATAACGAGTAAAAATATTGGAAATCCGAGCCAGCGGTTTGCTACAAGGCGGTCGATGCGGTGTGTCTTTTTTAGTGTATCTTTGTTGCCCGGCTTAAATGTCTCTTGCAACGCTCCATTGATAAAACCATATTTTGCACCACTGATAGCTGTCTCTACATCTACTCCGTGCCCTATCCCAAGATGCCTTTGTGGCTTGAGTAAGACATCAGAGCCTGTTTGTGTTTCAATTTTTTTCGCGCCCTCCTCGGCCATTGCCTTCCATTTTTCAACCTCGAGGCAATTTGAAAGATTGCGTAATGCTTCTTGGTCATTCTCAAGCAATTTGAGTGCCCAGTAGCGCACCGGAAACTGTTGTGGCAGGTCATCAGCTTTGTGCATCTCGGCCGATAGTGGTGCAATCTGTTCCTCAATTATATTTCCGTAGTTAATATGTATGTGGCGGGTTGCCCTGTTTTTACCTTCGAAAATTTCTATTACAGTATCCAACAACTTGTCGAGCCCTTTGTTATTGCGTGCAACGGTAGGTATCATAGGGACACCAATCATATCACCAAGATGCTTGTAGTCCACTTGCGCTCCTTGTGCTAATAGCTCATCATACATATTCAGCGCAATAACGGTGCGCAAATTCATATCAATGAGCTCTGTGGTGAGGTAGAGATTGCGCTCTAGGTTCGATGCAACAACTGAATTTATGATAATATCGGGCATCTGCTCAAAGAGGTGTCGGCGTACATATATCTCCTCGGGCGAGTAGGCTGCAATAGAGTATGTTCCCGGCAAATCGGTGAGGTTTATGCGGTAGCCCTTGTAGTTGAAACTACCCGTCTTTGCATCTACTGTAACACCACTATAGTTGCCGACGTGTTCGTTTTTGTTTGCCAGAGCATTAAAAATAGAGGTCTTGCCACTATTTGGGTTGCCTACTAGTGCAACGTTGATGACATTTCGTCTTTCTGTCGCATTTTTGTAGTTGCTGCTGCATTGTCCGTTGCATCCGGCACAATTGTCGCACAATGAGATGCAATTATATGTTGGCGCTGGTGATAGTTCGCGCTTAGCATCCTCCTCGGGAAGCACCTCTATCATTGCAGCTTCGTTGCGACGTAAAAGCACCTCGTACCCCATAACATTGTACTTTATAGGGTCGTGCATTGGAGAATCGAGCACCGAGGTTACCTTCTCTCCTCGAATGAACCCCATCTCCATTATGCGTTTACGAAAGCCGCCGTGCCCCGACAAACGTACAATGACCGCTGTTTCGCCATTTTTCAGCTCCGATAATTTCATCTCAAATAATATTCTTGTGGTTTTTCTATGTGAAAAGAAAAACCTTTTGATTCCTATTTTTGCTTTATGCAAAAATAGTTCTCTTTTATAACATTGACAATAGATAGATTATCTTAAAATTTCCTTTTTTTTAGTTATTTATAACTAAAGTAGGGCAAAATAGATAGATGTTGCTATCGGTTATTTTCATATTCATAATTATTTGTTATTGCATTGCTGTTGCACTGCCACTAATTTTGCACTGTCCGAAATTTTTGAGTTGGATAAACCATATTATTGAATTGTATTATCTTTTTGCTGTGTTTACAGCGTAAAACAGAGGAGAACGTTTTTAAGCTGTCGTTCTCCTCTGTTGGTATTTCTAATCAATTGTTAAGTGCTATTTACCTTTCTACAAATTCATTATTTTTATTTAAGCACTTTTTTATTAGTCGGCAATCAGGGCTGCTAATGTAGCTATTCCAACAATTGTTGCTGCTGTTTCTACTACATCATTTGCGCAGCAGTGATTGTGATAAATAGGGCGTGGCAGTGGTCGCGGACGGGGTATCGGACGTGGCATAGGCTTGAATCGTGGAGCCGGTTTTCTCATTCTGGCCCTTGCTATGGGCTTCTTTGCTCGTCTGTTATCTCTAAACTTCTTATCGTTGACCTTAATGGGGCGCGCCTTGGCAAACTTGTCTTTTTTATTTGCTCTCTTTGCTGCTACTTTAAAATCCTTTTTATTGTTTATTCTGTTTTCTACTCTGGGCTTTGCATTGTCCCTGTTATTCTTTGCCATCATCTGTGCAGGCATAAGCATTGCGCTCATTATCACTGCAATAAACATCATCTTCTTCATAGTTGCAAGTTTTTTAAGGTTAATAAATTTCTTTTTCTCTGTTTAGTTGGCTATTATTGCTACTAATGCTGCAAGGCCTATCACTGATGCAACTGCGCCAACGGGGTTAACATTGTTTATCACATTCACTTGAACTTTAGGTTTGGGCTCTGGACGAGGCTTGGGCTTTTTTATAATTATTGGCTTGGGCTTGTTAGGTTTTTTATCGTATTTGTCTTTTTTGTTATAATCTTTTTTGTTGTCGAACTTGTAGTCGTTTTTGTAGTTTCTATCGTCTCTCTTCTCTTTTTTATTTTCTACTCGGTTTTCTACTCTAGGCTTGGCATTGTCCTTGTTGTTTTTTGCCATCATCTGTGCAGGCATAAGCATTGCGCTCATCATCACTGCAAAAATCATCATCTTTTTCATAGCTCTTAAATTTTAATGTTAAACCTGTTTTTATCTCTTTTGTCTGTCGCAAAGATATTGGTACAAAAATCCCCCTGCAATTGATTATTCCTAATCATTGCAGGGGGTATTCCTAAAGATGGTAGGAGTTTTCCCTTTTATAATATTTCGTGTGGTCTATTTGTTGCTCTTGAGGTATGAGCCAATGGAGAGTATCCACGCAACAACGATGCTTACCAACATACCGGTGGCTCCAAAAAGCAGGAAGTTGGCGTTGGTGTATTCACTCATCAGGAACACGACAACCTCTCCTGCAACAAATCCTGCGAGAGCTGCGTAACCCTTGACTCGCTTCATAAATACGGCAATAAAGAATAGTCCACCCAAGCCACTGGTGAGCAATCCTAGAATTTCGTTGAAAAAGTCAAGGAATGATTGTATGTTCCAAGTGGCCATAAACAGGGCGAGCAACAATCCAATCATACCACTGACCACTGATGCCCAGCGAGCAACACCCACAAGCTGTGAGTCGGTTGTTGATGAACGAAAGCGTTTCCAAAAGTCGATAGAAAAGGCTGTGGCAACACTGTTTATATTGCTCGAGATTGTACTCATTGTCGCTGCAAAGATGGCAGCAATGAGCACGCCTGCAATGCCGGCTGGCATCTGGCTCATCATAAAGAATGGGAATATTGCGTCTGATTGTCCCATTGTTATATCAAGTTCTGCCGGGTGTGTCTTGTAGAATGTGTAGAGTCCCGTTCCTATCATATAAAAGGCTACGGATACAAACACGCTCATCACTCCATTGACCAAAATTCCGCGGCCGGCCGACTTCTCGTCGGGGGTGGTGAGGTAACGCTGGATAACAGTCTGGTCCGAGGTGTAGGAGATAAGATTGTTTGCCAAGCCGCCAATGATGATAACCCACCAAGTGGCCTGCGACCACGTGTTGTTCCAATCAAACAGCTGTAATTTGTCGTTCTCCAGTGCAATGTTGATGCAACCGCTGATACCGCCCTCGGTGCCAACAGCTAAATATATGACGGCAAATACAGCACCAAAGACAAGTATTAATCCTTGTACAACATCTCCCCAGATTACAGCTTCAACGCCACCCATTGTGCAGTAGACAATGGTGATTAATCCCATAAGCACTATGCACAAATAGATGTCGATGCCGGTTACGGCGGTGAGCGCTAATGATGGGAGATACAGCACAATAGCCATACGCACAATCATAAATATACAGAAGAGCGTAGAGGCCAACATTCGAGTGAAGAGGTTGAAACGTTTTTCTAGAATCTCGTAGGCGCTGGAAACATTAAGTTTGCGAAAGTAGGGAAGATAGTATTTTATGACGGGGAAGCTGACGAGCAGTATCATCCACAGCATCGGATAGTAGGTCCAATTGGTGGTGTAGGCTTTTGCAGGTATTGTCATATATGTGATGGCTGAGAGCATCGTTGCATAGATGCTTATACCGGCTGCCCACCAAGGTATGCGGCCGCCGCCCTTAAAGAAATCATCGGCACTGTTCTCCTTGCGCATAAAGTAGAAGCCCATTCCTAGCATTGCTATGAGGTAAAGGGCAAGAACGCTCCAGTTGAGCCAACCGAAATTCTTGTCATTGGTAATTTCTATATGTGTTACATCGCTACTGCGTACACCCGGCATAAGTTCGCCTCCGCTGTAGCTCCAACCTTTTCCGCCAACCTCGGGAGTGAGGCAGGCGCCGGCACGTGCCAACAGGCTGTCGCCGGGCAAGAGCCCCCACGAGTCGGTGATTGTATGATAGGTAAGCACATCCTCGCGGAAACGGTACCATTGAGGCGTGTGACGCAAGTACAAGCTATCTTGCTTTCCTGTGATGGCGCTAAGGAAAATATCGTGATTAACGCCTCCAAAGAACAGCACGTGGCTGTATCCTAATGGGCTGCAAGTGCTGCCTACAATTGCTTGTAGCAGTTGTTCGCTTTCCTCGTCTACCGCATTGTATGCTCGTGCAAAAGATTGTGAGGTACGTCTCCATTGTGCCGGTGTCGTGTGGCCTTTTTTAAGTTCTGCTACTGGGATATATACGCCGTCTGTGTGCACTTTTGCCTCCTGTCCCTCGCTCTTTGGCTGGTATCCGCCAAAAACAAAAAGGGCAGAGCCGGTGGCGGTGTTCTGCACGGCTACGCAGGGTTGTAGTCGGCACTCATCGGGTAGCGTGGCAACGACACTCCATTCTTTGCCTTCACTGGGGAATGGCAAGGCATATACATCTCTGTTGGGCACACCATTTGTTTGTCCTCCGGCAACCCAAAGAGTGGCGTCGTGGTAGGTAGCTGCAAAATTGTCCAATGCTTTTGGCAGTGGGGCAATGGTGGTTTTTGCGCCATCTGTGGCATTGATGAACAGGCACTCGCTTTGCGATGCTTGTGCATTAGCTCCACCCAGATATACAGCACCTCCGGGCACCTGCACGCTGGCTCCGTAAGCTTTGGGGTAGAATACTTTTTCTCCACCATCGGCGCAGGGCACGTTGGGGAAATTGCATCCGCCGTAAGTTGATAATTCTCCTTTTATCCAGCCTGCATAATGCCCCGAGACTGCTTGCTCCATAGGTTCTGCCGGTGAGACGGTTACTCGGTTCTGTGCTATGCTAAGCAGGGTGCAGAAAAGGAGTGGAAGAAAGATGTATCTTTTCATAGAGTCTGTTCTTCGGTGAGTATATTACAAAGCTCAAACGATTTAATCATCATTCGTGGAATGTGGAACGGTCCTTTGAAGATATTTCCTTTGGCGGGCTGTGCTACGGTGCCGTCGCGGTGCAGATAGCCGTACCACTCGCCATACTCTTCGTCGGGGAAGTGAGCGTATGTCCACTCGCTTATCTGTTTGTGCCAGATGAGATATTTATCGTCACCTGTTGCTTCATAAGCATAGAGTGTGGCAATGATTGCCTCGGTTTGTGGCCACCAGAATTTCATATCCTGTGAGTAGTCCTGTGGCGGCAGGTTGCGGCAGTCACGGAAATTGATGATGCCGCCGTATTGCTTGTCCCAGCCCCACTCCCACGACCAATCGAGGATTTGCAAAGCTTGTGTTGTCAATTCCTTGTCCCAGCCACGATGTTTTGCCTCCTCGAGCAAGAACCACGCGGTCTCGATGCAGTGACCGGGGTTTATCAGGCGTCCGTTGATGGTGTCAATGAATTCGCCATTTGTGCCAACCATCTCAAGCAACGCCTCATATTCAGGCTTCATAAAATCCTTGAGTGATGCTATTGATTCGTCTATCTGCTGGTCGAGCACAGGGTCGTTTATCACATTGCGTATGCGTGATGCGGTGTTTATCAAAATCATCACTAACGAGTGTCCTTTTGCTTGTAGCGCCGGCAGGTATTTTGGCTCCATATAGCCCGGGGTGGCAACAAATTTTCGTATATCCTTGAACAGCGCAAGAGCCTTTTCGGCGTAGCTGTTGTCGCCCGAGGCTTTTGCATACTCGGCCATTGCAATAGCTGCAAAACTCTCCGAGAATACATAGCGACGTTTGCGCAGTGGTGTGCCGTCGGCCATCACCTCAAAATACATTCTGCCGTCAGTGTCAAAACAGTGAGCCTCAATAAAGTCGATAGTGCTTTTTGCGGCATCAAGCCACTCAGGCTTTTTCTCTATTGTATTATAGGCAAAACTGCATACAAAGGCAAATCGACCTTGAAACCACACCGATTTTGTAGTATCAATGAGTGAACCATCGCGGTCGACGCAGGTGTAAACGCCGCCATTGATGCGGTCGAGTCCGTACTTTAGCCAAAAGGGCATAATATTATTCACAAGGTCGTCGCGGTATCTCTGCGACCAGCCTTTCAGATATTCATTCCAATTCATAGTGCTGTCATAAATGTGTGGGCTGTGTTTTTGCTTGCTCGGTGAGAGAGTGTGTCTAGCCCTGATAATAGATTTTAAAATTTATTGCAACGCTCAAAGAAGTTGATAGCTTCGAGTTCCTTGCGCATCGCAGCCTCCTCCTCGTCGGTCATATTCTGGAACGGGGTGCGGTTTTTGCCAAGGTCGAGGCCTATGAGTTTCATAATACGTTTGCCACCCACAATGTTTCCGCGATAGTGGCAGATGACATTGATTACCTCTTGTGAGAAATTTTGCAACTCGCGAGCCTTCTCAAGGTCGCCGGCGTTCCAAGCGTCAATGATGCCGGCAAGGTTGCAACCATTGTAGTTTGTTGTGCCACCAATGCCACCTTGCGCTCCTCCCATTGCAAGGCAAGGCAGGATTGTTTCATCCTGTCCGTGAAGCATATCGAACTTGCCGTTCTTGTACAAACGACACTGGTTATATTCGTACAGGCTCTCGAAAGTATATTTTATGCCGGCAAAGTTAGGGATGCGGCCATCAACAGCCTCAAGGAATTTTACCATTGGCAAAAAAGCTCCGTTGAATGCTGGAATGTGGTAGAAATAGAATGGCAATTCGGGCGCTGCCGATGCAATCTCCTCGCAATATTTTACAAGCTCCTCGACACGGCCAACCTTTGGAAAGGGTGGTGCCATTGCTCCAATGCCGAACACTCCCATTTTCTGTGCGTGCTCGGCCATTCTGCGGCTCGACTTTACACAAGTGCTGCCCACGTGAACAATAATCTTAAAACCCTCGGGGGCTGCGGCAACCCAAGCTTCGGTGAGCTTGATGCGCTCCTCCTCGGTGAGCATATAACCCTCGCCCGATGAACCGTTGATAAATACGCCCTTCATACCATTTTTTGCAAGCATCTGTGCATAAGCAGGGATAGGTTCATAGTTGACTTCTCCGTTCTCATAGAATGGGGTGAATGGTGCGTCAATGAGGCCGATAATCTTTTCCATAATTCTTGTTGTCAGTTATAAATTAATACGACATTGTTTGCGCGTGAGCGCACATTTACTAATTTACAAAAAAACGAAAAAATATCTGAAACAACAAATTTATCCATTCAAATGTGGTTGAATATTCTCTTTGTGTTATTATCTTCGCGAGGAAAATATTTCTCAATGAATATCAAGCCTGTTGCATATTATCATTCACTGTTACCGACAAAATTCGGTGTGCCACGTCAGAGTGGACTCGTGCCGGAGCTTGTTGGGCGTGTGGTCTTTGAACCCGAGTATTGCAATGCCGATGCGTTGCGTGGCATTGAGGGCTTTGACTTTTTGTGGCTTATTTGGGGATTTTCGCTGAATGGTAAGAAAGAGGGTGAGTGGTCGCCACTTGTGCGCCCGCCATTGCTTGGTGGTAACGAATATATGGGCGTTTTTGCTACACGCTCACCGTTCCGCCCTAATGCGTTGGGGCTATCTTCGGTGAGATTGTTGGGGGTGGAGCAGGGCGATAGGTTGGCGCTTGTCGTTGCCGGAGCCGACCTTGTAGATGGGACACCGGTCTTTGATATAAAGCCTTACGTGGAGTATGCCGATGCTCACACGGCTGTGCGTAGCGGCTTTGTTGATGAAATACACTGGGCAAAGGTTGAGGTTCGCTTCCCCGATGAGTTGCGTGCTGTTTTTAGTGATGATGATTTTGCTGCTTTGTGCAAAATATTAGAGCTTGACCCTCGTCCGCAGTATCACAATGCCCCCGATAGGGTGTATGGAATGCCGTTTGCGGGCTATGATGTAAAGTTTAAGGTGTCACACACTGGCCTGCTCGAGGTGATAGGAGTTGAAAAAGATTGACCTTGGCCGAGCCAACTATTTAATTTGATTGTATTACATTTTTGTGGTGATATAGAGGTTCTGTTTATGAAAACAAAAACGCCTGTCGCAGCTCATTGCGACAGGCGTTGAACATATGTACGGGTTGGGAATTACATATGCTCGTATACTCTGTTCTCAACGTCGTAGGTCTTGCCTATTACATCCTGAATAAGCTGGCCGATTACATTGGGGTTGCCATAGAAATCGAGTGACTGGATATATTCAGACTCTGTCTCGGCGTTGAACTCTGCGTTCTTAGCCTCTTTAGAGAGCACTTTTACTACATACACTGCGTTGTCGCCTTTGATTGGTGCGCTAACTTCACCTGCCTGCATATTGGCAACAGCTGCACTGATAACCAACTCGTCGGCATTGATTGACTGCACTGATGTAGCCTTCTTGTACTCAACCTTGTCGGTTGTGCTGAACTTGATATTCTCGTTAGACTTGAGCTCGTCAATGTTCTTGCCCTTCAACTCAGTGGCGATGAGGTCACCCTTCTTCTCGTTGATGAGCTGATATTTGATGCTCTCCTTAACCTCGTCAAGCGCAATGTATCCCTCGGGAATAATCTCATTTATTGCAGCAACGATAAAGTATTTCTTATTGCCTGAGATATACTCGTGGATATTTGAGATTTCACCAACGTTTCTGCCGCCGAGAATCCATCTCAAAAGGTCTCTTGTACCGGGCTTGTTAGCTACGTTCAAGCTGTTTGGGTTGATTGAACGCTGCTGCTCAAGGCGGTAAGATGTAGAGAGGATATTCTTCTGCAACTCGTCAACATCTTTGCAAGATGTTACCAACTGGCTCAGTCTGTTGTACTCCTGATTGTAAGTGTCGGCGCTTACAGGGATTTTACGCTCGATAATGAGTGGGTCGTATGCCTCAACAGTACCTTTCTTTTCCATTACTTGGAAGATGAGCTTTGCATTCTCGCCAAAGGTAATTACGTCGTAAGCATTGATTTTTGCTGTATAAACCTGATTTTGAGCCTCAGGTGTTGGGATAAAGCCCATTGTGTAAACGAAATTCTTGGTCTTGAACTCGATTGTGTCGGCGTTGTAGTTCTTGGCAATCTGGTCAAAATCGGCCTTGTTGTTCAATGCATTGAGCAGGCTGTCTGCTGTTGCGTTAAGCTCCTCTGCCGACTCGCTCTGAATTGCAATAGCACGCAATTTGATAGTGTCGGGAACTATTGTCTTTCTTACGTTCATTACAAGGCTGTATGTGTTGTCGTTTCTGTCCTCGAAAGGTGCAACAATCTCGCCAACGTTGTTCTGCAATACGTGGAACTTGTGGTTCTCCTTGAACTTGTTTACGTATGTCTGGTTCTCGCTGTCGATGGTGATAGCGTCAATTGTCCACAAGAAACCATCGTAAGGAGTCTCTGATGAAGAGTAGAGGGCAATGTCGTTGATGTCGGCATTCTCCTCTTTCAAAGATTCTGCAATCTCATCAAGCTCTGAACGTACAGCCTGAATATCCGCGCTTGTAGGCTTAATCTCCTGATTGATGTAGAAGATATCATACAGGTTAAATGGTACCTTAAAGTAGTTCTCCTTGTTTTTGTTGTAGAAATTTGTGATATCCTCATCGCTGACTGTTACCAAGCTGTCGGCGTAGTTGTTGTAAGGATAAGCTGCTATCTCAACGTTGTAGGTGTTGTTGTTGAGGTCGAAATTGCTTTGTGCTACAGCTTGGTTAGGAGTAGCTGAGCAGAATGCAAAGATGCTCATCAACTTTCTGCTGATAATGTCGCAAGTGATGCTTGTTTCAATGAACTTCCAAGCATTGTGTAGGTTCTCAAGCTCTTCGGGCATTGCGCCATTCTCTTTGTAGTTCTTGTACTCGGTGTTGATTGAGTTGATGAACTCTACATTGAAAGCGCCGGTCTGTGTAGAGAATGCCTGTGGCATACGGCTTGTGTACTGCTGTGCGATACCGCCCCAGTTTGTGCTCAATGCGTAGCTAAGCTCCTCGGGTGTTACTGTCAAGCCTGCTTTCTCTGCCTGTGCAAGCAATGACTTGTAGTTTGTCAGTGTACCCCACGCCATTTGTGTTATCTCCT
Source organism: Bacteroidaceae bacterium (assembly GCA_045647745.1). Taxonomy (GTDB): domain Bacteria; phylum Bacteroidota; class Bacteroidia; order Bacteroidales; family Bacteroidaceae; genus HGM04593. The sequence goes on along the minus strand of JAZRMQ010000026.1, from coordinate 40,348 downwards.
CTTGGTTGCTCTCGTTGAGAGTTGCGGCATTATTAAGCAAAATGTATGCCTGCTCGCACTGGTTGCGGAACTCATAGAAATCGCTAACCTTTATACCCTCGCCGTTGATTGTACCGGCAATAGCCTCTTCTGGGCCTTTCTGGAAAAGTTTTACAATGTCTCCTGCTATGAACGCAAAAAGCGCAATGCCGACGAAGGCAATTAGCAGTGAACCTTTGTTACGTAGCTTTTGTAATGTAGCCATAGTCAAATTTTATTTTTAGTTTATTAATTTTTGTACGTATAACACGGCAAAGTTACTAAAATGCTTTGAATTATTGTAATTTCGAAGGCAAAAAGTTAACGAAATAATGGGTAAAAAGCGCCTTTTTTGACGATTTCTACCCATTGCTATTGAAAAGTCGCACGCTTGCAGGGTGTGCTGTTGTTCATCTGTATGGATTTTACCCCACTAACGATAATTTTACCAATTCTATTTTTGTGCTGTGCTGTTTTATCGGGCGTATTTTGTATTTGCCGATATTTATCACCTCGTTGAGCTGTGGAAAACGTTGATGGTGTGCAAGAATAAATCCACCAAGAGTCTGATACTCATCAGATTCGGGAATATTTAAGTCGAAAAGTTCGTTAATGCGCTCAATCTCGAGTCGGCCCGAGAGGATATATTCGTTGTTGCCCAAAGATTTTGCAACAAGGTTCTGATTATCGTGCTCATCTTCAATCTCGCCGATAATCTCCTCTACAAGGTCCTCAAGGGAGATGATGCCCGATGTGCCACCAAACTCGTCGACTACAACAGCCAATGATTTCTTCTGCTGCATAAGTGTGCGCATAAGTTTTTGTGCCGAGAGTGTCTCGGGGACAATTGGCATCTTGCAGATTTTTTGTTGCCATTTTTTGTTCAGACGGAACAATTCCGATGAGTGTATATAACCGATAATGTCGTCGATATTCTCTTTGTAGACAACAATCTTTGAGTGCCCCGACTCTATAAACACCGATTTTAGCTCTTCGAGCGGTGTGTTGTACTCCACAGCCTCAATCTCGGTGCGGGGGACAAGGCAGTCTCTTACCTTGATGTTTGAAAAGTCGAGGGCATTTTGGAATATCAGCACGTCGTTGTCAATCTTCTCCTCGTCGTCGGCATTCTCGATAGATGCAAGAATTAGATTATTAAGCTCGGTTTTTGAAAATGTTGTGTCGCGTGTCTCGTTCTTGAGTTTTATGCCTGTGAGGCGCAGCAATAGTGTTGAACAGATGCTGGTGAAGCGCGAAAGGGGGTATAAAAGAATGTAGATGGGGTAGGTGATTAACGCAAAGCGCTTGAGTGAACGGTTAGGGTTTATGCGGAACAGCGCCTTGGGGATAAATTCACCGGTGAAGATGATGATAATTGTTGAAATTAATGTTTCGAGGAACAGATTGAACAAGGTTGAACCCTCTAAGCCTTTGAGTATGGTGGCGTTGAGCAGTTGTGCCATCAGCATACCATAGATGACAATTGATATGTTGTTTCCGACAAGCAGTGTCGAAATGAAATTGTTGCTATCGGAGTAAAATTTGTTTATCACAAACGATGTGATGGAACGGTTGTTCTGGTCAATGCCGAGCAACAGCCTGTTCGATGATATAAAGGCTATCTCCATTCCCGAGAATAGTGCCGAGAATAGAATGACTATTGTGAGTGATAGAACAAGTGACAACATATCTTATTTATCGACGGTGTAAATTCCTTTTGTGTTTCTTATTTGCCAAACAGACAAATCTTGGTTTGATGAAAATCCTACGCCCTCTGTTATCTGGTCCTCCTGCTCTACTCTGATATATGCATCGGAGTAGATAATCTTCTCTTCTTGGTCCCAATAGAGCAGGTCGGTGTAGAAACGTTGGCTTTTTGGGTTTTTTATGTTGACGTTACCAATGAGCTTCCACAACTTTTTTTCATTGAAATAGAATGCTGTATCGCATTTTATAGTTGCTTCAATGTTCATCAGTGTGTCAAATTTTTCAAGGTATAAACCTTTTTCAAATGCCCAATATGGTGGTTGGCGCTTGCTGTAAACAATCCACTCATCAGCATCTATTTTGTAGCGAATGTGCCCCGAGTCGCTGATTATGGTGCTGACACCGTATGTGCTCATCACTGCTATTGAGTCGGGCGATTCAAATGCCGGCACAGTGCCTCGTGTATCCTCTTTACACGAGAATAGTAAAATCAGTACAACAACCGCCATAAAGGCAGTTGTTGTACGATAGATGCTTTTGCTGATATTAGCGTATTGTTGTTGTTTCATTAATCCAACCACCGATAGTTACTTTTTCGCCGGCTTTGTAACCCTTCATAAACAACTCCTCGTTTGAAGGTGTGTACTTCTTGTATGCAGCGATGAGCTTGTCGGCGTCGCGTTTCACTGATGGGTCAACGCTCTTTGCGCGCTCCAAACGGTCGATGCACAAATAGTATGTACAGTTGTTCAAAGTGTTATCCTCGCTCCAGTTTGGAGTAGCAGCGTAGCACTGTGCAATGAGGATGTGTGGTGCACCATACTTTGAGTTTAGAGCAAGAGCCTTCTGTGCGTATGAACGTGCCTTGCCATATTTGCTAAGGTTGTAGTAAATATCGGCAACCTTGTAGCAAAGTTCTGATTTATTGGTTACACTGGCTTCGAGCTCGATAGCGCGGTCAAAGTATTCCATTGCCTTGTCAACCTCGCCCTTCTTGAAGTAACGGTAACCGCAACCCATCGCAGCTTTTGATGTTGGATTGGGGTCAATCTCAAAAGCATACTCCGATGCTGCAAGGTAAGCATCCTGATTGGTACACTTAAGCATTGCCATCACGGTAATAACCTTGTTAAGATACTCAATGTTGTCCTTGTTCTCTTCGATAAGAGGTGCATAGATTCTGTCTAGGTCCTCGCAAGAGGCAGCGCCGCTGTTAATGAAATAAGCATCGATATTGCTCTTTGCAACGCGTGACGCATCAATCATCTTGCTGTATTTGCCGGCGTTGATGCTATCTTTGGGGTCGCCCTCCTCTTGGTATTTCTGCAAGCAGATTTCAATGTTGTCGTGATACTTATCGAGCACGTCAACAATGTATACCGATGCGTTAAGGTAGTCCTCGATAATTTGCTCACCGTGGCTCTGGTCGTTCTTGTACTTTAAGCCTGAGTACTTCATAAACAGCTCAGTAACAACATACTCCGACTTTCCTTGTTCAATTTCAACCGACTTTGCGAGCATATCATAAACCTCCTCAACCGGAGCGTTCTTGCGGTGTTTGATGAGGTCAATTGCTTTTCTACCCAAAATCTGTCCCTCAGATAATTTTGTCTTTGTGATAGCCTGAAGCTGATCGAGGTACTTGATTTGTTGGTCGTAGATGCTCATAAGCTCGTCTATATACGCCTCTTTCTTCTGTGGGTCGGCCTCATTGCTGATAAAGTCGTTCAGAATTTTAATACCATTGGTGTAGGTGTCTACGCGTGCAACAGGAAATTCGTCGAAAAGAACTTTCCAAGCGTCGTAGGCAATCTTGTACTCCTTGTTCTTTACGTTGGTATTCATAATGCTGATGCTCTGGATGCATCGTACGCTATCTTCTCCCTGACCGAAACGATTAGGGTTGCTAACGCCGTTCTGTGCGTTTGCTGTCATTGCTGCAAGTGCAATGAATGCTAAAAATAGTTTTTTCATATCTTATCGTCTTATATTTTGTTTATCTTACTCTTAACTTCATAAACCAGCTCTCATTGAATGTGATGCCGATATTAATTCTCAGATAGTTCTCGGTGATTAACCCTGCCGAGCGTGGTCTTAGGTGTATGAATTCGCCCGAGATGTGCAGCGTGCCGTGGCTGTAGCTGTTGTTGTTATTGTAGAAAGGTATTGAAATACCGGCACTTATGCCATACTCGTCGCATCCCTCTTTGCCATCAATCTTTGTGTATGGCTGTGCGTAGCGGAGACCGGCTCTGTAGCTCATCATTTTGAACAGATTTTTCGATATTTGATTAGGCGAATACTCCGCTCCCAATGAGATAATGCTTCTGTCTGTTCCTACGCTTGTGTTATCTCCCCAAAAGGTTGATGTGCTCCACTGTTGATAGGTGTAGTCGGCGCCAATTGTCAGTTGGTCGTTGTACCTGTAGGCAAAACCTCCACCATAGGTGTTCGGCAGTTTGAAACCGCAAACGATTGTGGTATCTTGTGCGACTCCCGATACGGATAAGGTTTTTGTTCCTTTAGCGTTTAGGTTGTGCCCCAAAGAGTAGGTCGCACCAAAAGTCAAGTGATGCTTTGCTGCTAGTTTTGCCATAAACTGCACGCCAAAATCCACTTTGTAGTTGCTTATTGTGGCGTTGTAGGTCTTTGACGAGCTGCTGCTGTTAGCGTACTCATACACCACCTGATGGGTGATATCGCCATAAATATATGAACCTGTCACGCCGGCCGAGAACCAAGAAAATGGCTTCCACGCAAGGCCTAGATAAGGTTGATAGACACCTCCTGCTCCGTTGTATGTGTCGGTGTGCGCCTCGTTTGTTCCCGGTCTTTCTGTTGAGCTACAAGAGTAACCAACGTTGGAGTAGGGCAAAAATCCCGCCGATAAACCAAGGTTTTTACAAAGACGGAACTGTATGGCAATGTAGTCAAAGCTTGCGTTGCGGGCATTTATGCGCTTGCCGCCCTCTTTGAAATTGACATTCTGCATTGAAAAGCCTGTCTCAAAAAGCATTGTGAGAGTGTCGGCTGTTGAGAACGACGCAGGGTTCTTGATATTGATGAAGCGGTGGCTGCGCAGTGCATAGCCTAAACCACCCATCTGGCGGTTGATGCCCAAGCTCTGGTCGGAAAGAATTCCCATACCATAGCGCGAGTATGGTGAGTTTATTCCATTGTCGGCCGATGCGCCAAGAATGGAAAACATAATCATTAGTAGTGCAAATATTTTTTTATTTATTGCCATAATCAGTTAAAATTCTATTCAGTCCTTTAGCAACTAAATATTTGTCTGCAAAGATGCAATTTTTTATGCGATTTTTCAAAGGTTTTTCGTCTCCGCCCGTTAAAAAAACCAAAACATCGCAATATTTTTGTTTAAAATAGTTAATGTAGCCATCAATCTCGTGGCAAATGCCTGTTATTACACCGCTTCGGATAGCAGTTTCGGTATCGTAACCAATAGTGGGTACGTCGCCGTCTTTGTCTATTAACGGCAGGCGGTCGGTGTACTCGTGCAGAGCCTTTAAACGCATCTTTATTCCGGGTGCAATGTTGCCGCCATTATATTTCCCCTCTTTGCTAATAAAGTCTATGGTGATTGCACTGCCGGCGTCTATCACCAAAATGTTGCGTTCGGGTGCTTCGTTCCAAGCGCCTATAGCTGCGGCAATCCTGTCACTGCCTAGTGTGCCCGGGGTTTTATAGTTTATCTCAAGCGGCAAAGGCATACTGTTGTTGAACCTTACAACGGGGCATTGCAATTTTGATATTTGCTCCAATAGCTCGTTGCTGTCTGCAATTACCGATGAAATAATGACTTTCTTAATCTCGTAGAGCCCGTTCCACTCATTGATGATATCGAACGAAGAGTTGCTTTTTCTTGTGTGAAGGATAATTTGCTCTCCTTTGAAAAGAAAAAACTTTGCACTGTTGTTCCCTATGTCAATAATGAGATTCAAGGCTGTCTGTTTTTATTTGTTTGTAAAAATGTAAAAGTGCCGATTGACTTTTTATGTGTAGTAAGATGTCTGGCCTTTTTTGCAATTTTCCTGCAAAGATACTGCAAATAATTCATAGTTTTAAATAAAAAGCTCTAAATATATTGCAAATGTCAATTAATATGCGAAAAAAAGTATAATTATAACACTTGTTATCTTTTTGCCAGAGCTGTGCTTGCTGTTACAATATTTGTATGTGTTTTTGCTGCATTTGCGGTTCCCGCGAATATTTACTGTGGCGGCAGGCCGCACTCCTTTGGGGAGCTAAAGCTCCCGTCGTCGCAAACAACGCTTTTTTCGCGTTGTCGCTTTAAAAATATTGAAGCAAGCTTCATATTTCTCGCTCGTTTGTTGCTATATTTGCAAAAAATAAGAGTATATACTATGAATTCAGTGAAGCGTTTGCTTGTATTTTGCATTGTATGTTTGTTGTTTGTGCCGGCTGTACGCTCCGAGGTTAAGGTGAGTGTTCTCACCTGCTCGCCCGGCGACGAGGCTTATGCACTCTATGGTCACACTGCATTGCGCTATTGTGACACTTCAAGAGATATTGACGTGGTTTTTAATTATGGTTGTTTTGATTTTAACACTCCTAACTTTGCGTGGCGCTTTGTTCTTGGCGAGACTGATTATATGGTCGGTTGCACAAAGTTCGCTAACTTCTTGCCCGAATATGCTTTTCGTGGTTCGGGAGTGGTGGAGCAAGTCATTGATTTGACCGATGAAGAGGCTGAAGCACTTTTTAGAGCTTTGCTGCTGAATATCAAGCCCGAGAATAGGGTTTATCGTTATCGTTATCTCGATAATAATTGTACCACAAAGGTACGCGACAAGTTGCTGGAGGTGCTTGCCGAGGGTGATAGTGTAGTGTATAAGGGTGAGCTTTCTGTGGCGAGCTCTTATCGTGAGGCGTTGAATGCCCCCTCCTTTGTGCATCCGTGGTATACTTTTGGAATAAATCTGTTGCTTGGTGCCGGTGTTGATGAGGCCCCTACACGTGAATCGGCGCAGTTCTTGCCACTCGATTTTATGAAGGCGCTCGATTGTATGTATATTGTATCGGACAATGGGGCAGAGCGCAAATTGGTGCGCGAGAGCAATACTCTGCTTGCCGAGGAGAAAAAGTCTGTCGTGCGCAGTAATTTTACCCCGTTCAATGCTTCATTGCTGTTGTTGCTTGCCACATTTATCGCAATGCTGTGCGAGCTGCGCAAACGCAAGACATTTTGGGGTGTCGATGTGCTGCTAATGCTTGCTCAAGGCTTGTCGGGTGCACTTTTGCTCTTTATGGCACTTTGTTCTGAGCACCCCGCAGTCGACGTTAACTGGTTGCTTTTGTTGCTTAATCCTTTAGCATTGGTGCTGATACCAGTTTATGTGTGTCGCATTAGAAAACATAAATCAATGAAAATTATTTGGGTGCAAGTGACGTTCATTCTTCTCTTTTTGCTGACGGCTATGTTCGGCTTGCAGGTTTACCCAACACCTCTATATTTTTGCGCAGCGGCTCTGCTTGTTCGCTCATTGTTTCACATATACAAAGATAAAATATGCGACTTAAATATTGTATAATCGCTCTTTTATGTTGTGCTTCGTCGCTCTTTGCACAACAGCTCAATAAAGCACCTAAACTCTATGTTAGCATTGTTGTCGACCAGTTGCGAACCGATTATCTCTATGAATTTGAGGGGCTTTATTGTGATGGTGGCTTCAAACGTCTGATGTCTGCAGGCAAGGTCTATGAGAATGTCTATTATGCCTTTGACAATATTGACAGGGCTACGGCGGTGGCTACACTCTCGACAGGAACAAACCCCTATGTAAGCGGTATTGTTGCCGAGCGTTGGCTCGACCGCAAGTCGTTGCGTGTGGTAAATTGTGTAGAGGATAAAAATTGCAAAGGTCTCTATTCGAATGAGGCGTTGTCACCGGCTTCGCTAAAGTCAATAACCATTACTGATGAGATCAAACGCTCTACCCGTGGCAATGCCATTGTCTGCTCTATTGCCCCCGATGGCGATGCGGCTGTCTTGGCGGGCGGTCACGCTGCCGACGTAGTGTTGTGGAAGAATAATATGGCCGGCTATTGGAGTAGTTCGACCTATTATGGCCTTTATCCCTCGTGGGCTGCCGAGATGAACAAAGCCGTTCAAGGAAAGTCGCGCAAATGGCAACCTCTGTTCCGCACTAGTGAGTATAATAATTTTGGCGAGAAGGCACCGTCGGCATTCTCGTACTCTTTCGATGGCAAGAAAAACATCATCACATATAAAACTTCGGCCTGCATTAATGACGAGGTGAATGAGATGGCATTTGCTTTCTTTGATAACAGCGAGGTTGGCAAGGATGATATTGTCGATTGCCTTGCATTGACCTATTATGCCGGTAATTATGATGGTGCGCCAATGTCGCATCGTCCCATTGAGGTGCAGGATATTTATGCTCGTCTGGATAGGAATATTGCTCAGTTATTTACCGAGCTTGATAAACGCTACGGTCTTGAGAATGTGGTTGTGTCGTTGTCCTCAACAGGATATGTGATGGAGAATGGCGATGAGAACAGCAATTATCGTCTTCCTTCGGGTACGTTGTACTCAGAGCGTGTTCAGGCCCTGCTGAATGTTTATTTGAGTGCAAAGTTTGGAAAGGGTGATTATATCGAGGGTGTATACGGCACACAACTTTTCTTGGATAACAAGCTGATAGAGAGGATGAATCTTGATAAGATGGCGGTTGTGTCGCAAGCTGTTGAGTTTTTAAAGTCGCTCGAGGGTGTGGAGGATGTCTTTACAATATATCGCCTTGGTGGAATGTTAAGCCCTGAACTGCAATTTGCCAAGAATGGTTATAACCCGGTGGGTTCCGGTGATTTGTGGCTGCGCCTTATGCCGGGGTGGAGGCTTGTCGAGGACGAACTGCTTGTGTCGCGTCAGCTCTATCGTTCACCGGTGATGTTCCCTATTATGATTTATGGTGCCGGGGTGGAGCACTCTGTTGAAAACAGGTTGACTCCGGCTAATATCTTGGCAACAGAGATGGCACGTATATTGCGTGTGCGTCGTCCGAATGATAATTGCTTGAGGGTGTTTGAGTAGTAGTTTAGGATAAGACAATCGGGCTGCAGATTTAATCTGCAGCCCGATTGTCTTATTTAGCAGTAGCTTAGTAGCACTGCTCGATATTCCATACAAAAGCTCTTAGGCCCAACATCTCTGCGCTTTCGTCAATATTCTTGAGCGCCGCCAACAGCTTGTCAACAATAGCGTCGTCAACCATTGTGATGATGCCTGAGTTCATTGATGCCCAAGCGTGTGTTCCGTAGTGAGGCTCGCCTGTTTTGCTGCCACGTCCCTGCATTTGCTCTATGAATGAGAAACCACGACAATTCAAACGGTCCAGTGCTGCTATCACAGCGTCTTTATGCGCTTGGTCAAAAGCTATAAATACTCCTTTCATATATAGATCCTATTGTTTACTCCGGGGGATATTTCCACACCCCCGGAGATGATTAAATTTTATTTCTTTGCGTTAATCAGCATCTCTTCGCTCTTGTGCTCATTCCAGTAGCTCTCCAGCTCGCGCTGCTTTCTGAGTTGTTTGCGACGGCGCTTAATACCATTCTTGCCAAATATACAATACATCACCGGGGTGTATGTAAGTGTCATAATAGTAGATACAGTCAAACCACCAATAACTGCAACACCTAGTGGACGCCACATCTCGGAACCGACACCTTGGCTAACTGCCAACGGAACCATACCAAGAATGGTTGTAAGTGTTGTCATAAGGATTGGGCGCAGACGGCTACGAGCTGCACGCACTGTCGCAGGGATAATACCCAAGCCACGGTCGCGGAGCAACATTGTGTAGTCGATGAGCACAATACCATTCTTTACAACGATACCGATAAGCATAATTGCACCCAAAATTGACATAATATTCATTGTTGTTCCGGTGAAGTATAGTGATAACAATACACCGCTTAGAGCAAAAGGAACCGAGAACATAATGATGAACGGATAGGTGAGTGACTCAAACTGAGCAGCCATCACAATGAATACCAAAACGATGATGAGCAAAGCCAAAGTACCCATATCGGCATTAGACTCTTGCTGGTCTTCGTATGAACCGGCAACCTGTATTGAGTAGCCCGTTGGTATCTCCATCTTGTCTATTTCTGAAAGCGCAAAATTCACACCATCACTAAGCGCTGCACCCGCAGCCATAACTGCATCAACAGTCACAATACGTGAACGGTCCTTACGCTCAATTGTCGGAGGCGTTTCGCGTTGTACAACTCTACCAACCTCTTTAATGCGTATTGGTGCTCCTGTACCGGAGTAGAGAATGATATTCTCAATATCCGAGATACTTGTACGATAATTAGGCTCATAGCGTACCTTTACATCATACTCGTCACCATCCTCGCGGAAGTAGGTTGCCAATGCACCATTGTATCTGTTGCGCAAGAATGTGGCAGCAGTGCTCAAGTTTAATCCGTGAATAGCCAGCTTTTCGCGGTCGAATTCAACTTGATATTCGGGCTGGTAATCGCTACGGCTGATGTTTATCTGCGAAATAAGCTCATTTCTGTTGCTCAGTCTTCTCTTTAGCTCCTGTGCAAGGCTGTCGGTGATAGCAAAATCGTGTCCGTAAATTTCGAATGATGCTTTGTTCTCACCACCCATACCGCCATTACCACCAAGGGTTACTCGGCTTCGTGCAATCTCTGGCAGATTTCTGATATCGGCGCGCATCTCGTCACAAATAACAGCCAATCCCTTTTCGCGCTCAGTACGTGGTACAAAGCGAATATTGAAACTGATAATGTGTGAACCATTATCACTCATTGATGCAAAGGCATTATCATCGTCTGCCTGACCGACGCGGAAGTTACATACCAGCAAATCCTCGCCATAGCGTTCTTTCCATTTGTTGGTTAGTCTCAGTGCAATATCTTCGGCATTTTCAACTCGAGAACCAATTGGCAATTCAAGTGTAGCGCTTGCTGTACCGCTATCCTGTGAAGGGAAGAACTCGCTCTTGATGTGTGGGAAAGTCAGCAAACTTGCAAAGAATATCGCAAAGCAGGCAATGAGCACTGTCCAACGGTGACGAACAGCCCAATTGATACGCTTAGCATACCAGTTGTCCAATTTGTCGAGTCCCTTACCTATTGGTGTGTAGAATACCTTGAAGAATTTGCTCTGTTTCTTCTTTAGCTTCAGCATACGTGAACACATCATTGGGATAAGTGTCAATGCCGCAGTTGTTGACACAACCATAATGACACACATCATCCAACCGAGCTGTTTGAACAGCACGCCGGCCATACCGGTAATCATTGTTAGCGGGAAGAACACGGCAAGCATTGTCAGGGTTGATGCAATAACCGAGATTGCGACCTCATTTGTTCCGTGTACGGCAGCACTCTTGGGGCTTGAACCGCGCTCAATGTGTGTTGTTACGTTCTCCAATACCACAATAGCATCGTCCACAACGTTACCGATAGCGATACTCAAACAAGAGAGTGAGATAACGTTCAATGAACCATCTGAGATAAGCAGATAGATGAACGATGCTATCAATGAGAATGGAATTGTGATACCGATAATGACGGTTGCTCTCCAACGTCCAAGGAAGATGAACACGATGAGCATCACAAATACCAAGGCATAAGCAATTGTCTCACCAAGAGTTCTAACAGTCATCTTGATGTTGTCCGAGGTGTCGTTTATGATACCAATTTCAATATCCGACGGCAAGCGTTTTTGTAGCTCGGGCAGCTTCTCGCGCACAGCATCGGCAATGTTCACCGAGTTACCTCCCGACTGCTTTTGGATGATAATCATTGCACCCTGCTGGCCGTCTGTGTAGGCTTTTTGTGCACGCTCCTCTGTGCTGTCGACAATGCGTGCGACATCTTTGAGGTAAACATTTGCTCCATTGTATGTGCCGACAACAATATTCTGCATCTCCTGTGGAGAACTAAATTCACCCTCAACACGCAACGGATAGGTGTTATTTCCAATATCGAAGCTACCGGCGGGCATATTTCTGTTTTCAGCACCAATTCTTGAACTTACTGTCTCAACGGTGATGTTATATGCCTCCATCTTTTCGGGGTTCATATAGACATTAATTTCGCGTTTAGGCGCACCCGAGATTGATACTGTACCCACACCGTCGATACGTGCAAGCGGGTTAGCAATATTTTCGTCAAGAATTTTGTATAGCGCAGGCATACTCTCCTTTGCCTTGACCGAAAGCATCATAATAGGCATCATATCAGCCGAGAATTTGAATATGATTGGATTGCCGACGTCATCGGGAAGGGCCGAGGTAACCATATTCAACTTATCACGCACATCGTTGGTTAGGTCATCAATATCGTAGCCATATTCAAACTGCAACGTAATCAATGATATATTCTCGCGCGACTTTGAGGTTATGTGCTTGAGGTGCTCAACAGAGTTAAGGGTGTTTTCAAGCGGACGTGTCACGTTTGTTTCAATGTCGGATGAGCTTGCACCGGGATAACTTGTGATAATCATCAAGGTGTTTGTCTCAATGTCCGGCATAAGGTCTATTGGTAGCTTCGAGAAAGAGAAGATACCGAAAATTACAACCGCGATAAAGCATAGAGCGGTCATAATAGGCCTTTTTACAGCACTTTCATATACACTCATATTGTAATGTTTTTATTGTGTTTTTACTTGATTACTTCAACTTCGGCGCCATCGGTAAGGCTCTCAATGCCGGCAATAACAACCGATGAACCGGGCTTGATTCCTGAGATTAACTCATATCTGTTGTCCATTCTACGTCCCAGTACAACCTTGTTGTGTTTAACAGTGCCGTTCTCGTATGTATAGACAAAGAAATCACCGCTGCCACTCTGTTTCTTTACAGCCATATCAGGTACAACAACGTGGTCCTGTGTGCCAAAATTTACAACAACCTTGCCGTACATACCCGGACGAACCTTTTGGTCCTTGTTGCTCATAACAATTTCAACGGGGAATGTATGTGTGGCTGTTGAGATTGTTGGATAGATAATGTTTATCTTGCCCTTAAACTCCTCGTCGCCATAAGCCTCGAACTTAAGTGTCACGTCAAGCTCTTTTGTTGTCTTTGCGTAAAGCGACTCGCTGACGTTGATTTTCATCTTAACGGGTGAAATTTGTTCAACAACAAGAATTGCCTGTCCGCCGTACATATCACCATCGTCGTAATTACGTGCCGAGATTACACCGTCGATGGGGCTGATGAGCATAGTGTTCTCCTTGCGGCTGTCGAGGGTTTTTTTGCTCATCTCGAGCTGTGTCTTTACATTCTCATAATCAGCTTTTGAAATACCGCCAACCTTGTAAAGTTCTTCAACACGCTTGAAATCGGCTAGTTGGAATTCGTACTGCAGATTGAGTTTGTCGAGGTCCTTCGCATCAAGCTGAACAAGTTTGTCTCCCTTTTTTACATTGTCGCCAACCTCTACGAAAATCTTTTCGATACGCAACGGAGAGTTGGGGATTATACTATTCTTTACATCGGCCTCAACGGTTGTAGAATACTCCTCCAACTGTGGAACAGCCTCTGTGGTAACATACGCAATCTTAACTTTTGGCTTCTCTTCTGTAGTAGTTACAGTTGTAGCTTCCTCTGTCTTTGCGCAGGCGCACAACAAAATGGTCGCCGCCATTGCAATGAATTTCAAATTCTTTTTCATAGGTCTGTATTTTTTTATTTATTCTATTCCAAGTACTTTGTCTAAGTCTGATTTTGCAACCAAATAGTCATATATTGTGTTGTTATATGACAATCTTGTATTTGTGAGCGATACTTGTGAGTTTGTAAGCTCCAGAATTGTGCCTTTGCCCACGTCGTAACGTTTCTGGCTAATTTCGAGTCCCTTCTCGGCAAGCTCTACTGCAGCCTTGTTGCTCTGTAGTTGCTCGGCGCTGGCTGTCATATTGTCTATGTAGCTTTGAGCCTGCATATTTAGCATACGTTCTGTATTTATTCTTGTCTCGGCAAGTTGATACTGTTGTATCTTATTAGTCTTTAAGCTAGTGAAATTTGTAGCTTTATAGAGGGGTATGCTGAGTGACAATGTAACTGTTGCAGCGTCGCTCCAGTTGTATTTTGCAATATTCCAGTTGGGGTTTGATATTGATTGATACTGGTAGCTGCCAACGAGCGCAAGTGTCGGTTGGAACGATGTTTGGAGCATCTTTAACTGCTTGTGCAAAAGCTCGCCCTGAAGGTCAATCTGTTTCAGAGACGAGTTGTTGCTGAGGTCAATCTCCTGTTTCAGAGCATTGCTCATCTCGCCTTCGTAGTTCTTGAGGTTGTCTGCAATGACGAACTTAACGTCTGCGGTAATTCCCATAAGAACCTTCAACTGCAACTGTGCAAGCTCAACGCCATTCTTGCCACTTACAACCGATGGCCAAGCATTGTTTTTCTGTACCTCGGCGCTGATTTTGTCGTATTCGCTAACTCGGCCCTGCTCATACATTTTGTTGACAATGTCAAAATTTGTCGCAGCAAGTTTGTAGTTCTCGTTCAGTACCTCGTATGAATCCTGTGCCAGCATCAACTGATAGTAGGCCTTTGTCACTTGGTTGACGAGGTCGATTTTTGAACCGCGGCTCTTTTCAACAGCAAGCTGAAGGTCGCTCTTTGACAAGCTCATAGCTTTGTAGACTGCTGGCGCATAGAGTGGAATTGCTACCTGAAGGGCTGCATTCCAAGTGTTTGAATCGTCTTTACCCATCTTGAGCTCTCTGACAACACCGTCACCCATATCAACTTTCATACCGGCTACCTTTATATTGTACTGGATTGCACCGTCAAGGCTCACCGATGGCAAAAGGTTCTGCCAAGCCTCGGATTTTGATACCTCTTTCAATTCAATCTCTTTCTCGGCAACCTTCATTGTCGGGTTGTCGCTCAATGCAAGCTCGATAGCTTTGTCGAGTGTAATCTGCATAGTTGGAGTAGTCTCCTGTGCGTTTGCTGTGAATGCGAACGCAGTCAGCAACGCTGCAAATGTCATTAATCGCATCTTCATATTCATACCTATTCTATTATATTTCGTTTTTTTTCAAATACTCTTCGATAAAATTCTGTCCCTTAGGTGTTGATATACCTCTGAGGTAAAATAGTATTAATTTCCTGCCAAGTTCGTCGAGGGGGTATTTCTTTAGCTCGGTGTGTCCTGTTTGCATTTTAACCTCAAGGATTGTTGTGAGGTCTCGTTTAAGGACAAAAGTCAGAATTTCAAAATCGGCATCTTCGCGAAACAGGCCTTGTTGTCGCCCCATCTCCATCCACGCTGTGAATTTTTTGATATTCTGTTTCTCTTTACTCTGTTTCTCCTTGCAAATCTCGGGGTATTTGCTCAGCTCGGCAAAAAACTTGTTGTTAACCTTTTTAAGTAGTTCAAAATGAAGGCTGTATAATTTTAGAATAATTTCAAGAACGTGTGACGAGTTGCGTATTATCTCTTTGCCGTTTTCGTGCATCTTCTCATTTTGGAATTTCAGCACTTTGTGCAAAAGTTGTTCTTTGTCGTTGAATAGCTCGTATATTGTGCGCTTTGAGATGGATAGCTCAGAGGCAATGTCGTCCATCTTTACGTCTTTTATGCCTCGTTCAATGAATAGCGTGTGAGCTGTTTCGACAATTAATTTGTGTATTTCTTTTTTTGTGCAATTTTCTTTCACTATCTATTCGAAATTATTTCATTGTGCAAAGATACTGCGAAAACTTTATTGCTGCAAAAAGTTTTCTATCTAATTGCGGAAATTTTTCATTATTTAACTATTTTGTGGCTTTCTTTGAAAATAGTGTGGCGATAATGGAAAATTTGTATTAGTTAAATGTTATTGGGGTGTTTTGTTAAGTGATAAAAACAATCGTTCCTGCGAATTTTTGCAGGAACGATTGTTGAAATATTGGAGCCTACAAGCCTCGTTATTCGCATCCCGCCCGGCGTGAATTTCATCCACTCTTCGTGCGACTAGTTGCTACTCGGCTTGTCGATACCTTTTTGTTTTTGTTATTGACAAGCCTCGTTATTCGCATCCCGCCCGGCGTGAATTTCATCCACGCTTCGTGCGACCGATTGCTACTCGGCTTGTCGATACCTTCCTAAAGAAATTACTCTTCGAGCAATTTCTTTAGGAAGGTATTCATCTCTTCGTCAAAACCTTCTAAAAGGTCGTGGCTGAGAATGAGTGTGTCGTCGTCAATAATAAGCAGGTCTACAATGGATTGGTTGTCTTCGTCGGTGAGTACAAAAGAGTAGGGCTTAACAATGTTGAGGCTGTCGAAAGCTCCCTCTCGATGCATCTTTGTCAGCTCGCCTTGCAGTTCTTTTTCGTATACCGATTCATCGTGCTCTCCCTCCCATTCTTTAATATGTACGCGCGCGAGGGTGTTGTCATCATCGTCGAAGATGGTGAGTTCTCCATTTTCCCCATTAACCTTGATGTGAAAATCGGTAACCTTGCTCTCTTCTGCAGAAATATATCTGTTTGCCATTTTTGTTATGGCACTCTGCAGCATCTCTTGTGTTTCTCTGCTTAATGACATATTCTTAACTGTGTTTGTTCTGTCTTAAATATTTTTGCCGTGGCAATTCTTGAATTTCTTTCCGCTTCCGCAAGGGCAGGGGTCGTTGCGACCGACTGTCTTTTCAACGCGTATAGGTTCGCGCTTGGCGTTCTCGCGTGTGTCGCGTTGTGCAGCTGCTTGTTGGTTGGGGTCGTTAAGGTCAACTTTTGACTCGCTGTACTTTTGCTGTGGTCTGTTACGGCTTGGGTCGGGAGCAACCTTTACGTTTGTCTGCTCTTTCTCCTGCACCGGAATCTGTCCGCGCATAAGTATAGACGCTGTCTGGTCGTTGATTTTGCCAACCATATTGTCGAACAGTGTAACCGACTCCAGCTTGAATATCAACAGCGGGTCTTTCTGTTCGTAGCTTGCATTTTGCACCGAGTGCTTTAGCTCGTCAAGGTCTCGCAAATTCTCTTTCCAAGCATTGTCGATAGTGTGCAGGAGTATTGATTTCTCAAAACATTTGATAACCTCCTTGCCTTGTGACTCGTATGCGGCTTTTACGTTTACAGGAATCTGGTATACGTGGCGGCCGTCGGTGACGGGAACGTAGATGTTCTTGTCGTGCATCTCGGGGTGCTCTTTGTAGACAAAGTTGATGAATGGCAATGCAATCTCGGCCATACGCTCTGTGCGTTGCTTGAATACTGCCATCGCAGCCTCGAATATTGCCTCAGCCTTCAGCTCCGGCTCCATTTTGTCGAATTTGCTCTCCTCTGTGATTGGCATCTCGATAGAGAACTGTCGCAGGGTCTCCATTTTTGCATCCTCGAAAGTGAAATTCTCGGCGATATTGCAGCAACGGTCCCACAACATATTTACAATATCCATTCCAATGCGTTCGCCGATGAGTGCGTGACGGCGCTTTGTATATACAACGTTACGCTGTTTGTTCATTACGTCGTCATACTCGAGCAGGCGCTTACGGATACCAAAGTTGTTCTCCTCGACCTTCTTCTGTGCTCGTTCAATTGATTTTGAAATCATTGAGTGCTCAATCATTTCACCCTCTTTGAAGCCAAGGCGGTCGAGAGTTCTTGATATACGCTCCGAACCGAACAAGCGCATCAAGTTATCTTCGAGCGAAACGAAGAATACAGATGAACCCGGGTCGCCCTGACGTCCGGCACGACCGCGCAACTGGCGGTCGACACGGCGTGATTCGTGACGCTCGGTACCAATGATGGCCAAACCTCCTGCATCGCGCACCTCTTTGCTGAGCTTGATGTCGGTACCACGGCCGGCCATATTGGTGGCAATGGTTACCGTGCCCGAAAGTCCGGCTTTTGCAACAATATCAGCCTCCTTTTGGTGTAGCTTGGCATTGAGCACGTTGTGAGGTATTTTGCGTATTGTGAGCAGGCGGCTCAACAATTCCGAAATTTCGACAGATGTAGTACCGACAAGAACCGGACGTCCGGCCTTGACAAGCATCTCAACCTCGTCTATGACAGCGTTGTACTTCTCGCGCTTGGTCTTGTAGATGCGGTCGTTCATATCTTTGCGCGCGATGGGGCGGTTGGTTGGTATAACCACCACGTCGAGCTTGTAGATGTCCCAAAATTCGCCAGCCTCAGTCTCGGCAGTACCGGTCATACCCGATAGCTTGTGATACATACGGAAATAATTTTGCAGGGTGATGGTTGCAAAAGTCTGTGTTGCAGCCTCCACCTTCACGCGCTCCTTAGCCTCTATGGCTTGGTGCAAGCCATCGGAGTAGCGGCGACCCTCCATAATACGTCCGGTCTGCTCATCGACAATCTTCACCTGTCCGTCCTCTGATACAACGTACTCCACGTCGCGGTCGAACATCGTATAAGCCTTGAGCAATTGGTTGATAGTGTGTATGCGCTCCGATTTTATAGAGTAGTTGGTGAGCATCTCCTCCTTTTTGGCAATCTTCTCCTCGCTCGACAAAGTGTTGTCGTTCTCAAGCTGTGAAAGCTCTGATGCAATGTCGGGCAATACAAAGAAATTATGGTCGGTGAGGTTGCCGGTGATAAGCTCAATACCTTTGTCTGTCAGGTCGGCAGTATTATGCTTTTCGTCAATAACAAAGTATAGCGGCTCAACGGCCTCGGGCATACGCTTGTTGTTCTGTTCCAGATAAATCTCCTCGGTCTTGAGCATACCGGTCTTTACGCCCGGCTCGCTGAGCAGCTTGATGAGCGCCTTGTTCTTGGGGAGCGCCTTGTGGCTGCGGAAGAGTGAGAGGTAACCCTCGTTGACCTCTTCCTTGTTATCCGAGTATATTTTTGTTCTTGCCTCGGCAAGGAATTGTGTCGCCAGCTTTTTCTGAGCCTCGACAAGGCGTTCCACCAATGGACGATACTCCTCGAACATCTGGTCGGTGTTGCGTGGAACAGGTCCCGAGATGATGAGCGGTGTACGTGCGTCGTCGATAAGTACAGAGTCTACCTCATCGACAATCGCATAATTGTGCATACGCTGCACAAGGTCGCTGGGCTGTGTGGCCATATTGTCGCGCAGATAGTCGAAGCCGAACTCGTTGTTTGTACCGAAAGTAATGTCGGCCATATATGCTTTTCGGCGTTCGTCTGAGTTGGGGCGGTGCTTGTCGATGCAGTCGACGCTCAGGCCGTGGAACATATAAAGGGGACCCATCCACTCCGAGTCGCGCTTTGCAAGGTAGTCGTTCACTGTAACGACGTGAACACCGTTGCCGGTGAGGGCATTGAGGAATACCGGGAGCGTAGCAACAAGTGTTTTACCCTCTCCGGTTGCCATCTCGGCAATTTTTCCTTTGTGCAGTACCACGCCACCAAACAGCTGCACATCGTAGTGAATCATATTCCAGACAGTGTCGTTGCCGCCGGCCTGCCAGTGATTGTGATATATGGCTTTGTCGCCGTCTATTGTTACAAAATCAAATTTTGATGCAAGTTCGCGGTCAAAATCGTTGGCTGTTACAACAACGTCTTTCTCCTCGGCAAAGCGGCGAGCGCTGTCCTTTACGATGGCAAAAGCCTCGGGAAGTGCAAGGTCAAGAGCCTTGTCAAGCTTTTCAAGAGCCTCTTTCTCAAGTTTGTCAATCTGTGCGAATACAGCTTCGCGTTTCTCGAGCTCGATATTTTCAATATCAGCCTTCAGTGCATTGATTTTAGTGCGCTCCTCGGTTGCGGCGCTCTGTATCTTAACTTTCAGTGCTGCCGATGCGGCGCGCAACTCATCATTGCTCAGTGCCGAAATCTTGGGATATTCGGCTTTGATTTTTTCAACCCAAGGCTGAATTTCCTTCATGTCACGGCTCGCCTTGTTGCCGAAAAGCTTACTTATAAATTCGTTAAAACCCATATTTGTATTTTTTTTATTTTTCAAAAATTATGCGTATTTGCAAAGATAATGATAATTTGCCAAAAACCTTATATATAAGAGGGGATAAATTTGGCAAATCTCACTAAATATCTTGCAAAAAGCGTGCCAACTCAAAAGCAATTGCAATATATGGCAGTTTTTTGTTAAAATCTGCCATAATTAAGTCAAAATGCTGTATCTTCGCAAAAATGTCTTAATCAGAATTATGAAAATAACACGTATTTTATTTCTGCTCATAGTGGCGTTCTCCCTGTTTTCTTGCGCCACAAGTCCTAAATACTATTATGGCGCAGATTTTGGCATTGTCCCCGGTACTGGTGAAGATATGACCAAAGAGTTTGCTACAGCTTTTGAAACAATAAAATCGGAGTGTAAAGGTGTTACCCCCGCAGTGTTGTTGGTCGATTGTGGCGAGTATGACTTTTACCCCGATAGTGCTAATGTGCGCGAGTATTATATCTCCAATCACGATCAGGATAACCCCAAACGTGTGGCAATAGCACTCGAGGGAATGAAAAATTTTACCCTTCAGGGGCGTAGCTCGGGAGGGAAAAAGGCTTATGCCGATTTAATGATGAATGGCCGAATGTTGCCCGTTGCAATGCTCGATTGTGAGAATTGTAAACTTGAAAATATCGGCGTAGATACTCGCGTTCCCCAGATTACACAGGTCGAGGTGCTTGAGAATGATGCCGAGAATGGTTTTATTACGTACCGCATTGCGCCGTATGCCAACTATCGAATAGATAATGGTCGCTTGGTGGTTTATGGCAGTAATTGGGAATTTGTCCCCGGTTGGGGCATTGCCTTTGATGGCGCAACCAAGCATATTGTATATACCACAAGCGATATTGGCGTGGGTACATCTGCGGTTGAGGAGCTTGAGCCTCACGTTATTCGTGCGCCGTGGAACGATGCTCGCCTTGCTCCGGGCACAATCATTGCAATGCGCTCTTATCAGCGCCCAACGCCGGGAATTTTTGTTTCGCAGTGCAAGGATACAAAACTTTTTAACTCTTGCGTTTTTTATGCCGAGGGAATGGGCTTGCTTGCTCAGATGAGCGAAAATATCACTCTCGATGGCTTTTGTGTAGCTCTGCGCGATGGTGAACGCTATTTTACCACACAAGCCGATGCAACTCATTTTTCAGGCTGTAAAGGCAAGATTGAGTCTGTCAACGGCCTCTACGAGGGTATGATGGACGATGCTATTAATGTTCACGGAACTTATCTGCGCGTTGTTCAGCGCCTCGACGATAATACTCTGGTGGGTCGTTATATGCACGGTCAGGCTTATGGATTTTACTGGGGTGGTGCTGGCGACAGCGTGCAGTTTGTGCGCTCTGATGTTATGGAGATAACCGAGGGCAATCGTGTGGCAGAGATTGCTCCTTTCGATAAAGAGCAGCTTGCCGGTTGCAAAGAGTTCAGAATTAAGTTCGAGAAGCCGTTGCCAGCCGATATTGCAAATGGAAAGTATGGCATTGAAAATCTTGAATGGACCCCCGAGGTTGTTTTCAACGGTAACACCATTCGCAACAATCGTGCTCGCGGAGCGTTGTTCAGCACTCCTAAAAAGACGATTGTCGAGAATAATCTTTTCGACCATACGTCGGGCACGGCAATTCTGCTATGTGGCGATTGCAACGGCTGGTTCGAGACTGGCGCCTGCCGCGATGTGCTCATTCGCAACAACCGCTTTGTGAATGCTCTCACAAGTATGTTCCAGTTTACCAATGGCGTGATTTCAATCTATCCCGAAATTCCCGACCTCGCATCGCAGACAAAATATTTCCACGGCGGTGACGGCAATGGTGTCGTGATTGAAAATAATGTTTTTGAGACATTTGATGCTCCAATTGTTTATGCAAAGTCGCTCGATGGATTGGTGTTCCGTGGTAACAAAGTGGTGCAGAATAGTGATTATAAGCCTTTCCACTGGAATAAGTGGCGTTTCCTCTTCGACCGCGTGACAAATGTGACAATCGAGAATAATGAATTCTCGAACGGCTTTGACAAGGAGAAAGATGTGAAATATCGTTATTGATGACACAGCTCCATCGTTTTAAAACAGATATTCCGGTTGTTGAAACGCTGCGGCGTTTCAACAACCCTTTTTACTATTCACCCCACGCTCTTTGTGTCGTGGCTGCTAATGAAGTTCGCGCATTTATTTCAAACGACAAGGTGCTTGCTGCAGATGCGGCACAGGGTAAAATGTTTGGTGTTCTTGTGGTGCAGGATTGTGGCGGCGGACTTGGTTTTCTCGCAGCCTTCTCGGGGTTGCTTGCAGGGCGTAACAGAGTGCCCGGCTTCGTGCCTCCGGTATTTGATTTTCAGTCACCAGAGGGCTATTTCAAGCAAGAAGAGAGTGAAATCTCTGCATTGAATAAAAAAATCAGAGAGGTTGAGAGTGGTGAGGAATATATAGCCGCTCTAGCCTCTGTTGAAACTTTGAAAAGTTTGATGGAGCAGGAGTTGTCGGCTATGCGTGAGGCAATGCGCCTCGGCAAGCAACGGCGCGATGCGCTGCGTGCAGCCGGTGGGCTGTCGGGCGATGATGAGGCAGCCTTGGTGCGCGAGAGCCAGTATCAAAAAGCCGAGTTTAAACGTCTGACAGCAAAATGGCAACAGAAGATTGCCGAGAGTGAAGCTACGGTAGCTCCTTTGAAAGTGTCGATAGCTGCGATGAAAGAGGAACGTAAACAACGTTCGGCAACCCTGCAACGTTGGCTGTTTGAACAGTTTAAGGTTCTCAATGGCAAAGGAACCGAAAAGAGCCTGCTTGCAATATTTTCGGAACATTCAGGGATAATTCCGCCGGCAGGAGCAGGGGAGTGTGCCGCACCAAAGCTCCTGCAATATGCCTATCAGCACTCTTTGAAACCATTGGCTGTGGCTGAATTTTGGGTGGGAGCATCGCCATCGGGCGAGGTGCGCCGCGATGGCTGTTTTTATGGCGCTTGCAAAAGCAAGTGTGAGCCTATTTTGGGCTATATGCTTCAAGGGCTTGATGTCGAGGAGAATGCTCTTGAAAAGGGCGGCGATATAAGCAGCCTGAATATTCTCTATGAAGATGATGCGATTGTTGTTGTTGAAAAACCGGCCGGCGTGCTCTCGGTGCCCGGTGTTCTGGGCGGAATGTCGGTGCAGCAATGGTTGCGTGATGAATATATTCGCAACAATGAACTCTTTGTAGTGCATCGTCTCGATATGGCAACCTCGGGGCTTTTGGTAGCAGCAAAGTCAATGGAGGCATATAAGGAGTTACAACGGCAATTTGCGGAGCGTGAGGTTGAAAAGCAGTATATTGCATTGCTCGATGGCGTTCCACAAAAGAGTGAAGGAGTGATAGAACTGCCGCTTGCTGCCGATTATGAAAATCGTCCACGACAAAAGGTCGATTATATCTCTGGGAAGCCGGCTGTGACACGTTACAAGGTCGTTGGCTGTGTGGAACGCGCCGGGCAGCAGTGCGCAGTGGTGCGCTTTGAGCCTGTTACCGGTCGCACTCATCAGTTGCGCGTTCACGCGGCTCACAAAGATGGTCTCGATTGTCCAATCTTGGGTGATGCTCTTTATGGCACAATGGGCGAAAGGCTTATGTTGCACGCATCAAACATCTCTTTCTTGCACCCTTTTACTCAGGAGCGTATAGTGCTGGAGTGTAAAAGCAGCTCCTTTGATTTCTGATAAGCGATATTTTGAGGGTTGTTGAAAATACTCTTTTTCTACCTAAAAGAACGCCACGGTCTTTTAAAATTCAATATTTTTTTGTTAATTTGCAATGTGTTGGGCAAAGACGTAAAAAATAATAATATAAATAGCAATGAATTTGAAATCAATTTTTCTTTCGGCTCTGTTGGCGCTCGCTTTTGGCGTTAGTGCCGAGGCGCAGGGTGACTACTACGTAAAGTATGGTGCCGATGTGAATGTGACTCACGGTGAGCACTATCCAAAATCGGTGGGTATAGTTGGAACGCAAACACCTCAGCAGTTGCTTAGCAATATTGCTGCGGCACCCAAATGTGCAGCCTACTTTGACAAAACGTCAACAGTCTTTGAGGTTAAGAGCGGCGAGACTGTTACACCGCTTATCTCAATTAATGGTAGCTGGATGCACGGCTATGTATTTGTCGATTGGGACAATAGCAAGCAGTTCGAGGTAAATCTTGAGGGCGATGGCCCATATACAAAAGGCGAGGGCAATGAATTGGTGTGCTGGTCGCTCTATGACAAGGGTGGCGATGGAAATTCAGGGTGGAGCAGTGCCAGTATAAAGATAAACAACGGCAATGTGCTTGCTCCCGGTTCGTTCCGTGTTCCCGAGGGGCTTGAGGACGGCTCAACCTATCGTATGCGTTATGCCATTATGTGGAATTGCATCGACCCATCGGGTAACTATGCAAAATTTATAAGCGATGGCGGTTCAATCATTGATGTGACACTTAAAATAAATGGTGCTGCCGATGAGGTGGCAGAGAATACATACCCCTTGGATACTTATGCCGAGCCACGCGTGGGTACAATTCCCGATGAGGCGGCTTGGAACGCACTGCCTGATGGCTTAAACGCTACTTGGGCGTCGCGCAACGTGCATTATAAGCTGCACGAAGTTCCTCAGGTGACACAAAAAGATGTTGCTACAATATATGCTTGGAAGGGTGAGCGTGCAAATATTCAGGCACTCCTTTATAGCAAGGAAAATCAGGGTATGCTCTCAGTGCGTATGACAGAGTGGCAGAAAAACGGCAATGGTACAGATATAAACACTGCCGGGGCGCGTTTTGTGAATTATGTAATCACCGATGATTTTACCTCTTGCGGTAATAATCCTCACACATTGCCCACTTGGCTTGTGGCCGATGTCATTGACCAAGATAAGCCTCACTCGGTGCCGGCGATGGAGACACGTCCGGTGTGGTGCAGCGTTGAGGTGCCACGCGATATTGAGGCTGGCGAATATACCACAGCATTGGAGGTCGTTGATGAAGATGGCAATGTTGTGAAAACCCTCACACTCAAGGTAAATGTGAACAGCCACTCGCTGCCCACAGTTGCCGAGCAAAAATTCCACCTCGATTTTTGGCAGCAGCCCTATGCTATAAGCCGCTATCATCAGGTAGAGCGCTGGAGCGAGGAGCACTTTGAGGCTTTGCGCCCTTATCTTGCAGCTCTTGGTCGTGCCGGACAGCGCGTTGTGAGCGCAATTCTCTTCTATGAACCTTGGGGCGAACAGACACACGACCTCTTTGATCCAATGGTGCAGACAACAAAGAAGAGTGATGGCTCTTGGGCTTATGACTACACAATTTTTGACAAATATGTAGAGCTTTGTGCCGAGTATGGCATTAACAAGCAGATTAACTGCTTTAGTATGTTGCCTTGGGATATGAGCTTCCGTTACTTTGATGAGGCTTCAAACAGCTACAAGACTCTCTCTACAACATATTCATCTACTGAATATCGCGACCTTTGGACAAATTTCCTGACGGCCTTCAAGGCACATTTGCAGCAAAAAGAATGGTTCGAGAAAACAATCATTGCTGTCGATGAGCGCGGCGAGGCTGCTATGCTGAAAGCATACGAAATTGCAAACGAGCTTGGCTTCAAGATGGCGTTAGCGGGCAACTATCATAATTCACTCTGTGATATTCTTCACGATAAGTGCGTGCAGCTTGGTCAGGAGCACCTTTTTACTGCAGCGCAACTTGCCAGCCGCAAGTCAAAGAACCAAATTACCACATTCTACACAAGTTGTGCGAATAGTGAGCCAAATATCTATACAAATTCTTACCCTGCCGAGGCTGCCTTCTTGCCCATCTATGCCGCAAAAATGAACCTCGATGGTTATTTGCACTGGGCTTGGTGCAACTGGGACGAGGACCCACTCACCGACAGCCGTTATCGCAAATTCGGTTCGGGCGATACATACTGCTACTATCCCGGTGGCCGTTCAAGCATTCGCTTTGAGCGTCTTATCGAGGGTATTCATCAGTATGAGAAAATTCAAATTCTCCGCGAGGAGTATAAAAACGATGCAGATAAACTCGCTACACTGAATGTTCTTTTAGGCCGTTTCGTGGGCACTATTGCCGGCGCGGAGTGTGCTGCTGTTGTTGACGACCTTGAGGCTTTTCTCAATGGGCTAGAGGTAGAAGTGCCTGTGGCAAAGGATGTGACAACCGGCTATTATCACTTGGTGGGCAAGGATGCAAGCCGCTTCGAGCATCTTTACAATAATGCTCTACATAGTGGTAATAGTTTGAAAATTACTTTACAGTCAAATACTGTGGTCAACACAAATAATGGTGTGTGGCGCATTGAGGTTAAAGATAATGGCAAGCTAGGAATAAAGAACGGCGATGGCAATCCCATCGTTGCAGGTGCAAATTGGGGCGGCTCAATCGTTGGGTCATTTACCGAACTAACCATTGGTTCGACAGTTGACGTTGGCGAGTTTCGCTACTACTATTTCAACGAGGCGCTAAACTGCACCAATGGCGACGCTCATTTCTCCATTAGTGGTGTACCTTACCTCACAACGTGGAGTGGTCACCCCGAGGCTAGCGACAATCAATGGCGCTTTGAGCCCGTTGATGTTGAAGGTAAAAATATTTACGAGGTGGTAGTTGAGGGTAATCCCGATGCTTACGTTGCTTATAACAATGGCACAACAGTTGAAAATGCGTTCAACGGAGGTTTCTTTATCACAACAACAGCTATCAATAAATCTCAATTATCGGCCGGTGTTGTTGGCAACGTTCTTAAAGGCTCGGATATTGAGATAGATGGAACAACTATAAAACTGAAGAATATAGAAACTCTTGCAGCTCCGGTGAAACAGGATTTGTACAACACCAGCAACGGTGATGGCATAATTCCTCCCTATCGTATTCCCGGTATAACAACAGCAAGCAACGGTCGCCTGATAACGACAGCAGCGCGCCTTGTGTGTGGTACCGACCCGGGTTTTGGTCAGGTAGATGTTGTTTGCCGTATAAGCGATGACCACGGAGCTACTTGGAGCGAAAAGATTGAGGTTGCTGTTGGTACTGGTCGTACATCGGCAACAGAGAACTATTTTGATACAGCTTTTGGCGACCCTGCTGTTGTGGCCGACCGCACAAGCAACGAGGTTCTTATTATAGCCGTTGCCGGTTGCACTGTTTATACCAATGGAAATACCACACGCCAGAATCCTAACCTAGTAGCAACTATTCACAGTAGCGACAATGGCGAGACTTGGGGTGAACCGGTTGATGTGACCGAGGGTATTTATAGCCTTTTCGATTCAGGAAATCCCATACAGGCAGCCTTTGTCGGTGGTGGCAAAATATTCCAGAGTCGCATTGTGAAAAAAAACAATTACTATCGTCTGTATGCGGCAATGTGCGCGCGCCCCAATGGTAATCGCGTAATCTATTCCGATGATTTTGGTCGCACTTGGCACGCTCTTGGTGGTGCTTCGGCGCTTCCTGCTCCCGGCGGTGACGAACCAAAATGTGAGGAGCTGCCCGATGGCCGCGTAATTCTCTCAAGCCGTGTAGGTGGTGGTCGTATATACAATATCTACACCTATAGCAACACTCTCACAGGCGAGGGCGCGTGGAGCACCGATGTAAAGAGCACATTTGAGGGCTCGGGTCTTACTCCCGGCGGAAATTCAACCAATGGCGAGATACTGGTTGTTCCCGTGCAGCGCAATAGCGATAACAAAGAGATGTATCTTGCGCTTCAGTCGCTGCCCACAGGTGGTGGCCGTACAAATGTCGGCATCTTCTACAAGGAACTTACCGACCTTGCCGACCTGAACACTGTCGCTAATTTTGCCAGTGGATGGAATGGCTTTTTCCAAGTAACAAATACATCGTCGGCATATAGCTCAATGGACCTGCAAGCCGACGACCGCATTGGTTTTATCTACGAAGAGACACTTACAGGCTTTGGAAAGCGTGATAACCCTGTTTCTACCAGTTTTCCAACAGGTGCCGGACAGCACAATTTCGATGGCTTCGATAATATCTACGTTGCATACGAACTGGAATACATTACAAATGGTGCATACAGCATCAAACGCAATGTCGACCGACGCGCATTTGTGCGTAGCTATTTCAATGCATTGGCCGATGAGGCAGGGATGCCGGCTGCCGATAAGAGCGCACTTGATGCAGCGCTTGCAGCTTTGAGCGAGCAACCCACTCCGGCCGAGCTGGATGCTGTCTATGCCGTATTTGCAGGGTTGAAGCCTGCTGATAAGTGGGATGGCAAGGTTCTAACCTTTACCAATGTGCAGCAGTCGGGTACCGAGCGCGTGCTATATATTAATGATAATAACGTTCTTGATATAAGCACCTCTTCGGCCGGGGAGGTTGGCGCAGCAGCGCATTTTCTTTGCAAGAAGGAGGCTAGCGGCAAATATAGTTTTTTTAATGAGGAGGCACAGCTTTATATGATTTGGCGCGATGGTGCTGGCTATGGCTATAACAACAATAGCGGAACGCTTGCAGATTACAATGCCACCTATTGCGATTGGAATATTAATCAAGGGTCTGTTGCCGATAGATATTACATTGTGAGCAAAAGAGCAAATGGGAACGATGGCTCTATAATCATTCTTACATCGGGTAAATTTGATGCCTATTCGGCTACCGAGGGATATAATTCCAACTACAGCAACCTTTTTCGCATAGATGTAGTGGATACAGCAGCCGGAATCGAGGGTGTCAAAGGTGATAATGAAAATGTGAATATTATCTATGACCTCACCGGGAGAAGAGTGAAAAATCCCGGAAAGGGCGTCTATATTGTCAATGGCAGAAAAGTGTTGTTGAGATAAAATGGTGACAAAATAATAAGACAGACGGCACTTCGATTGCGAAGTGCCGTCTGTCTTATGTTATGCCGTTTGCTAATCAATAGTTCAAAAACAGCAGATACTCTCCTTGAGCATTGATGGTAAACTCCTCGCCTGCACATTCGTTGAGCGTTCCTTGCCACCAATTATTAAAGTCGTATATTGGGTAGAGCAATCCTTGTGCACCGAAATTCTTTGCTGTAATGCTAAATATAGATATTTGTTGCCCTTTGCGGCATTCGTGGGTTGTCGTGCCACTGCAAGGAATGAAATATCCGTAGTCGGTAAACGAGCAGACGCTGCAACCTGCACGAGCATACTCTATAAGCAGGCTGATATTTCCTATTGTGTGGTCCTCGCGCTTGCCGGTTGCTCCGACAATAGCAATGCGGCGCTTGCCCCTCTCTAGGAGGAAACGCACAGCCTTTGTCTGGTCGTTGCTCTCTTGCTCGCTGATTATATGCAGCAGATGGGCATACTTTTCGCGGTTTTCACTGCTTATGGAGTCGCCATCGCCCACAATGGCATCGGGAATTCTACCGGTGGCAATATAATTGTCGGCAGCTCCGTCGCAACACACAACGTATGGCGCTTGTTGCAAAATATCCAACGGCTGTGCAGCGGTGGGGAATTCGCCCCCGGCTATAATGACAGCATCAAAAACTCTATTTTTCATTCTGCATCAGTTTTTTCCATTTGAGATACCCAAAGATAGCTATAATTGCATAAATGGCATATAGTATTGCTGTGAAATATAGCTCTTTGTAGGTGTAAAGGGCGCAGCTTGCAACGTCTACCACGCACCACACCCACCATTGCTCAATGTATTTACGTGCAAGCATCCACATTCCAACGATGCTCAGTGCTGTGGTGAACGCATCGCTCCAAGGAACGCTGCTGTCGGTGTAGTTTATCAATATAAAAGCAATGAACAGCTGTGCTGCCATATATGCAGCGCCGGCTTTTACCCACGCGCTGAATGGCGCGTGGCTTATCTGTAACTCTTTTTTCTGCTTTTTGCTGCCAAAAAACGTAAAGCCTGTTTTCCACGCAACCCAACCATAAACAGCTATCACAAGGTAGTAAATATTTATGGCAAAATCGGCATACAGCCCGGCATTGTGGTATATGAATATATATATGGCCGGCATAATTATTCCCACAATCCACAAATAGATGCTTGCATTATACTCAAGCCACAAATATATAAGCCCTGTGATTACTCCAAGAATTTCAAGATATTGCTCCATCTTCTCTTTATTAAAGTTCTATATTTATCTGTCCTATGGCATTAATTCCTGCTTGGGCAGCGTAACCGGCGTAGTTGTAGCGGTGGCGTTTGCCCTCGTCGTCGGTATAATACCCACTGCCGGCGTATCCGTTATTCTCATACTCCTCGTTGAAGAGATTGTATATAGTTGCTCCAATGGTGATTTTCTTCACCCCTTTCAGCTTGAATGAGTATGCCAATCTCAAATTTGTCACAAAATAGGCATCGAGCGTGTGCTCTTCAATGCCATAATTGCTCATATACTGCTTGCCGACATATTGTGATTGCAATGCAGCCTCAATGCCGCGCCACTCGTATGAAAAGGTGTTGTTCGCGACAATATCGGGCGAGAATGCTATTGGCGTTCCGCTGTGGTGTATCTCCCATTTTTCGTATGTGTAGTCATCGTACAGCACCTCGGTGAAATCCTTTATCCTATTGCGGCTGAATGTGGCATTGGCGTTCCAGCCAAAGCCGCAAGGCAATTTTACACCGGCTGTCAGCTCAATGCCCGCGCGGTAGCTGCTTGGGATATTTGTTGCCAGCGGCTCGCCAATCTCGTTCAGCTCGCCGGTGAGCACCAACTGGTCCTTGTAATCCATAAAATAGATGTTCGCGCCGGCGCTGAAGAGCTTGCTTGTGAAGGTGTAGCCAAGCTCGTAGTCGATAAGGCGCTCGGCTGTCGGGCGCTCAAAGAGTTTGCCGTCGGTGTAGTTGTTGCGTGTGGGCTCTTTGTGTGCAACACCAACCGAAGCAAACAATCTGTTGCTTCGGTTGGGTAACCACGATACTCCAGCCTTGGGATTGAAAAAGTTAAACACCTCATTGATGTTCAGTTGCTGTTTGCTGTCGGTTGCATCGTTCCATTTGTCGTTGCAGCCATTGATGCGGTAGGCAATATGGCGGTACTGCAGGTCGGCATAGATGTTTATGCTCTCTATCGGGCGGTAGTCGGCACGAGTGTAGATGTTTGCGTCGTCCTTTGTGCCGTTGTTGCGATAATATTCGTGGTTGGGCAGCAGCTCGCCGCTGTAATTCTTTACCCACAGCACCTGCCCAAAGTGGTCGCCGTAGTATCGGTTGGCTCCACCACCGGCAATAGCTGTTATTTTTTCGTTTTTATATGTGACTGAAAATACAGCACCGCCAAAATGGTTGTCCATCGCCTTCTTGCGCACAAGGTCGCTCTTTTTCACCTCTGCTCCGTCAACAAAGAACGGCTGCAGGGCATACTCCTTGAGCTTGCGGTTGTCTTTATACTCCTGATAGTAGCCGTCGCCTTTTGTGTAGTGTAATCCGATGCTCATTTGTAGCTCATCGGTGAAGCTGTGGTCGACGAGCAATTGTGTGTTCAGCTGGGTGTAGTTGTCGGTCTGCTCGTCGTAGTAGTGTGCTGTTCCCGTGCTGTCGGTGAACATATATCCGCAACTGTTGTAGCGTCGGCCGTAGAGCTCCATCTCCTCTTTGCTGGCATAATTCCACGCGTGATAGGTCTGTTCTTCGCCACCAAAGGCAATCAATCGCACGCTTGTGCTATTGTTATAGTAGGCTCCCTGCAGATAGAACGAACCCAGCTTTGTGCTGGCGCGTTCAATGTAGCCGTCGCTGCCAATGGTTGAAAGGCGTGCGTCGACGCTCCAATGATTGTGCAAGATGCCTGTTCCTGCGCTGAGCGTAGCCTTGTGGGTGTTGAATGAGCCGTATGAAGCGCTGAACCTTGCATAAGGCTGTGTGTTAAATACGTCGGTTTTTAGGTTTATACTGGCACCAAAGGAGCCGGCGCCGTTTGTCGATGTTCCTGCTCCGCGCTGTATCTGAACGTCTTTTACCGATGAGGCAATATCGGGGAGGTTCACCCAAAAGACATTGTGGCTCTCGGCGTCGTTTACGGGAATTCCGTTTGCTGTAACATTAATTCTTGTGCCATCGGTGCCACGTATTCGTAAACTG
The DNA here is from genome assembly GCA_045647745.1 of Bacteroidaceae bacterium. GTDB lineage: Bacteria > Bacteroidota > Bacteroidia > Bacteroidales > Bacteroidaceae > HGM04593. Next base: position 8,586 of record JAZRMQ010000026.1, on the reverse strand, counting down.
GTGTAGCCGATGCCTGTTCCTGCATCGCTGGTGGCTACCACGCTTGGTGTCGCTGTTAAAAGATAGGGAAAATCGACACCTGTGTTCATTTTTGACAACTGCTCCTTTCCAATGTTGGTGTGTGCGATGGGCGTCAGCTCTGTCGCACGTGTTGCAGTTATCTCAACCTCTTGCAAATGCGTTTGCAAGCTATCACTCCCGGCCTCCTGTGCAAAAAGCAAAGAGGGCAGTGCTGCTATCGTCAGACAACAGCGCAATGTTTTTCTTTTCATTGCAATCTCAATTTTGTTGGAGCAGGAGAAAAAAATAAATCCTCCAAACTCCGGGTTAAACGGAAAATGGGGATTTTTCCTAGAGCTGAAAGGTCTATTCTTCCTTTTTGCTTTGACAACATTGTCTTTTCGCGACCCACAGGGCACCACCTTCGTCGGTGCAACCTGTGACCTTCGCTGCCAATGTTGTAGAAACTTCGCTTTTAGCTCGTTTTCCTACGCCGGCATTACCCGGATCAGGTTCTTGGGTATGATCTCAGCCTCTGTGCTGCAATTGCAGACAATTTGGGCACCCCGTAATTGAAATCTGCTGCAAAGGTAATGGTAAAAAATGTAAAAAACAACTCTTGCTTTTGTTATCTCATATTTACTGTGCTTTAAAAACAAATGTCTCTGTTTTTCGCAGTGATGGTGATTTTTTTTATTATCTTCGCGCAATTATTAAAAATATTCACTAAAAAATATAAAAATGTTGTTGTCAATATTGAGTTTTGTGGCGGGTATTGTGCTCGTTATTTTGGGAGCCGATTGGCTCACAAAGGGAGCTTCGGCTCTTGCGCGTCGCTTTAATATCAGCGAACTTGTGATTGGTCTCACAATTGTTGCCATAGGAACATCGTTGCCCGAGCTTGTAATCAGTACCGGTTCGGCGTTGAAGGGTAGCCCGGGCTTGGCTTTGGGAAATATCATTGGTAGTAACATCTTTAACGGAATGTTTATTCTTGGTGTAGCTGCACTTATTGCTCCCATCAGGTTTAATGCAAGGATGCTCACGCGCGAGATACCTTTTAACTTGTTGGCGTCGGTGGCGTTGTTGCTTGTGTCGGGCAGTATGCTTGTGGGCGGTGCTCCGGGCGAGGAGATAACACGTTACGGCGGTTTGTTGTTGCTCTGTTTCTTGGCAGTGTTCGTGCGCTATACATTCTCCATCAGCGGCGATGGCGCCGAAGAACCCGGCGAGGTGCTTCCTGTTATGAAGGTGGTGCTTTTTATAGTTGCAGGTCTTGCAGCGCTAATCTTTGGTGGAAATATTTTCGTTGACGGCGCAACAGAGGTGGCTCGTGCGCTTGGTCTCTCCGAGGCAGTGATTGGTATCACCATCGTTTCGGCCGGCAGCTCATTGCCCGAGCTTGCTGTGTCGGTAAATGCAGCGCGCAAAGGCAATGTGGGCATTGCGCTTGGTAATGTGCTTGGCAGCAATATATTGAATATTTTCTTCATCTTGGGTGTCAGCGCAACCATTACACCAATAGCACTCGATGGCTTCAGCTTTGTCGATTACTATGTGCTGTTGGCATCGTCACTGCTCATTTATGTTGTCGCTCGCTTTGGTGGCAAGGCGGTAATTACCCGCTTCGAGGGTGCTTTGCTTGTTGCAGGATACGTTGCTTATACAACCTATCTTATAATGAACGCTTAATATTTGACGGTGCGATAGAGGAGACTGCCAATTTGTCACATTCTTCATTTGTGACTGGGTAAACCTTTGCCTTTTTGTAATATTTTTGCGCCGTGAACATTTTTGGCACATTTTTGGTTATATAACCTTTGGAGGTTACCGACAAATACAATAACAAAAAATAATAATAAAAAGTAACAGATTATGAATATTAAACCATTGGCAGACAGAGTGCTTATTTTGCCTCAGCCTGCAGAGGAAAAGACTATTGGTGGAATTATTATCCCCGATACAGCAAAGGAGAAACCTTTGCAGGGTAAGGTAGTTGCAGTTGGCAACGGTACAAAAGAGGAGGAGATGGTGATTGCGGTAGGCGACCAAGTTCTCTATGGCAAATATGCCGGAACAGAGATTGAATTTGAAGGTGAAAAATATCTCATTATGCGCCAGAGCGACGTGCTTGCGATTTTGGGATAATTGTTTAAAGACTAAATTATAAGAAAGATGGCAAAAGAGATATTGTTCAATATGGATGCTCGCGACCAGTTGAAAAAGGGTGTCGATGAACTCGCAAATGCAGTAAAAGTTACACTCGGCCCCAAAGGTCGCAACGTAATCATCGAGAAGAAGTTTGGTGCGCCTCACATCACAAAAGATGGTGTGTCAGTGGCAAAAGAGATTGAGCTTGCCGATGCTTATATGAACACCGGCGCGCAGCTCGTAAAGTCGGTTGCAGCAAAGACAAACGACGATGCCGGTGACGGCACAACAACAGCAACATTGCTTGCACAGGCAATCATCACCGAGGGCTTGCGCAACGTTACAGCCGGTGCCAACCCAATGGATCTTAAACGCGGTATCGACAAGGCTGTGACAAAGGTCGTTGCTTCAATCAAAGAGCAGAGCGAAGAGGTTGGTAACGATTACGACAAGATTGAGCAGGTTGCTTCAATCTCGGCAAATAATGACGCCGAGATTGGTAAACTCATTGCCGACGCTATGCGCAAGGTGTCAAAAGATGGTGTAATCACAATCGAGGAAGCAAAGAGCCGCGACACAACAATTGGTGTTGTCGAGGGTATGCAGTTCGACCGTGGTTACCTCTCGGCATATTTTATCACCGACACCGAGAAGATGGAGTGCCAGATGGAGAACCCATATATTCTCATCTACGACAAGAAGATAACCAACCTCAAGGATATGCTCCCAATCTTGGAGCCCGCTGTTCAGACAGGCCGTCCTTTGCTCATCATTGCCGAGGATGTTGAGAGCGAGGCACTCACAACTTTGGTTGTGAACCGTCTGCGCACACAATTGAAGATTTGTGCAGTAAAGGCTCCGGGCTTTGGCGACCGTCGCAAGGATATGCTCGAGGATATTGCAACACTCACCGGTGGTATCGTAATCAGCGAGGAGAAGGGTATCAAGCTCGAGCAGGCAACTCTTGAGATGTTGGGTACTTGTGGTAAAATCACAGTAAGCAAAGATAATACAACCATTGTTGATGGTAACGGCAATAAAGAGGCTATTGAGGCACGTGTTGCACAGATTAAGGCACAGATTGCCACAACAAAGAGCGACTACGACAAGGAGAAGCTTCAAGAGCGTCTGGGCAAATTGGCCGGTGGCGTTGCTGTTCTCTACGTTGGTGCTGCTTCCGAGGTTGAGATGAAAGAGAAGAAGGACCGTGTAGACGATGCTCTTTGTGCTACACGTGCAGCTATCGAAGAGGGCATTGTCCCCGGTGGAGGCGTTGCCTACATTCGTTCTATCGATAGTCTCGAGGGTATCACAACCGTAAACGAGGACGAAAAGACAGGTGTTGCAATTGTAAAACGTGCTATCGAGGAGCCTTTGCGCCAGATTGTTGCAAATGCAGGCAAAGAGGGTGCCGTTATTGTTCAGAAGGTTCGCGAGGGCAAGGGCGATTTTGGTTACAATGCTCGTGCCGATGTTTATGAGAACCTTTTTGCAGCCGGCGTTGTTGACCCTGCAAAGGTAACACGCGTTGCTCTTGAGAATGCGGCTTCAATCGCCGGAATGTTCCTCACAACAGAGTGTGTTATTGTTGAGAAAAAAGAGGATAAGCCCGAGATGCCTATGGGCGCCCCCGGAATGGGCGGTATGGGCGGTATGATGTAATAACTTCCCAAAGACTATAACAGCATTGCGCGTTGTGGCTTGCCACAACGCGCAATGTTTTTTATATAATCATTAATGGTTTACTGCTTTTTTTGATATTTTAAATCTTTTTTATTTTCTTTGTACTCAAGTTGTTTACTATGAATACTATGAAAAAGATATTTAAAAATATTTTATTTCTTTTATTGTTTACGTTGGGGCTAACATCGTGCGAGAGTGGCGGTTTCTATGCAGTGGAGGATGAAATTATTGGTTCTTGGAGCAGTGTTTATGAAGATGCGACAGTCTTTGAAGAAGAGGTCTACGATTTTGACCCCACCGGTCGTTGGACCTATCGTTATATCTATGATAACATTGCCGGCGATTATATCTACGAGGTTGATGCAGGAACCTATTACATTAGCTACGGGCAATTGAAATTAAAATCCAACTTCACCGATGATATCTATTCGCTAAGCGTTAGTATTTATGACGATAGAATGGTGCTTAGGAGTGGTGATTATCGTGCCGAATTTGTTCGTTACAGATAATTCAATATTTACAAAAATCTCCTCTGCTGTTATAGTGGAGGAGATTTTTTGTAAACAATAGCAACGGATAGAGATAAAAGCAAAAAAAAGAGGGAACCGGGCAGAGATTTCCGTTTCCCTCGGGGCGAGGCGGTGAATTAACAGCTCACCTCACCTTTTGAGTTTTGTCGTGGTTTTTATTTGTCGTTTATGTTTATACTCTTGCTATAATACTTGAAAAAGTCGTGTTTTAGTATAATAGAGATTTTTTCGAGCAATGCGGTGTCAATACTTTCTCGTTTGAAGATGCTATAAACATTAGTTCTGTCGCAACACAACTGCTTTGCGAACCAAGACACTGAGCCTTCTTGAGCATCGAACTGCTTTTTTATGATATTTCCAATGTGAATCATATTGCCGATTGTTATAGTATGGTGTAGTGTGTCTATACTTTAGGGGCTACCCTTTTAGCGGAGCTTGTGTCCTTAAAATGCTGTAAAGCATTGAAAATTTTGAGCAAAAGTAAGGTGTCGTAACTATGTTTCAAAATTTTTTATGTGATTATATTTCTACAACTTGTTGAAATATAGGTAAATAAGAATGGGAAAGCACTGCTTTTTTTGCACACAGTCATAGGCTCTGTGTAGTAAAAATATCTTCGGGTGGGTGCACATAACTATTGCACCCACCCGAAGATTGCGTATTTAATGAAAATATCAGCAACTCATTGCACCGCAGCAATTGATGACCTGACCACTCACATAAGCCGACATATCACTGGCAAGGAATAGTGCAACATTGGCAACATCCTCGGGCGTTCCGGCACGGCGCAAGGGGATAGTCTTTGCCCATTCGGCGCGCATCTCCTCTGGAATTGCCGAGGTCATATCGGTGACAATAAAGCCCGGAGCAATACAATTGCATCTGATGCCTCTTGGGCCCATCTCCTTGGCTATTGATTTTGCAAGGCCTATAAGGCCCGCCTTTGATGCCGAGTAGTTACACTGTCCAGCGTTGCCGTTCTCGCCAACCACCGACGACATATTTATAATGCTTCCCACGCGTTGCTTTGCCATCACAGGTACAACGGCGCGAGTGAAATTAAACGCCGATTTGAGATTGGTGGTTATCACAGCGTCCCACTGCTCCTCGGTCATTCGCAGGATAAGCCCGTCTTTTGTTATGCCGGCGTTGTTCACAAGCACGTCGATGCGTCCAAAATCGGCAACCACCTCCTTTACAACAGCTTCTGTTGCTGCATAGTCGGCTGCGTCGGCTGCATATCCCTTACACTTTACACCAAGCGCCTCAATCTCTTTGATAAGTTCCTCGGCATTGCTGTTTATCTGGCGATAGGTGAACGCTACGTTCGCCCCTTGCTGTGCAAATTTCACCGCAATAGCGCGGCCTATACCTCGTGTAGCTCCTGTGACAAGAGCTGTCTTTCCTTCAAGTAGTGTCATTTCTTTTTTGGTTTAGTGGCAAATAGCGCCTGTTGTTTGCCGGCAAAAGTAACAAAAGAGTGTGACAAAAACAATATCTCACCGGCCCTTCCTCGGGCGTTTGCTTAATTTTTTTTTGATAATTTTTGTGTGTATTTCTAAAAAAATAACTATTTTTGTGAGCGTAACCCCTATGGGGTTATGACATATTAAAACATAGCGCATTAACTTTACTATCCTATCTGATGGGGGCATTTTGCCCCGGCAGGGCTCCGGCCTTGTCAAACTTGGCGGTTAAATCAAATGGAAGAATAGTGGCAAAGTTGATGTCCGCGCTCTATACAGCGTGGACAACTTGCTTATCTATCTTCCGGGTAACGCCAAGACCTCATCAGTGGATAATGCAAAGTTGTCCACGTTTTTTTGTTACTGTTTTAAGTAGCTCTGCTGCTTTTATGTAAACAAAGAGTGGAGTGTGTTATAGTTGACGATTTTTATATTTTAACATTATTTAACAAAATAGGGGGGGTAAAAAGCAGACTTCTGCTTACATTTGTACCGAAGTATGCATTAACCAAACTTTTTTTAAATAAACTAAAAAACTTTATGAGAAAATTTACTTTATTTTTGATGTCGTTGTTCCTTACAGTGGGTGCAATGGCGCAGACATTCAGTGAGCCACAGGTTGGCAAATTTTACAAGATTAAGGGTACTCACTCTACAAATCCTTGGCTTACATCTGTAGTCGAAAACGGAGGTATAGATGTTGCAGCCGATGAGAGCAGTGCTGGTATTTATCAAATTCTTGAAATTGGTATAAAAGAAGTCCTTACGGGAAAATACATTGGAACTAGCGGAGGTCAGATTACCTTGGTAGACGCTGCAACAGAAACAACCATAGAGGAAGCTGATAACGGGCGCTATTATATTAAAAATGGTGGTAGATATTTATATAACAACCAACCGGATTATACACGCGAAGCTGCTAATTTGACTGCTGCCACTGCGGATGCTCCCAAGTGGGGCTTTATAGAGGTTCCCGATCCTTTTTTAATTGTTGCTGATGGTGTTTACACTATTCAGGCTGATGAAAACGGTAAACGTGGATATTTGGCCGCAAGCAATGACTATAACCGCCCTGTATTGACAGAGATTTCTTGGAGTAATTACACAGATAATAGTTGTACATCTATTGTTGAAAACGGTAAGTTCTGGTATGTAAAGAATGTTGATGGTGTAACATATTTGTACAACATCGGTAAAGCTGAGTTTGTATATGACAACGAAACTAACGCTGATATCTTTTTTGGCGAGCCATACGCTCTTAACTTTGCAAAACACACTGTCAATAGTGTAGAATATATCCATGTAGGTTCAGGTACCGGTACACGCTACTTGTCTATGGGTTGCGGTACAACTGCTCCCAACCAGGTGAAATGGGAAACTAATAACGCCAATGATGGTGGTTGTTTGCTTACATTTAATGTTGTAAGTAATGGTACAACTACTTATGCGACACAAATAGCTGCTGCTGAAGCAAAAATTGCACTGCAAAAAATAGCTTCATGGAAGGAAGAGAAACTTGCAAAGCTTGGCTATGTAGGTGGTTATCCTGAGAGTGCTAGAGAGCAGATTGAGGCTATTGATACTTATGAAGAAATGGTCGCATTTGATGCAAGTGTTTCAGTGTTGGAACTTAGTACAGATGCATACTATCGCATTGTCTGTGTTGCTCCAAAAACAGACAACCGCGGTGACACATCATATAAAACACTCTCATTCAACGGTTCATCAAACCTTGTAACATCTCCTGCCGATAATTCAAATATCAATCAGATTTTCAAATTCGAGGATGCCGGCAATGGTAAGTTCTATTTGAAGAATATGAATGCTGATGGTTATCTTAACAAGATTGGTGCCGGTACCTATCGTTCAGGAATTGTTGTTAAGGAAAATGCTTGTAAATTGGATTTGAGACATTATGGCAATATGCAGTGGGAATTGCATAATAGTGAGAGCAATGATGCTAAACACAGTCTTTTCGCAGAGAACCATCCAACAGAAAGTGTTCCTTATGCTTGTGCAGGATGGGAAAGTGGCGCAAACTCTGCTTCTGCTTGGTATATTATTGAAGCTAAAGATGTCGAAATTACAGTAAATAATTATGCATCGGTTTACTTGCCTTTTGCAGTCAAGGTTAAGGAGGGAGAGGACACTAAAGCATACGCAGTAACTGCGACAAGTGAGACCTCTGCAACATTGACAGAAATGTCTGAGATAGCCGCAAACGAGGGTGCTATCCTTGCCGGCAACGGTGTTACAACACTCAGCATCATCAGCTCTACTACTGCAGATTGGAGTGAAAATAAGCTCGAGGGAACAACTGTAAACATGAATATAACAACGGCTGCATATGTTCTTGGTTACATCAACGAGGCGGGTGAACCTACCAAGGTTGGTTTCGGTAAGGCCGCATTGACTGATGGCGCATTCCTCAACAACGCTAACAAGGCATACTTGCCAATGCCTGCAGGTGCAGAGGGTATCAAATCTTTCAGCCTCCGTTACGAGGGCACAACAGGCGTTGAGAATGTAGAGGTTGAGAACGAGGTTAAGGCTATCTACGACCTCACCGGCCGCCGTGTTGAGACTATCACAGCTCCCGGTATTTATATTGTAAATGGTAAAAAGGTGCTTGTAAAATAAGTGATTAAAAAGGCTAACTACTGCGTTACGCTAGCCGTCTAAATCCTCATTTACGCAAAGTAAACTGCGGTTTATCCGGCGTCGCAAGCCTTGTATTTAAACCTTTTTATCTCACT
>JAZRMQ010000025.1:0-35360 GCA_045647745.1 Bacteroidaceae bacterium | reverse complement strand
TTATAATTTATCTATTTCTTTGATTACGCTATCTGGCTTTTCTACAATTTTCAGTAATTTATTCGCGTCATATCCCATATAGGTAAAATATGTCTTGATTAAATCATAGTGTTTTACAACATATTGGGTACTTAAATTCTTAGATTTATCAAAACAGATTGGTTCGTGATGTGCTATACGGTTGCGTAGTTCTCGTATGGCACAAAGGTCATTATATACATCTTTCTGCGTTAGACCTTTTTTCTTATTAGGGAATATCTGCAATAGCGTTTTACCGCCTATCCTATAATTGTTTTTTGTGAAGAGGTAAGTCCAAAATCCAAAATTAAAGGTGGCAACCATCTTGTCTGCACTGTATATGCCTTTTTTGATGTATTCATTCTGTGCTTCTGCAATTTCTTTAGCATCATAAGCGAGCAGCTTTCCGGGTGCAGTTGAGTTTACTATCCAATCTTTGTCATTGAATTGTTGTGAATAGTGATTGTGTATTGCATTTCGCAGTGCTATTTCAAACATTCCAATAACACCGAATAAACGTTGGCTTAACTTAAGGTTATGATGATATAGTTGTAAAGTCCTTTGTTTATTACCTTTTGCAACACGAAAATATTTGCCTATTCGTGCTTGTGATAATATAGATACTAATTCTTCGTATTTCATTATTGCTGTTCCTAATATTCTTAACGATGACAAAGATAATGCTAAAAAGGTTAATTTTGAGTATGGAATAAATAAAAGTAGTAATATTTCTTTGTTTATTTCAAACTTGTTCTTATCTTTGTGCCGTAAGACCCTGCTGTCCCTGCTGAAAAGCATACTTCAGGGTTATTGTTTTTTATAGAAATAGGGTTCAAATGGACAATCCTATTGTCTTTTACCCCATAATGTGGTTACTCTACCTTTGCGGTAAAGTAACCACATTTTTTATGCAGACAATCAACATCACCGTGCCGCCGTTGGTTCTCTCGCAAATACTATGCCTCTGTGATGAATATAAAAGAGTTCTTTGCAGATAACCTCGGTAAAGAATTTATCGGCATAATTGCCGATGCTTTCCTAAAGCAGTAAATCGACAAGGTTTGTGCTTGGTAGTCGTAAGGCACAGGACGAAGTTCTGTGTTTTATGGTGCAAGCTATAAAACAGACCTTGTCAATATCAAGGCATCTTGTCGGATATTTTCGATGATAAGGTGTGGGGGAACCATGTTTTAAAGGATGTGTAAATAATAACATATAGCGATATATTAAAATATTATTACTACTTTTGTGATAATTAAATATGGTATGTTATGAAACACATTCTTTTACTTTTTCTTGCTGCAATTATCTCAATGAACGCAGCAGCGCAAAATGCAGACTCTTTGGAAACTAAGATTGAGCATGTTGATAGTCTTAATGCAAAAATCGAGAAATTGCAACATGATTTAGACTATCTCTCCTGTAATTATGAACTGAACAAAATTATTACAGATTTATCAATAGGACAAGATGAAGTAAGCAGCAATTCTAATGCAATTCTCATGAATTGTTATCATAGCCGATTTGATAGAAGGTTATATGATACATATAAGGAATATCTTTATAGCAAAATGGGATGGTATGATGCAATAAAAGACAAAATAGAATCTACGATAACATTCGTTGCACTAAAAATGATTTCATCTGATTTTTCAGAAAAGGAAAAGGATTGTATAGAAAGTTGTATAAATGTCATTGATAAAGCCAAAGATTCATTTGAACAAGCTTTAGAGTATTATAATACAATTTTAGATATTTACCGGGATTTATAATTATCGTTTAATCAACATGCAAAGCCCACTCTTTCGGGTGGGCATTTTTCTTGTCTTTTACCGCCCATTCTATCAACAATACTTTTGCCGTATCAAACGGCAAAAGATATGATAGATACAACAGCACTCACAGCACTTATTACAGCGTTCCGTGCCGAGGTAACACAGAACAGCATATCGCCCGAAAAGGTCGGAAGCATACTACAGCAGATAGCCGACTTACTCGCTACAGCTGCACCCGACAGCGATATGAGTGAATTTACCGTATTCTCCAGTCGGTTAGGCTCCACTTTACAGATAACCAAATGTATATAACAATATAGGGGAAAGCCTGTTGACTTTCCCCTATATCCCTTTTGTGATTCCGAAGCGATTCGAACGCTTGACCCACGCCTTAGAAGGGCGTTGCTCTATCCAGCTGAGCTACGGAACCTACCTATTATGCAAAATTGAGCATCTGCTCGTTTGCGAGTGCAAAGATAGTGCGTTTATTCCTTTGTGCCAAAGATTTTTTTGCTTTTTTTGTTTACTTTGCTAAAAAGGGAGGGGCAATTGGCGTAAAAAGGTTCAGCCGGGAGGGTTTGCAGGGCTTTTTCGTTGTTATTCAAAATCTTTAAGTGTTTTGTCGATGGCGTGTATTGTTATGCCACCACGGTGCAGTGTGAGATGCCCTGCATCTTGCATCTCGTTTAGGGCTTTTGATATGTTGAGCCTTGTCTCGCAAAGGAGTGCCGCAAGGCGCTCCATCTTTATTGAGATGTGTTTTTCGCCTTTTTGTGTCTCGCAGTGGTTGGCAATGAATTGCACTATGCGCCCGGAGATTTCGGTGCTGTTGTAGTGCCAAATGTGCTCTTTCATCTGCTGTGTCTTGCGGCAGATGATGTTCAGCAGGTTGATGGTGAATATATTATGCTTTGATAACTCTCCAAAAATATACTGCTTGTCGATTGAGAGTATTGTGCAATCGCCCTTTGCAATGTAATCTCTTTGAAATTTGGTGTCGTAACCAAAAATGGAGTATGGCTCTATGGTTAATGGTGCAAACAGCTCTTCGGTTATATTGTAACTTTTGTCGGGGGCATTGTTTATGCCCGATACTTTTCCTTGTGTGAGGATGGTGAATTTATCGCACTTCTCGCCTTGACGGAATATTATATCGCCATCGCCGAACTTCTTAAACTCGAGCGTAACTTTCCCGAGTATTGCTGTTATGTCGTCTTTGCTCATACCTTGGAAATAAGGTAGGCATAAAAGTGATTCGTACATTTTAGATATTTAGGGAGTATTTCTTTTTTATTAACCGCTAAGATAGTCAAATTGTGTGTGCAATGTGCTCGTTTTTGTATTTTTTAACCATTATTTCTCATTTTTATACAACGGTGTTGTTGGGTTATCTTTTTTGTGATTTGATTTTAAACTTGCGTGAAAATGTATTTTTTTAACAAAAATATAGTATATTAGTACCGTCGTTTATGATTAATATTTTGTAATTACAATATCATTATGAAAAAACATTTACTAACTGTTGCTGTTGCGCTTCTTTCGATGGTTGCAATGGCTCAAAGTGTGCCTACGCACGAGATGTATGTGAAGAATGGCACGCCCGAAAACATCGTTACCGCCCTTGACAAGTGGGAACCGGGTAAACCTTGGAACGGCGATGCAAGTTTTGTCGATGAGAATTTTTGGATTTCTCGTGTCCCTTTGAAGAATCGTTTCCGTCCCGGCGACTATGCAAACGATGCTCTCAATGACGAGAATAACAAAAAATTCTGTTGGATGGCTCCCACCGGCGAGATGACGAAAAAGTGGGGTGCTTTGCCACGTTACAATTTTGATGGTGATAACTTCAATATGTGGCAGTATCTCGACATTCACTCAAACTGGACAAACGGCTTTTGGCGTGTGCCCGGTGCGTTCAATGATGTGGCGCACAAGAATGGTGTGAAGACCGGCTGTACCTATTTCATTGATTGGGGTACACAGCTTACGAGTACTGCGGAGCCGGGAAAAACACTGTATGATTTAGCTAAAAAAGAGACAAATTCTTATGGCGATAAATATAAATATTCGCGTAAACTCATTCAGTTCCTAAAATATTATGGAATTGACGGTCTCTGCTTTAACCCCGAGGGAGATTGGGATTACACTATTTATTCTCGCTTTATCCCCTTCCTTGCCGAGTGTCATAAAATTGCGAAAGAGTTGAACCATCCTTTCCACGTGGATTGGTATGCTTTTGTGGATAATTATGGAGGTCTCACGGATAATGGTTGTAAATTGGATGAAAATAATCAGGATTGGTTCCACGATACATATACTGATACTGATATGCCTGTGACTGATGTCTTTTTCTTGAACTACAACTGGACAGCTCAAGGCTTGGCCAAGAGTGTTGAGACCGCTAAGGCGCTTGGTCGCTCATCTTTTGACGTGTATGCAGGCTATGATATGCAAGGCCGTGGTTATGGTCGTGTAGGAACAGGTGGTGCTAATGCCGGATGGAAGGCTTTGATGGAAAATCCTGTTAGTATTGTAATTTGGGGTGCTCACGACCGCAATGCGCTTTATATCTCTTCGACCGAGGGTGGACAAAGCGATTATGCCGTGCAGAACGAGTATCAGAAGAAGCAGGAGATGCTATTCTCGGGAGGTAACAGAAATGTGCTTAATTTGCCGGCTTTGAATACAAAAGACCAAGTCCTATCTTCATTCAGCGACCTTAAAGATTGGCACGGCTATGCAAAGGCTGTCATTGAGCGCTCTACACTCGACGAACTGCCCTTTGTGACACGTTTTAATCTTGGTAACGGCCGCTTCTTTAACAAGGAGGGTAAGACTACTTGGAATCACAAGTGGTACAATTATGGTATGCAGGATTTGCTTCCCACTTGGCGTTGGTGGATTGACAATGGCGATGGAAAAACTGTTCCAGCCGATGCTATCGCTCTCGACTTTACTTATGACGATGCTTGGTTTGCCGGTTCTTGCTTGAAGATTCACGGTGCGACAAAGCGTTCCGATGTGCGCTTGTTTGCGACAAAGTGGGGCGTTGAGTCTGCTAACGATGAGTTCCGCCTTGTGTTCAAACCAAACTCTGCAACAACAGGTCTTGAACTGATGGTTGCTAAAGAGGGCGGCGAAAATAAATTCGTATACGTTCCTGTTAAGGGTAATATAAAGGCTAAAGAGTGGAACGAGGTTGTTATAAAGGCTTCAGAGGCTGGCCTCGTAGCGGGTGACGTTGTTGGTTGCGTGGGTCTTTCTGTAAAGAATACCAATGCTGCCTACGAGGTTCTGCTTGGTGAGTTTGCTTTTGTTCCTGCAGATTTCAACGAGCAGCCACAGACCCCCACAATCACTCACGCCGAGGTGATGAACCGCTACTATAATCGTGCCGATATAAAGCTTGTGTGGTCAATGCCTACACCGGCTACACGCCCTGCCGAATATGAGGGTTGCCCTGTGTACAACGAGGAGGTTGGTACTTGGTACTACGAGGTTTATGTTAAGCAGGAGGGTCAGGAGACTCTGCTCACAACAACAACCTCTTGGGCTGCTTATGTGGTAGATGCAACCTTGATTCCAAAGGTTGACAAGCTGCAAATTGGTGTGCGTGCTGTTGGTAAAGATGGCCGTGCAATGAGCGACATTGTGTGGAGCGCGGAGATTGAAAAGCCTTTGACAATGATTGAGACAATAGAGGTTGACAAGAGCGTGATTAAACCAAATGAGGAGTTTACTATTGGTTTCGAGGACCCAAATCATCCTGAGGTTGTGTTTAAAATAAAGAATGCTCTTACCGGAGAGGTTGTGGCGCAGTCACAAACAAAGGAGCTCTCATTTACAACATCTTTGCCCGGGACCGGTAGCTATGATGTTGAGATTGATAACAATGGTAAAATCACTACCGTTCGTTCGTTTATCCTTATATCTCCCGAGGAGACTGGTCGTTTGCCACGAGTTAAGGATATAACATCGGATGTTGCCGAGGTTACAGGCCCCGATCAGTTGGTTAATTTCACTGCTGATATTGACGATGGTGCGGTTTACAATGGCAATGATTGCTTTGTGTCGAGAGCATTGCATATATATGAGCCTTATCAGTTTACCGTTGATGCAGCTGTTATGAGTGAGTATAAACAAACTTCGTTTGCTCTTTGGTTCAAGGTTGAGAAATTTGAGCACGCATCACTTGGTACCTTGCTTATGACAAAGGTGAACCGCAACTATGATGGTTCTTGGACCGAGAAAGTTTGGGGCGAGATGTGGACTGCTATTCGTCCTGCAGGCTATGCGAAGAATAACAATATCGGACGCGACAATGCCGAGAATGAGTTGTCGCTCTGCACCGATGGTCCTTATGCCGGATTCCCTAATTATGAGCATAATAACGACGTAGATATTCTTTCTGATGGCTACTCTTTGACTCCGGGCGTGTGGTATCACGTATGTGCTGTTAAGGATAATCGCAAACTTAAACTCTATCTTAATGGTATGCTTATTGCCGAAGGTGAGACACGCGGAACAGGCCCAAAGAATTGGAATGGTGCAAAGTTCTATGTGGGTGGCTCAATGACCAACCTTGCAAGTTTGACTGGTTGGGTTGATGAGGTACAAATTTGGAGCAAGGCTCTCACTGCTGACGAGGTAGCTCGTTCAATGAGGGGTTATCCTGCTGCACCAACAAACCTTGAGGGATATTTTAATTTCGAGGAGATAAAGACTGATGCCAATGGATATAACTATTTCCCCAATTTGGGTAAGGGTAGTGCAGCTGTCCCCGGTGGATATATGACTACCGGCAAAAACGAGAATAATTATACCACTGACTATAAGCAAAACAACTTGATAACATCTCCCGGTGTTCCAATGCTTGCCGGAAATTATCCAATAAAGTATGAATCTACAAAATGGATGATTGAGGGTGCTCGAGTGAATGCTTCGACTGCTACAACAGCTAATGCTACCTATAATAGTGGCGATGGTACCTTCCCAATCACTGTTGTTGCTTCTAACTCTTGGGGCTCTACAACAAAGACTATAACCGATTATATGGTTGTTACATCTATTGAGGATGTTGTTGGTGAGGCCGGTTATATGATTTATCCTAATGCTTTCGAGGGTTCGGCAAACTTGCTCTTTGCCGAGGATGGCTTGTTTGAGGTTGGCGTGTTTAGCGCTGATGGTAAGCTTGTTGCAAATGATACTTTTGATGTTCGTGCAGGTGAGTTGCGTGAGATTTCTCTTGCTTCGGCACAACCCGGTGTATACGTGGTTGTGATAATGAAGGAGGGTGTTGCTGTGCGTTCGTTCAAGATTAAAAAGTAAAAGACTAAAAAGTAAACTTCTGCGTTACGCTTGCCCTAAAAATCCTCATTTACTTCAAGTAAACTCCGGTTTTTAGGCCTTCGCAAGCCTTGAATTTCATCTTTTTATTCATTTACTTATAAAAGAAAAAAGAAAATTGGAGGGTGGCTATTAAGCCACCCTCCTGTTGTATATATTATATAGTACGCGCGCGTGCGAGCTTTTTAAAAATAAAAAATCACCTCAGATTTTGTTATTGCCACTAACTTGCATTAACTTCGCACTTTCAAACGATTAGTTGATTGCAGATGTTGAAACGCAACGAGAAATATGACCTTGTGTCGGTTGTGGGCCCAACGGCCTGCGGCAAGACCTCTTTGGCGGTGGAGCTGGCTTTGGCGGTTCCGGGTGCCGAGATAATCAGTGCCGACAGTCGTCAGGTCTATCGTGGTATGGACATTGGAACGGGAAAAGATATTGCCGAATATACGCGTGGCGGTGTTACTGTTCCGTCTCATCTGCTTGATATTGTCGATGCCGGCGAGAAATATAATCTCTTTGAATTTCAGCGCGACTTTCTCTCTTCCTATGAGGATATAAGGCTGCGTGGTGCCTATCCTATTATGTGTGGCGGCAGCGGACTGTATGTGGAGTCGGTGCTCAAGGGGTATCGTCTGCTTCCTGTTCCCGAAAATCCGGTGCTGCGTGCCGAACTCGAGGAGAAGAGTCTCGAGGAGCTGACGGCACTGTTGGCTACGTATAAACAGCTGCATAACAATACCGACACTGATAATAAAAAACGTGCTATTCGTGCTATTGAAATTGAGGAGTATTATCGCACTTGCCCTGTTGAAGAGCGCTATTTTCCGCAGATTAAGGCTCTCACAGTGGGCGTGCAGGTGGATAGGGAGGTGCGCCGCGAGAGGATAAGCCGTCGCTTGCGTGAGCGTCTCGAAAATGGAATGGTTGACGAGGTGAGGCGTCTGCTTGACAGCGGCCTTGAACCCGAACAGTTGATATATTATGGGTTGGAGTATAAATACCTGACTTTGTATCTCACCGGTGCAATGGGGTATGATGATATGGTCAAAGGGCTTGAAATTGCCATACACCAATTTGCTAAACGTCAGATGACGTGGTTCCGTGGAATGGAGAAGCGTGGGGTGGAGATTTGTTGGCTCGACGGCTCGCTGCCTGCCGATATTTTGGTGGAACAGATAAAAAAGATGATGTATGAGTGAGGTGATAAACAGGAATAGGCGTCGTTGGGGTATAATTTATTTGCCGATGATTGGTGCTCTGAGTCCTATGAGGCGTTGGAGAGAGATGCGTGAGTATCTTGCCGAAAAGGAGGTGGAGTATGACTTTTTCTGTGCCGATACGCCTAACTCGGTTGAGTGTCAATCGCTTAAATATGCCAATGATGGCTATGATACTATTGTGGTTATTGGCGGTGATGGTGCGTTGCAGGATACATTGAATGGTGTGATGGCGTCGAGCAGGGCCGGCGAGGTGGCAATTGGTATTGTGCCTAATGGCATTGCAAATGATTTTTCTTCCTATTGGGGATTGTCGTTCAGCGATTATAAGATGGCGATAGATAGCATCATCGCCGGGCGTGTGCGAAAGGTTGACGTGGGGGCTTGTCGCTATTATGTCGATGGCGTTGAGGTGAAGCGTTACTTTTTGAATGTGTTGAATGTTGGTATGTCGGCAAATATTGTTGCGCTTGCCAATAAAAAAAATACTATCTTTGCAAAGATTGTGTATCGGGTGAGGGCTTTGTTGCATCTGTTGTTCCGCCGCCAGAATTTTAATATGAAATTCAGGCTGAACAATCAGGTGGTGGACAAAAAGTTTATGATGCTGTGCATTGGTAACTCAACCGGTTACGGAATGACGCCCAGCGCTGTGCCTTATAATGGTTGGCTGGATGTGTCGGCAATTAGAATGTCGCCTTTTATGGGTGTGCTGCGAGGCTTGCAGATGGTGCTACGTCGCAAGATTTTGAACTTTAGGCTTGTTGAGCCCTTTAGAACAACAGAGATTGAGATTGAGACTGTTGGCGGTGCAAGCTTGGGCATTGATGGGCGTCCCTTCACTCCCACTTTTCCGTTGCAAGTGACGGTTGAACCCGAGAAATTGAACTTAATAATACCTACTAAAATAAAAAACAGATAAACGGTTATGACAATAAGAGATTTGACATCTACCGAGAATTTTTTTCTGCTTGCAGGCCCTTGTGTCATTGAGGGCGAGGATATGGCTATGCGAATTGCCGAGCGTGTTGTTTCTTTGACTTCTGATAGGAATATCCCATATGTTTTCAAAGGCTCTTACCGCAAGGCCAATCGTTCGCGCCTCGACTCGTTTACCGGCATTGGTGACGAGAACGCGCTGCGTGTGTTGCGCAGGGTGCGCGAGACGTTTAACATTCCTGTCGTGACGGATATTCACTCGGCCGAGGAGGCTGAGATGGCTGCCGAATATGTTGATATTCTGCAAATTCCTGCGTTTCTTTGCCGTCAGACCGATTTGCTGTCGGCTGCAGCAAAGACGGGGCGCATAGTGAATATAAAGAAAGGTCAGTTCCTCTCGCCCGAGGCGATGAAGTTTGCTGCCGAAAAGGTTGTTTCCGAGGGTGGTGCGGGCAATGTAATGCTCACCGAGCGCGGAACGACATTTGGCTATCAGGATTTGGTGGTTGACTTTCGTGGTATCCCGCAGATGAAAAAGTTCGGTTATCCGGTGGTGATGGATATTACTCACTCGTTGCAACAGCCTAACCAAACGGCTGGCGTGACAGGCGGTATGCCCGAGATGATTGAGACAATAGCAAAGGCTGCTATTGCCGTTGGTGCTGATGGTCTTTTCATTGAGACTCACGAAAACCCTGCAGTGGCAAAGAGCGATGGCGCGAATATGTTGCGTCTTGATTTGCTCGAAGGGCTGCTCGATAAACTATTGAGGGTTCGTGAAGCTGTTAGATAATTTAGATTTCTTCAGATAAAAAAACTCCGCAACAATGTGTGTTCGCGGAGTTTTTTATTGGGCGAATATGTGATTTTGGGTTGTTTAGTGATAGTTTTTCGTCACTTTTGTGGGGCTTTTTGCATTTTTTTAAGTTTTTTATTAAAAAACCCCCTTTCGGCTTGTAACTGAATATTATAATCCTTATATTTGGGGTTGTGATAAAAACTTAGTATAACCATATAAATAGTACGAGATGAGTTATTTGCGATTCGAAAAAACGCTGATGACGAACTTGGAGGAGTCGTTGCAGAAGGAGATTTTGAGAACAAACCGCTCGGGTGCATATCACTGCTCGACAATTGTCGACTGTAATACCCGCAAGTACCACGGATTGTTGGTTGTTCCCATTCCTGAGCTTGACGATGAAAACCACGTGCTGCTGTCGTCGCTCGATGAAACTGTCGTTCTACACGGTGCAGAATTTAACCTTGGCTTGCACAAGTATAACGCCGACAATTTCGCCCCACGAGGCAACAAGTATATCCGTGAGTTCGCCTGGGAGCGCGTCCCCACTACTATCTACAATGTAGGTGGAGTTTGGCTTAAAAAAGAAAAAGCCTTTGTACATCACGAGAACAGAATTCTTATTCGTTACACCTTGTTGAAAGCTAACACTGCTGTTACACTGCGTCTGCGCCCCTTCTGCGCCTTCCGCAGCGTTCGTGAGTATACTCACGAGAATAATATTGCCGACCGTAGCTACAAAGAGGTTGAGAATGGTATAAGTATGCGTATGTATACCGATTACCCAGACCTTTATATGCAGCTCAACAAGAAGAACGATTTTGTCTATCAGCCCGATTGGTATCGTGGTATCGAGTATGTGAAAGAGCTTGAGCGTGGTTACGATTTTAACGAGGATTTGTATGTTCCCGGTTACTTCGAGGTTAAGATGAAGGCCGGCGAGAGCATTGTATTCTCGGGTGGTGTCTCTCCAATGACATCGCGTACAATGAAGGCTGCCTTTGACCACGAGGAGGCTATCCGCGACCCACGTGATAACTTTATGCACTGTATGCAGTGTGCTGCCAACCAATTCTTTAATGTTCAGGGTGAGCACACATATATCCTTGCCGGTTATCCTTGGTTCAAATGCCGTGCACGCGACCTCTTTGTGTCGCTCCCCGGTCTTACATTGTCGCAGGGGCACGTCGATGAGTTCGAGAGAGTTATGAAAACTGCAACTATTGCCATCAATGACTTTATCAATGGCAAGGTTAGCGATTGCAAGATATATGAGATGGAGCACCCCGATGTTCTTTTGTGGTGCGTGTGGGCTTTGCAGCAGTATGCTAAAGAGTGCAGCATCGAGGCTTGCCGCGACAAGTATGGCGATTTGTTGATGCGCATCTATGATTATATCCGCAATAATAAGCATAGTAATTTGCGTGTAGCCCAGAATGGTCTGCTTGCTACAAATGGTCGCGACAAGGCTGTTACTTGGATGAACTCTACAGCTAATGGCCGTCCCGTTGTTCAGCGCACAGGTTATGTGGTTGAAATCAATGCTTTGTGGTATAATGCCTTGAAGTTCTTTGAGGAGATGGCGGTGCTTACGAAGAATGTCGATGTGCAGAACTCGCTTGTTCGCCTGATTGCACTTGCCGGTAAAGCATTTACAGATGTGTTTATCAACGAGTATGGCTATTTGTATGACTACGTTGATGGTGATTATGTTGATTGGAGCGTGCGCCCCAATATGATATTCGCTGTTGCGCTCGACCACTCTCCGCTTGATTCAAAGCAAAAGAAGAAAGTGCTCGACACTGTGACAAAGGAGCTCCTTACTCCGCGTGGCTTGCGTTCACTCTCGCCAAAGAGCGTTGGTTATAATCCTAACTATGTGGGCCCACAGATACAGCGTGACTATGCTTATCATCAGGGTACTGCTTGGCCTTGGCTCGGCGGTTTCTACTACGAGGCTTATCTGAAGATATACAAGCTTAGCGGTGTATCTTTCGTTCAGCGCCAGATGATTGGCTTTGAGGACGAGATTGTTCAGCACTGTATTGGTTCAATGCCCGAGGTTTTTGATGGCAACCCGCCTTTCAAGGGACGTGGTGCCGTGGCCTTTGCAATGAACGTGGCTGCAATCCTCAGAACAAGCCAGATACTAAAACAGTACGAATCTAAAATGGAGGGATAAGATATATGAAAGTATTAATGTTCGGTTGGGAGTTTCCCCCTCATATCTCGGGTGGACTCGGTACGGCAAGTTATGGACTTACAAAGGGATTCGTTCAGCAGGGCGATGTCGAGATTAAGTTCTGTATCCCCAAACCATACGGTGACGAAGATAACAGCTTCCTCAGAATTGTGGCAATGAATTCTGTGCCCATTGTGTGGAAGGATGTAAATCACGATTATGTAAATGCTCGCATCGGTAATGTGATGACTCCCGAGGAGTATTATCGTTACAGGGAGCATATATATAGTGATTTTAGCTATATGCACACCAACGACCTTGGTTGTATGGAGTTTGCCGGTGGTTATCCCGATAACCTCCACGATGAGATTAACAACTATTCGATTATTGCAGGTGTTGTAGCCCGCACCGAGGAGTTTGATATTATTCACTCTCACGACTGGCTTACATATCCCGCCGGTATACACGCAAAGCAGGTGTCGGGCAAGAAATTGGTAATCCACGTGCACGCTACCGACTTTGACCGCAGCCGTGGTAATGTGAACCCAACAGTCTATGCGATAGAGAAGAATGGTATGGACAACGCCGACCACATTTTCTGCGTGAGTGAGCTCACACGTCAGACTGTTATTCACAAGTATCATCAGCACCCAAGCAAGGTCTCTACTTTGCACAATGCTGTTACTCCTTTGGAGCAGGAGATTCTTGATATTGTACCAAAGAAGATTCCTAACGAAAAAGTGGTGACTTTCCTTGGCCGTATTACAATGCAGAAGGGCCCCGAGTATTTTGTTGAGGCTGCTGCACAGGTGCTTAAAAAGACAAAGAATATCCGTTTCTGTATGGCCGGTAGCGGTGATATGATGAATGATATGATACGTCTTGTTGCGCAGCGCGGTATCTCGGATAGATTCCACTTCCCCGGCTTTATGCGTGGCCGTCAGGTTTATGAGTGTTTGAAGGCTAGTGACGTGTATATTATGCCATCGGTGAGTGAGCCTTTTGGTATCTCTCCGCTTGAGGCTATGCAATGCGACGTTCCAACAATCATCTCTAAACAGTCGGGATGCGCCGAAATTCTTGACAAGTGTATCAAGACCGATTATTGGGATATAAATGCAATGGCCGATGCCATCTACTCAATATGCAACAACGAGTCTCTTTATGAGTATCTGAAGGTTGAGGGCCGTAAAGAGGTGGACAGCATCACTTGGGAGGATGTGGCATTGAGACTGAGAAAAATGTATGAAAAAGTATTGGGTTGGTAATAATTAAAATCAAAGAAATAATATGAAAACAATTTGTTTCTATTTCGAGTTGCATCAGATCAGACAGTTGAAACGCTATCGTTTCTTCGATATAGGTAGTGACCACTACTACTATGATGATTACGCTAACGAGAGTATGACAATGGAGCTTGCCGAGAAGTCTTATGTTCCGGCTTTGCAGACAATGCTTGAGATGATTAAGGAGAACAACGGTGCGTTCAAGGTTGCTTTCTCTGTTTCAGGTGTCGGCCTTGAAATGCTTGAGCTCTATGCACCACAGGTAATTGAGTTGTTGCACGAAATTAACAAGACCGGTTGCTGCGAATTCCTTTGCGAGCCTTATTCACACGGTCTCTCTTCATTGGCTTCGAAAGAGGTGTTTATGGAGGAGGTTATGCGTCAGAACCGCAAGATTAAGGAGCTCTTTGGCAAGAAACCAAAGGTGTTGCGTAACTCCGGACTCATCTATTCTGATGAGATTGGTGAGATGGCATCACAGATGGGCTTCAAGGGTATGCTCTCTGAGGGAGCTAAGCACATCCTTGCTTGGAAGAGCCCGCACTTTGTGTACAACTGCGCGTTGGCATCAAACTTGAAGCTGTTGCTCCGTGATTATAAACTTTCCGATGATATTTCACTCCGTTTCTCTAACCCCGAGTGGAGCGAGTATCCTCTGTTTGCCGAGACATATATCGATTGGATTGCACAATTCCCCGAGGAGGAGAAGGTTATCAATATCTTTATGAACCTTGCAGCTATTGGTATGGCTCAGCCATTGGAGTCTCATATTCTTGATTTCCTCAAGGCATTGCCGGCTTGTGCTGCTGCTAAGGGTATCACATTCTCTACACCTTCTGAGGTTATCGATAATCACAAGTCTGTGGGTCCTCTTGAGGTGCCTTATCCACTCTCTTGGATGGACGAGGAGCGTGACGCAAGTTCTTGGTTGGGTAACACTTTGCAGCGCGAGGCGTTTAGCAAGCTTTACAGCGTGGCAGAGCGTATAATGCTCACTGATGATAAAAAGTTGAAACAGGATTTCGACTATTTGCAGGCTGCCGAGAACCTTCGCTTTATGACTACAAAGCAGAATGGTATCATCACAGAGCGTTGCATATACGAGTCTCCTTATGACGCGTTCACAAACTATATGAATATCTTGGGCGACTTCCTTGCTCGCGTGCGTGCACAGTATCCTGATATGGACAATGAGGAACTTGGTGCATTGCAGCAGATGATTGAAAATCAGGAGGTTGAGATTGTTCAGCTCGAGGCAGAGGTTGAGCAGTTGAAGGGTAAACTCGCAGCGAAAGAGAAGAAGGCTGCTAAGAAGGCTGCGGCTGTTGAAGAGCCTGTTGCCGAGGAGAAACCAAAGAGAAAGTGCGTTAGAAAGCCAAAGGCTGAATAATGAGCTTTTGATGAATATTAAATAAAAGATAGGCAGAACAATGGTTCTGCCTATCTTTTTTGTATCATCATAGTATCGTTCGAGATGACAAAATACGCTAAATGTTAGCTCAAATTCTTGTATCGAATTTACGTTGATATAAACAGATTGCAGCCCCTTCAAAGGGCTGCAATCTGTTTATATCAATCATTGAATGTGCTGGTGATTGTGTATAGTGGAATTTCATATTCCGTGCCTCCGCGCAGACGGACACTGCTGATGCTGATGTCGTGATTAATCTTGACAATTTCACCATTGGAGTCCTTAGTGGTGCTCACCGGAATAAGGATTATCTTGTTCCAATCGGGGTTTTCGGCTTCCCAATTGCTGTTTTTGCTTATTCCCTCTTTGTACTCGTTGTAACAAACTTTGATAAGGTTGGAGATGTCGTTATACACATACTCGTTTGTGCTGGATGCAAAGTTTGTCAAGAATGAGGTTTTGTTGTCGGCAACTTTGTTCTTGAGGAAGAACTTGTGCATATCACTCTTTCTAACCATTAGCAGGGTTGAGTGCGGGACTCTTGTTGGGTCGGCTGTCTCGTTGTATCGGGTGAAAGTGATTCTTGCCGAATTGATAGTGTCGCAATTATCCTCAATTTCTAAAATTGGCAGTGTTACCTCGGTGTACAATCCTGCAGGAGTCTTGAGGTATGTGTGCTCCTGTTGGTTGGCAAGCGGCGTAAGGTCGTTATTGTCGAAATTGTTTACCTGCAATACCTCTTCGCTTGAATAGAATGGTGCCGAGAGTGATTGTATTGAGTCGAGCTCGCCACTGCTGCTTTTGATGTAGTGGCTGAAACCAATATCCAAGCGCGCGCGATAGATTTTGAGCACTGTTCCGTCACCTTGTGTGCACTTTACATAAATTCCCTTAAATACTTCTTTGATAAATACCTCAGAGTTCTTGAAATATTTGTTGCCGATGTGGTTGCCCTCGTCGTCTTTTTCGTAGTATTTCTTGATGAAGTTGTTGCCAATGCTGTCGGGGAGGATAATCTCAATGTGTCTTGAATAGTTTTCTCCGTTGAGAATTGTGTCGTGGAGAGAGTAGTCTATTGCGTTGTATGTCTTTTTTGCCAACGGCTCTTTGTCGGGGTCGTAGAACTGCTCTGGCTCGAGATTGGTGTAATAGGGTGTTCCCTCCTCCAATGTGTAGTCGAGCTCGTAAACTTCGCACTGCATTGCATTGAGCGAGTCGCCATAATACTCCTCAAAGTAAAGGCGCAACTTTGTGTATTGTGCAGAATCGCCTATTACACCATTCGCGGGAAAGCCGTAGTCCTCGTTGCAAGCAAATTGTGTGATAAATCCGGAGGTGAAGATTGTGCCGGTCTCCTCGTCGGTGTAACGTCCAAGATATACATCGTTGGTGTTGGCAAGTATGGAGTCATTGGCTATAATCGTTCTGCTTGTGGCGTATGTGGTATCTGTTCTTGCGGTTATTTTGTCCTTATCGGGGAGTATGCTGCTGCCGACAGACTCGGTGTTGTCGTCGCACTGTACAAAGGTTAGCAGCGCGAATATTGACAATAGTATGTGTGTCAGTTTTTTCATATATCTTGTTAAGAAGCTGTTTAAATTTCTAAAAAAATATTTTCTTATAGAAGCTGATACTTTCACCGTTTTTTATGTTCAAAAATGCCTGTTTCTTTCTTTTTTGCGGTTACATAGCCCGCTATGCGCCCTTAAAAAATAAATAAACATAACATTCTTGCTCTATAAAAACTTGGCGATATAATTTTAAACAGCTTCTAAGGATTATAAATAAAGGTTAATAGCCCGTGTATTTATTAATCAAGCAACACCTTTTGTGGCATTGCTTGATGGTTTTTCTTATTCCATTATTTTGTCGTAGAAGTTGTTGCAAGCTGTTGCATACTCCTCCTCGCTGCATCGCGGCATTATTGGTTTGCCAAGTGACTCGGCATATTCTATAATCTCCTGTGGAATGTTGTCGCCGTTGATTATTACACCGTCGCAATTTCTGATTGCCAGCTTTGCAATCTCTGTGTATGACACCGGAGTGTGAATTTCGTCGATTGAACCTTCGGGTATCTCGTAGTTGAAAATCTTTTCCGGGAAATTGTCGGGGAAATCGGCTTTGAAATTGTCATCGTAGAGCGAGATTACAATTTTTGAGTCGCGGAACGATGGCTCTTCTTTGTATGTGGTTTTGATATACAATGGAACCAATGCCGAAATCCAACCGTGGCAGTGTATCACCTCGGGGCACCAACGCAACTTTTTTACTGTCTCAAGGACACCGCGTGCAAAGAATATTGTGCGCTCATCATTGTCGCTGTAGTCATTGCCTTCGCTGTCGCTTGTCATCAGCCTGTTGTGGAAATAGTCGTCGTTGTCGATGAAGTAGACCTGCATACGTGCTGCAGGCAACGATGCTACCTTGATGATGAGTGGGTGGTCGGTATCATTGATGATAAGGTTCATTCCCGACAAACGTATTACCTCGTGTAGCTGGTTACGTCTTTCGTTTATATTTCCCCATTTTGGGGTGAAAATCCTAATCTCCTTGCCAAGGTCCTGTGTGGCTTGTGGCAAGTTGCGACCTATGGTTGCCATAGGCGATTCGGGGACAAATGGTGTGATTTCCTGAGAAATAAATAAAATTTTGTTTGCTTTCATCTTTAATTCATCACGAGTGTAGTTCGTGCATTGCAAAATTACTAAAAAAATGCCAAACTGGCAAGTTGAAAATCCTTTTTAATGGTTTTTGTGACAAATAGTAACTTTTTTGCACTCTTTTTGCCTTTATTTTGCTTGTTTGCTGCCGGCTGTTGTACTCTGCTTGTTTCTATTTGTCGCTCACCTTGCGGAATATTTTTATTTTATTATTTCTTTTTGTGCTTATTTGTTTGTTACTTTGCAGTCGCAAATGAAAAACAGGTTTTCAGTTATCAAAAAAATCATTAGAAATGAGGGTTGTCAGTACTATTATTGAGTTGAAAAATCTTCTTGATGATTATCGTGCAGGGGGAAAGTCCATAGGTTTTGTGCCTACAATGGGGGCTTTGCACAATGGTCACGCGTCGCTTGTGGAGCGTTCGGTTAGCGAGAATGATGTTACAGTGGTGAGTGTCTTTGTCAACCCCACGCAGTTTAATGACAAGAACGACCTTAAAAACTATCCACGTACTTTGGAGGCCGATTGTGCGTTGCTTGAGCGTGTGGGTGCAACAGTGGTTTTTGCTCCAACGGTTGAGGAGATGTACCCCACGGAGGATACACGTCAATTCTCTTTTGCTCCGCTTGACACTGTGATGGAGGGTGCTTGCCGCCCCGGGCACTTCAATGGTGTTGCACAGATTGTCAGCAAACTTTTCTATGCTGTAGAGCCGCATAAGGCCTATTTTGGTGAGAAGGATTTTCAACAGCTTGCTATAATTCGCGAGATGGTTCGTCAGTTGGCTTTCGATATTGAAATTGTGGGGTGCCCTATTGTCCGCGAAGAGGATGGCTTGGCTATGAGCAGTCGCAATACATTGCTTTCGCCCGATGAACGTGAGCGTGCTCTGACAATTTCGAGCGCTCTGTTTGCAAGCGCCGATTTTGCACAGGTGAACTCCCTTGCTGCGACAAAGGCTTTTGTCGAGGATATAATAAATGATACTCCGGGGCTTGAACTTGAGTATTATCAGATTGTTGATGGCAACACTTTGCAACCGGTCGAGGAGTGGAACGATAGCGATTATATTGTTGGTTGCATTGCGCTATTTTGCGGAAAAATAAGATTGATAGATAATATAAAATATAAGGAGGTTAAGTAAAATGTTGCTTCATATTCTTAAATCAAAAATACATTGCGCTACTGTCACAGAGGCCAATCTTCATTATATGGGCAGTATTACCATTGACGAGGCTCTTATGGATGCTGCTGGGCTGTTCGAGGGCGAGCAGGTGCACGTTGTCAATAATAGTAACGGTGAACGTATTGTGACGTATATTATTAAGGGTGAACGCAACTCTGGAGTTATTTGCCTCAATGGTGCGGCGGCGCATAAATTCCAACCGGGAGATGTGGCTATTATAATGGCTTATGCCACAATGACGCCCGAGGAAGCTGCCGTGTTTAAGCCAAAAGTGATTATTCCTGATAGGTATAATAAAATTTGATACAATAAAAAATGAGCCCTGCAGGGCTCATTTTTTTATCGTATCAAATTGCTGCTCGCCTTGTCGATGGATTATCATTGACAAGTCTCGCTATCGCACTCCACGCGGTGCAACTTTTCTGCACTTCGCGTGACTATTGCTGCTCGCCTTGTCGATGATTTTTGCAGGCAAAAATCATTCAAGGACTACAAGGACTGCTCCGTCGGCAACGGTGTCGCCTTTTGCTACTTGTATTGCAATAACCTTGCCTTCGCGGTCGGCGTTGATATTGTTCTCCATCTTCATCGCCTCGAGCACAACAACGGTCTCTCCTTTTGCAACGGTGTCGCCTACATTAACCTTGACATCAATGATGACACCGGGCAGGGGAGTCTTTATGTTGTATCCGCCTGTTGGTGCTGCTTGCGCTGCCGGCTTTGCTGCCTGTACCGGAGCTGCTGCCGGCTTTGCTGCTGCCGGCTGAACTTTTACAACGGGTTTCTCCTCAATAGGTTTTTCCCACTCTACAATGTATTCAGCACCATTGACTGTGACTTTTGCTGTTGTGTCGCAAACTTCGTTGATGGCAACATCGTACTTGTTGCCGTTGATGGTATATTTGTACTCTTTCATAGCTTTATTTGTTTAGATTGTTCCAATGTTTGTTAACGTAGGTTATGGTGAGCACGCCACTCTCGTTGTCGTGTACGTTGTCGCCTGCGTGGGCTGCCAGTGCCATTGAGATAGCTGCAACCACGGCGTCGTCAATCTTTTTATTGTTTTCCATAATACTCCTATGATTAAAGTGGTATGTTGCCGTGTTTCTTTTTTGGTTGTTCTTGGCGTTTGCTCTCAAGCTGTGCTAGGGCGCGTATTACGCGGAAGCGTGTGTTGCGCGGTTCGATGACATCGTCGATGTAACCATATTTTGCAGCTTGATAGGGGTTCGCGAAAAGTCTGTTGTATTCGGCCTCTTTTTCGGCGATGAACGCTTTGGGGTTCTCGGCTTCTTTTGCCTCTTTGGCGTATAGTACCTCAGCTGCTCCGGCAGCGCCCATAACTGCAATCTCGGCGCTTGGCCAAGCGTAGTTGAGGTCGGCACGCAACTGCTTGCAGGCCATAACAATGTGTGAGCCGCCATAAGACTTACGCAGTGTAACGGTTACCTTGGGCACTGTAGCCTCGCCATAGGCGTAGAGCAACTTTGCACCGTGAAGAATAACTGCGTTGTACTCTTGTGCTGTACCCGGCAAGAAGCCCGGGACATCAACGAGTGTTACAAGGGGGATGTTGAACGCGTCGCAAAAACGTACAAAGCGTGCACCCTTGCGTGATGAGTTGCAGTCGAGCACGCCTGCGTATTTGCAAGGCTGGTTAGCTACAATACCCACTGATTTGCCGTTCATTCGTGCAAAACCCACGATTATGTTTTGTGCGTAGTCTCGATGCACTTCAAGGAATTCGCCGTTGTCGACAATCTCGGCAATAACACGATACATATCGTATGCTTGGTTAGGATTGTCGGGGATTATTGTGTTCAGTAGGTCGCTTGTTCGGTTAATGGGGTCGGTGCAGGGCACTTCGGGTACGCTCTCCATATTATTTTGCGGAATATAGCTCATTAACTTGCGTATGAGTGCTAAGCCCTCCTCCTCGGTCTGTGCTGTAAAGTGTGTCACGCCCGATTTGCTTGCGTGTACACTGGCGCCGCCAAGCTCCTCTTGGGTGACAACCTCGCCAAGTACTGTCTTGACAACCTTTGGACCGGTGAGGAACATATATGCTGTGCCCTCCATCATTATGGTGAAGTCTGTGAGTGCGGGTGAATAGACCGCGCCACCGGCGCAGGGACCGAAAATGCCCGAAATTTGTGGAATTACGCCCGAGGCCATAATGTTACGTTGAAAAATCTCAGCATATCCGGCAAGGGCGTTGATGCCCTCTTGTATGCGTGCGCCGCCACTGTCGTTGATGCCTATGACGGGTGCGCCCACCTTCATTGCCATATCCATTACCTTGCATATCTTTTGCGCCATAGTCTCACTTAGTGAACCGCCGGTCACTGTGAAATCTTGTGCAAAGATGTATACCAATCGTCCTTCGATTGTTCCGCTACCAACAACGACGCCATCGCCGAGATATTGCTTTTTCTCTTGTCCAAAGTTTGTGCATCGATGAGTGACAAACATATCCATCTCTTCAAAGCTGCCTTTGTCGAGTAACATTTCAATACGTTCACGTGCTGTGTATTTGCCACGTTCGTGCTGTTTCTCGATAGCTTTCTCTCCGCCACCCAAACGTGCTTTTGCGCGCAGGGCTACCAGCTCTTTGATTTTTTCAAATTGCTTGCTCATAATATCTTTTTTAATATTTTTTTAGTGAATGGTTTTATGGTAGATTACTCCTCGCAAAGCTCGGTGAGTACTCCTTTTGTTGCTTTTGGATGCAGGAAGGCTATCTTTAGCCCCTCGGCTCCGGCTCTTGGTGCTTTGTCTATTGTGCGTATCTCTTTTTCTTCGCATTCGGCGAGCGCATTGGCAACGCCATCCTCAACCTTGTAGGCAATGTGGTGTATGCCCTCGCCGCGATTTTCTATAAATTTTGCTATTGTACTTTCGGGCGATGTGGCTTCCAGTAACTCTATCTTTGTTTCGCCAACCTTGAGGAACGCTGTGCGCACCTTTTGGTCCTCAACCGTCTCTATATTATAGCATTTAAAGCCTAATACCTGCTCGTAGTAGGGCAAAGCCTCTTCAATGCTCTTTACGGCTATGCCCAGATGTTCTATTTTTGAAATTTTCATATTGCGATATTTTTTTTGTTACTCTTTACCACACACTTTGATGGTGTGTGCGTTGTTCTCGCTATTGCGAAGATAACACTTAAAAATGGAATAACAATATTTTACATATCTTTTTTGGCAGTGGAGCAGGGCTTATTGTGTGTATAAACGAGCAATCTCCCCATTAATCAATGGGGAGATTGCTCGTGAAGAGGTTGTTACGCCTCTTGGGTTCTTGTCTAAATTACTTGATGTCGGTCGTCTCTTGCATATCCACCTCGTTGCCGTTCTTGTCATAGAAGTGATATTCAAGGTAGGATAGCTTCTGGTCGGGTACGACTCTTAATCCCAGTCCGTATCTCATTTGCCACTTGCGGTATAGTGAGATGATACCTTTTTTAATGTAGGCATTGATATACGGGTGCACATACAATTTAAATCGCTTGATTCCTGTGGTTTTTACCAAGGTCTCAATTTTACTCTCAAGTGTGTCGGTAAACAATACCGATGGTTGTATCTTGCCTTTTCCGTGGCATACCGGGCAACACTCCTCAACCTGCAGGGATGTTGCGGGGCGGACTCTCTGACGTGTAATCTGCATCAGGCCGAACTTGCTCAATGGCAGGATATTGTGCTTCGCTCTGTCGCGGCTCATATTCTCTGTCATTCTTTCGTAGAGCTTTTGGCGATTTTCGGCTTTGTCCATATCAATAAAGTCGACCACAATAATTCCGCCCATATCACGTAGACGTAGCTGGCGGGCTAGTTCGTCGGCTGCTCCAAGGTTTACCTCGAGCGCATTTTCCTCTTGATTGCTTGCGTTGTTGCGTGCTCTGTTGCCGCTGTTTACATCAACGACGTGCAATGCTTCGGTGTGCTCGATGACCAAGTAAGCTCCGCTTTTGAACGAAACGATTTTTC
Organism: Bacteroidaceae bacterium; assembly: GCA_045647745.1. Lineage (GTDB taxonomy): Bacteria > Bacteroidota > Bacteroidia > Bacteroidales > Bacteroidaceae > HGM04593. The sequence goes on along the minus strand of JAZRMQ010000025.1, from coordinate 12,551 downwards.
CAAAAGAGGATTTTATCTGTTTCGTTACTCCAAAGTGGTCGAAAATGGGCAGCTCTCCGCGGTACAGTTTAATTATGTTCACGCTCTCGGGTGCAATGACCGAGACGTAGTCTCTGATGCGCTTGTAAACCTCGACGTCGTTGACGTGTATGCTTTCATACGACGGGTTGAAGAGGTCGCGGAGTAGTGCGAGGGTTCTGTCCGACTCCTCGTGCACCATAGTCGGTGGCTTTGTACTCTTTTGTACTTTGCCCACAAGTGTCTCCCAATTATTTTGCAGTGAGCGTAGCTCGCTATCAAGTTCGGCAACCTTTTTGCCTTCGGCTGCTGTGCGCACGATTATTCCAAAATTCTTTGGCTTGATGCTTTGCAGCAGCTGCTTGAGGCGTGTGCGCTCCTCGGGAGACTTTATTTTTGACGATACCGACACTTTGTCCTCAAATGGTATCAGTATCAGGAAGCGGCCGGCAAACGACAATTCGCAAGTTAACCTTGGGCCTTTTGTGTTAATGGGCTCCTTGGTTATCTGTACAAGAATCTCTTGCCCGGTTTGTAGTGCTTCGCTAATGTTGCCTTCCTTCTTCTTCTCGGGCATTATTGACGCCTTTGAGATTGGGAAAGTTTTCTTTCGGTCGCTTGTAATTTGTTTCAGATACTTCTGAAGAGAGTAAAATTGTGCGCCTAAATCAGTATAGTGCAGGAATGCTTCCTTTTCTGAACCAACATCTACAAAGCAGGCATTCAGCCCGGGCATAATTTTCTTAACGCGCCCGTGGTAGATATTGCCCACTGAAAATGTTTCTGTCTGTTCCTCCTTTTGAAACTCAACCAATTGCTTCTCTTCGGTGATGGCAATGGCAACCTCTTGAGGGTGAACATCTACAAATAGTTCGCTTGTCACAATACTGTTGTTTTGTTTTTTTTTGCACCTCCTTTACTTTAAGGCGAGGTGCTTTGCCTCTGTTCTTTAAAACAAAAAACAAACTTGAGGCTTTGTTTGATGTGCTTACAAGTTTGTTTTTTGTGCTTTGACAGACTTTTACTTACTTGCTCTTATGTCTGTTCTTTCTCAGTCTTTTTTTACGCTTGTGCGTAGACATTTTATGTCTTTTTTTCTTTTTTCCGCTTGGCATAAGTTTAAAATTTATTGATTAATCACTCTTATTTTTTTACTTCATTCATAAAGGTCTTTGCAGGCTTGAATGCAGGAATGTTGTGCGCTGGGATAGTGATTGTTTTATCCTTGTGTATGTCGCGCGCAGTCTTCTCTGCTCTGTGTTTGATGATGAAGCTGCCAAAACCACGAAGGTAAACAGACTCTTGGTTAACCAAAGAGGTCTTTACAGTCTCCATAAACGATTCAACAGTTGTTAAAACCACTGACTTCTCAATTCCCGTCTTCTTTGCAATCTCATTAACAATCTCTGCTTTTGTCATCTTTCTATGATTTTTTATTATTCAACGCTTTGGTTTTAATTTCGGAGCACAAATATATATCATTTTTTGCTTTTACCGAAATTTATAAAGTGTTTTTTTTATAAAACGTAATATTTTGGCTTTTGCGGAGTTAAATATTGCTCTTGTTTTGTTGTTTTTTGTATTGTTTATTGCTTTTTTTGCCGGTGGTGTGCAAATACCGTGTTTAATATTTGAAATGGCTGTGTATTTTTTATAATTTTGCAGCATAAATATAATTAATGTATTATGTCTGTCAATAAAGTTATTTTAATAGGTAATGTGGGCAAAGACCCGGATGTTCGTCATCTCGACCGTAATGTTGTTGTTGCCAATTTGGTTTTGGCTACTACCGAGCGTGGATACACTCTCCAGAATGGCACTCCTGTGCCTGAGCGTACCGAGTGGCACAATATCGTTCTTTGGGGTGGCTTGGCCGAGGTGGCCGAGAAATATGTTCACAAGGGTGACCGCATATATATAGAGGGTAAGATTAGAACAAATACTTACGAGGACCAGAATGGCATTCGCCGTTACAGAACAGAAATTCTTGCCGAGACAATGGATATGCTCTCATCAAGGACTGCTGGTGTTGTTCCAACTCCCGAGACTCCGGGCCAAGGAAACGGTTTTTAATTAAAATCTACGATTTTGGATATATTTACGACTGCTTTTATGCAGGCTGATATGTTGTCGTCCGCCAATGTGTATTTGACTATGCCATCGGTGGGCGCTGTGGTTGCTGCTTGTGTGGCAGCCCTGTTGTTGCTTTGTTCGGCATTTGCGTCGGGCTCGGAGATTGCTTTCTTTTCGTTGACAAGAGAGAATCTTAACGAGATGGCCGAGAGTAAATCCTCAAAGGATAAACGTGTTATTGAATTATTGAAAGACCCTGAACGGCTTTTGGCGACAATATTGATTGTCAACGATTTTGTTAACGTGGGCGTTGTAATGCTGCTGAACTTCTTTTTTATGGAGGTGCTGCATTTTGCCGAGGGGGCTGAGTGGTTGAAATTCCTGTTGCTGACGGTGCTGCTTACATTCCTTTTGCTGCTTTTTGGCGAGGTGATGCCAAAAATCTATTCAAAGAGCAATGTTGTGAAGTTTGCAAAGTTTGCTTCGGGTGGTTTTTATGTTTTGTCGCGTCTGCTTTCTCCTTTCTCGAAAATGCTGGTGCGCTCAACAGCTTTTACTCAGCGCATCGTTTCAAAGAAAAGCCGTATACTCTCGGTAGATGAACTTGAACAGGCATTGGAACTCACTGATACAAAAGAGATTGGCGAACAGAAGAATATGCTTGAGGGTATCATTAGATTCGGCGATGAAACGGTGAAGAATATTATGACTTCTCGCCTTGATATGGTGATGCTCGACCTGCGTGCGCCCTATTCCGAGGTTCTTAAATGTGCAGCAGAAAATGCCTACTCTCGTATTCCGGTCTATGGAAAGACGCAAGATGATATTCGCGGAATATTATATATAAAGGATTTGATACCTCATCTCAATCGTGGTGGTAATTTCCGTTGGCAATCGTTAATCCGTCAGCCCTTCTTTGTTCCCGAGACAAAGAAAATAGATGATTTGTTGTGTGATTTTCAGACAGTGAAGGTGCATATGGCGGTTGTTGTCGATGAATTTGGCGGTGTGTCGGGCTTGATTACTCTGGAGGATATTATTGAAGAGATTGTCGGTGAGATTAACGATGAGTTTGATGAGCCGGATACCTCGTATGAGAAGCTTGACGACAGGACTTATCTTTTCGATGGCCGCACTTCGTTGTCCGATTTTTACAAGATTGTGTCGCTTGATAGTGATGGCTTTGAAGAACTGTCGGGCGAGGCTGATACTCTTGCCGGCTTACTGCTTGAGGTTAAGGGTGAATTTCCTATGCTTCACGAGGTTATAGTCTGCAACGACGTCTCATTTGAGGTTGTGCAAAAAGACAAGCATCGTATCGTTAAAATTAAAGCGGTGCTGCCGTCGGCTTTTGTTGAATCGATAGAAAAAGAGGAGGGAGAGGAGTAATGCCTTTTCTGCGGCAGTTTCAGTTGTCCGGTGTCGATATTTTGGTGTGGAAGATAACCGAAACAGTCGATGAACTCTTGAAGATGGTTCCGGATGATTGTGCCTCGTATGCTCTTGAGAAATTTATTTCAAAAAAACGTTGTTCCGAGTGGTTGGCCGTGCGTGCGCTTTTGAGGTTGCGGCTTGGTGATGATGTGCGCATTGTGTACGATGCCGCAGGCAAGCCATCGCTCGGTGGGTGTGGTGGTTGTGTCTCTGTATCGCACACCGATGGTTATGCAGTGGTGGCTCTTTCGCACGATGGAGAGATTGGCATTGATGTAGAGTCTTTGTCGCGTGATATTTTACCTGTTTCGGCTCGTTTTATGCAATCTGAATTGCTTGACGATATTTTGCCTTGCAAAAGGAATTTTGTAGCGCTTGTGCATTGGTGTGCAAAAGAAGCGCTATTTAAGATTGTTGGTAATTTGGGCGGTAATTTCAAGGATAATATCTTGGTTGGCTCTTTTCAATCACAGGAAAAGGGGTGCGTGAGGTTGTCGCTGATGGGGGTTGATTGTGCATTGGGGGTTGATTTTATTGCCGACTACGCTGTTGCTGATGGACTGCTTTTTGTTCTCTGTCGTGGGCTCGGCGGTCAAGGGTGAAGCCTTTGTTTAGTTATTGTTTAGGCCTTTCTTTATCAGCTGTTGGAATAGTCAAATGTTGTCGTTTGCTATTTTTTAGGAGTTTTATACTCTTGATTGATGTTTTTTTCTATATCTTTCGGTGAAAAAGGCTGTTTTTTCGATATGATTGTGAAAAAAAATGGCAACAATGTGTGTTTTTCAATAAAAAAATGACAACTTTGCATTATGAATGAATTGTTGTCACAGGTTAGTCTATTGGAGGTAATCGTAAAAGGGATTATCATTGGTATTGTGGCCTCTGCTCCGATGGGTCCCGTTGGTGTGCTGTGTATTCAACGTACGCTGAATAAGGGACGTGCCTATGGGCTTGTCACGGGTGTCGGCGCAGCGTCGAGTGATATACTCTATGCACTGCTCACAGGCTACGGACTCAGCCTTCTTTACGATGTGATAACCAATCAGACAACAATCTATTGGATGCAACTTATTGGTGCCGTGATAATGTTTATCTTCGGCGTTCATACATATCGCACTAATCCTGTGCAGAATACAAGAAATGTCAGTCACAACAAGAGCAGTCTGCTGCGTAATGGTGTAACAGGGTTCTTTATAACTCTTGCTAATCCAATGATTATAATGCTTTTCTTGGCACTTTTTACTCCGTTTGATTTTGTTATGACCGAGAAACCTATGCTTTATCAATTTTTGGGTTATCTGTCAATCTTTTCCGGAGCAATGCTGTGGTGGCTGTTCATAACATCTGTTGTGAATAAGTTGAGGACACACTTTGACGTGCGTGGAATATGGATAATCAACAGAGTGATAGGTGCCGCTGTGATGATAGGCTCGTTGGTGGGTGCAGTGTTGATTGCAACTGGTACATTGTCGTTACATTAAAATCTTTTTAATTTTGCTTGTTTCAAGGGAACTTCGAAAAAAAAATATAGCGGAGTATCTGCTATATATGTGGCAAGTCGAGGACTTGTTGCGTGCTAATGAATTGTCGCTCGACAAGGTGAAGAAAAATATTGTTGAGCCTTATGCTTTGCCCGATGAACTATCGGGCGAACTTCTGCAATGGTATGCCAACCTTATAGATATGATGCATCAGGAGGATGTAAAGGAAAAAGGTCATTTGCAGATAAACAAAAATGTAATAATAAATCTTACCGATTTACATCAGCGCCTTTTGCGTTCGCCAAAAGTGCCATTCTACTCGGCTGCCTACTACAAGGCGCTGCCCTTTATTGTGGAATTCAGAACCAAGAGCGATGGGCGCGAAAAAAATGAGCTCGAGAATTGCTTTGACGCGCTTTATATGGTGTGGATGATGAAATTACAAAAGCGCGAAATTAACGAAGAGACTTTGAAGGCAACAGCCGAGATTGGTAAATTCATTTCAATGCTCTCGCTCTATTTTAAGGAGGACGAGGAGGGCAAGCTCGACCTTGAGAACGAAGAGTAAATAAAAACGAAAAACAAGATTCAGATGAGTAATATACAGGAAGAAATTGGTCGTAGAAGAACGTTTGCAATTATATCGCACCCAGATGCCGGTAAGACTACGCTTACCGAGAAATTGTTGCTTTTTGGTGGACAAATTCAGGTTGCCGGTGCTGTAAAATCAAATAAAATAAAGAAAACTGCAACCTCTGACTGGATGGAGATTGAGAAACAACGTGGTATCTCGGTAACCACCTCTGTGATGGAGTTTGATTACGAGGGGTACAAGATAAACATTCTCGATACTCCCGGTCACCAAGATTTTGCCGAGGATACTTTCCGCACGCTAACTGCCGTTGACAGTGTAATTATTGTGGTCGACAGTGCAAAGGGTGTGGAGACACAGACACGCAAACTGATGTCGGTGTGCCGTATGCGCAACACTCCGGTGATTGTCTACGTGAACAAGATGGACCGCGAGGGCCGTGACCCGTTTGAATTGCTCGATGAGCTTGAGAGTGAATTGCAGATAGCAGTGCGTCCGCTCAGCTGGCCGATAGACCAAGGAGCGCGTTTCAAAGGTGTGTATAACATATATGAACAAAAACTCGATCTTTTCACTCCTAACAAACAGCGAGTGACCGAGAAGGTTGAGGTTGATATTAACAGCGACGACCTCGATAAAAGCATTGGAGAGGAACTTGCATTCAAGCTACGCAGCGACCTTGAACTTGTAGAGGGTGTATATCCCGAGTTTAATGTTCAGGATTATCTTGATGCAAAGGTCGCACCGGTATTCTTTGGTTCGGCGCTTAACAATTTTGGCGTTCAGGAGTTGCTTGATTGCTTCGTGAAGATAGCTCCCAGCCCACGTCCGGTGCAGGCTTTGGAACGAATGGTAAATCCCGAGGATTCAAAATTCACAGGTTTTATATTCAAGATTACAGCGAATATCGACCCTAATCACCGTTCTTGTGTGGCTTTCTGTAAAATCTGCTCGGGAAAATTTGTCCGCAACACTCCTTATCGTCACATTCGCCTTGGCAAGGAGTTGCGTTTTTCTTCGCCCACTCAATTTATGGCTCAGCGCAAGAGTACCATCGAAGAGGCTTATCCCGGCGATATTATCGGCTTGCCCGATACCGGAAACTTCAAGATTGGTGATACGCTTACCGAGGGCGAAATTCTGCATTTTAAAGGCTTGCCAAGCTTCTCGCCCGAGATGTTTAAATATATTGAGAATGCCGACCCAATGAAGACCAAACAGTTGGCAAAGGGTATCGACCAGCTTATGGGCGAGGGTGTTGCACAGCTTTTCGTTAATCAGCATAATGGTCGCAAGCTTATTGGTACAGTGGGCCAGTTGCAGTTCGAGGTGATACAGTATCGTCTCGAGAACGAATACAATGCAAAATGCCGTTGGGAGCCTGTGAGCCTTTACAAGGCTTGTTGGATTGAGAGTGATGATGCTGCCGAGCTCGAAGCCTTTAAAAAACGTAAATACCAATATATGGCAAAGGATATTGAGGGGCGCGATGTGTTCCTTGCCGATAGCGGATATGTGCTCCAGATGGCGCAGAACGACTTTAAGTCAATACGTTTCCACTTTACAAGTGAGTTCTAAAAAAAAGGAAAATGGGTACAATTGCTGATGATGTAAAGAAATGCATTGAGGTGATGCGTAAGGGTGGGGTTATACTTTACCCAACCGATACTGTTTGGGGTATTGGCTGTGATGCAACAAATGTCGATGCTGTAAAAAGGGTTTTTGAAATAAAAAAACGTTGCGATAGCAAGGCTATGCTTCTGTTGGTTGACAGTGCCGATCGTCTAACACGCTATGTGGGTAATATTCCATCTGTTGCGTGGGATTTGATAGAACTATCGGATAAGCCTTTGACAATAATATACGATGGCGCACGTAATCTGGCACCTAATCTTGTTGCCGAGGATGGCAGTGTGGGAATAAGAGTGACTTCTGAGATGTTTTCAAAAGAGCTCTGCTATCGTTTTCAAAAGGCCGTAGTATCTACATCAGCGAATATCAGCGGCGAGGCTACACCAAATAATTTCAGTGAGATAAATCCCGAGATTATTGCTGCGGTTGATTACGTTGTTGGTTATAAACAACTCGAGAAAGGCAAGGCAAAATCATCGAGTATAATAAAACTCACAGAGAACGGAACGATAACAATTATCAGACAATGACGGGTGAAAAGCGTGAACAGGGACTGATTGACCGTTTCAATAGTTGGCGGGAGAAACATATATCGCATAGGCAGTTTGTACTTCTGCTGAGTTTTCTTGTGGGTGTGCTGTCTGCACTTGCGGCCTATTTGCTACACCATTTAATACATTTTATCCAGCATCTGCTCACCGGTGGCTTTGACACTCACACGTTTAATTGGCTCTATTTGGTATATCCGGTAATTGGTATTTTTATCACCGGGCTTTTTATACGTAGGGTGGTGCGTGATGATATCAGTCACGGTGTGACAAAGGTTCTTTATGCAATTTCGTGTCGCAAGGGCAAGATACGTTCCCACAACACTTGGTCCTCTTTGATTGCCAGTGGAATAACTATTGGCTTTGGTGGTTCGGTGGGAGCAGAGTCGCCCATTGTTATGACCGGCTCGGCTATCGGCTCAAATCTTGGAAGCCTGTTCAAGATGGAGAAAAAAGTGATGCTGCTGCTCGTTGGATGCGGTGCCGCCGGTGCGGTATCGGGAATCTTCAAGGCGCCTATTACCGGTTTGGTGTTTGTTATAGAGGTTCTTATGATTGACTTTACAATGTCGTCGTTGTTACCTCTTCTTATATCAAGTGTTACAGCAGCAACGCTCTCTTACTGCCTGATGGGAACAGAGACGATGTTTAAATTTGCAGCAGATGCTTTTGACCTTTCTCGTGTTCCTTATGTGCTGTTGCTTGGTGTTGTGTGCGGCTTGGTATCGCTCTATTTTACAAAAGTCACCGTTTATATAGAGGCTCTGTTTAAAAAGCTTAAAAATCCATATGTCCGTTTGATGATAGGCGGTGGTATTCTGAGTGTCCTGATATTCCTTTTCCCACCGCTCTATGGTGAGGGTTATGATACTATTAAACAGCTGATTGACGGCTCGTCGGAGACGTCTGAAATGATACTCGAAAAATCACTCTTCTTTGACCACACTAATCTGTTGCTGCTGTTTATGTTCTTGGTGGTGGTGTTCAAGGCTTTTGCTTCAACCGTTACTAATTGTGCCGGAGGTTGTGGCGGTATATTTGCTCCGAGCCTCTTTTTGGGTTGCGTGACGGGATACCTTTTCGCAAGCCTCTGTAATAAGGTTGGCATTGGTGTTATGGTTGTTGAAGAGAATTTTGCGCTCTTTGGAATGGCTGCGCTAATGTCGGGCGTGTTCCACGCTCCATTGACAGGTGTGTTCCTTATTGCCGAACTTACGGGTGGTTACGACCTTTTTCTGCCGTTGATGATGGTTTCTGTCTCTTCTTATCTGACGGTGAGGGTGTTTGATAGTAATAATATTTATGCAGTGCGTCTTGCTCAGCGCGGTGAGCTCATCACCCACCACAAGGATCAGGCGGTGTTGACGACATTGAAGGTTGCCGATGTAGTAGAAAAGAACTTTTTGCCCGTCAGTCCCGAAATGGATTTAGGGGCTTTGACCTCGGTAGTGGCAAAGACCAAACGTAATATCTTCCCGGTGCTCAATGCAGCCAAGCATCTTGTCGGTGTTATTTATCTCGATGATGTAAGGCATATAATGTTCCGTCAGGAACTTTATCATCGTTACTCTGTGGCATCGCTTATGCGCGAGGTCCCCGCAAGATTGAGTATCGAAGAGCCTATGGAGGTGGTGATGCGTAAATTCGAGAATACGGGAGCGTGGAATTTGCCGGTCGAGGACGTTACGGGTGAGTATATTGGCTTTATTTCAAAATCGGCTATATTTACAGCCTATCGTAATACTTTGTTGGAATTTACTTCGGATTGATTATGCAAAAATTGAGAATAGTATATTTGGGAACTCCCGATTTTGCGGTTGAACCCCTGCGTCGTTTGCTCGAGAAACAGCAGTCGTGCGACAGCTGTGGCTATGAGATTGTAGGTGTTGTCACAATGCCTGATAAGATGATTAACAAGCGTGGTAATCAGCTTTTGATGAGCCCAGTGAAGCAGTATGCTGTGGAGCAGGGGCTGCCGGTGCTGCAACCCGAATCGTTGAAAGATGAGGCTTTTCAGAGCGCGCTTCGTGCGTGGGGTGCCGACCTGCAGATTGTGGTAGCCTTCCGTATGCTCCCCGAGAGCGTGTGGGATATGCCGCGCTTAGGAACATTTAACCTTCACGCCTCACTGTTGCCGCAATATCGTGGCGCTGCCCCCATCAACTGGGCAATAATAAATGGAGACAAGGAGACTGGTGTGACAACCTTTTTCCTTAAACACGAGATTGATACGGGCGACGTGATTTATCGTGATGTTGTTGCTATTGATGACTGCGACAATGCCGGCACTTTGCACGATAAGTTGATGCTGCAGGGTGGTGAGACAGTGCTCCGCACCGTCGAGGCTATTGTGAAAGGTGATGTGGCGGCTATTGCGCAAGATGATATATGTGTTGGCGAACTTCGCCCAGCGCCAAAGATTTTCCGCGACACTTGCCACATTGATTGGAACGGCAACGTTGATGCTGTATATAATTTTGTGCGTGGAATGTCGCCCTATCCGGCTGCTTGGTGCGAACTTGTCAATGCTAATGATGAGGCTGTGGCTCTCAAGGTGTATGCTGTTACAAGGGAGTATGCGCAACACGATAAGGCTCCGGGTGCGCTTGTTACCGATAATAAAAATTATATTAAGGTGGCTGTTGCCGATGGATATATTCTACTCGATGAGGTGCAGCTTGCAGGCAAAAAACGTATGCCGGTAGCCGATCTCTTGCGTGGTTTCTCGGTTGAAGGAATGAAGAGCGTTAAGTAATCAATATATATATTAAGGTAGAAATATGCCGGGGTTGTAACGTCTGCAACCCCGGCATATTGTGTGAAAAGCATTTTTTTTGTAAAAATATTTGGATTTAATATAATATTTTCTTTCCTTTGTACCGTTAAATCAATCAGTAACCTAAAAAAGAATTGCCTATAGAAAAATCTCTACTTCAATTTTAATAGTAGAAATAATGAATAATTTAAAGCAGATGGCCGATGATGCATTGGTCACACTTTATTTAGAAGGCAATAATTCGGCATTTGATGTTTTGCTGAATCGTCATAAAGATAGGTTGTTCAACTATATATTTTTTATAGTACGTTCAAAGGAGGTGGCCGAGGACATCTTCCAAGAGACTTTTGTCAAGGCTATTGTAACCTTGCAGCAGGGACGTTACACCAATGATGGCAAATTTGCAGCGTGGATAACCCGTATTGCACATAATCTTGTGATAGACCAATTTCGCATTGAAAGGAACGAGAATACAATCTCAAACGATGAGACAGAGATTGACCTGCTCAATGATGCAAAACTCTCCGAGGGCACAATTGAAAATCGTATGGTAAACGAGCAGGTGCTTGCCGATGTTCGTATGCTTGTCGATGAGTTGCCCGACTGCCAGCGCGAGGTGGTATTTATGCGTTACTATCAGGATTTGTCGTTTAAGGATATTGCAGATATCACAGGCGTGAGCATAAATACAGCTTTGGGACGTATGCGTTACGCGATAATGAATATGCGTCGCATTGCCGAGGAAAAGTCAATCTCGTTGGCTTTGGAGTAAATTATCGCTTCTAAAAATAAGGTCTGCAAGGCTGCATACAATAAATAGTATATCCCGCGAAGAAATTTTCTTCGCGGGATATACTATTTATCTCTTTGCAACGTTAATATATTAGAACAAAGAAAAATGCCTATGGATAAAACTTCTACTCCTGAATTCAAAATTGATGCTTCTGTTATTAAACAGGCGCTTAAGAATGAGAAATTTCCCAAGCCGTGCGTTGCTTCGCTTGAATTTTTGAAGAATTTTGCAAGAAATTTCAGAGTCCAAAGAGGCATTGAGGGTGATATCAGGGAAATGGTACTAAACTAATTACATTACTTATAGCAGAGGGTGACTTTGGTCGCCCTCTGCTGTTATATTACTTTTTAACGTGAACTTGATATAACTGCGCGTATATTGCACCTAAAATTTTGTGTAAAGGTTAAAATGTTATACTTTTGCATTAGAAGTTGTTTAAAACAAAATCTCTAATGTGTGTTAATTCGTTAATTAATAGTGTGTGGCTTGAAAAAGATTGCCAAGAATTTGGTAATCTTGGTATTTTGTATAAACACACACACACACACACACACACACACAATCTCAACTATATTTAAAAATTACAACAAACTTGTTGTAATTAATGTTGGCTGCAATCACATTGTGGCCAAATGTTTTTTGTGTTAATTCTTAATTAATAAAATATATGCTTTTATGAAAAAACACTATTCTCTTCTATTCGCCCTTTTAGTGGCTTTTTCTTCGCTTTTTGTTTCGTGCGAAGAGGATAACTTTGAAGATCCAAACAGATGCAAGGTAACAGTCACTTGTACCGAAGGTGGCAATGTTAAAATCTCAAAATATCTTGAAACATCGGAGTTTGTTATGATTGGCAGCGAGATTGAGGTCGTTGCAACTCCTGACGAGGGATATGCGTTTACGGGTTGGTATTTGGGAGATTCTACTGAACCTATCAGTATCGATGCAGTATTTACGTTTGTAGCAACAAAAAACACAACGCTCACTGCGCATTTTACAAAACTGTCAAATCTTTCCATTTGTAGTGCAGGTAACGGCAGAGTTTCCTTTAAGGACATAAGCGGAACGTCAAGAATAGCACTTTACGGCACCGAGGTAACCGTTGTAGCCACCCCCGATGAAGATTGCGATTTTGTCGGCTGGTTTATTGGCGATGCAGAGACACCTGTTAGCACCGATGCTGAATACACATTCACTGTTGAAG
>JAZRMQ010000024.1:0-12209 GCA_045647745.1 Bacteroidaceae bacterium | reverse complement strand
ATCTTAACGATTTTGAAGTCTTCGGTCTGACCAACGTAAGCATCGTAATCACGGATAGGCTTAACGTCAATCTGTGAACCGGGCAAGAATGCCTCGATACCGAATACGTCTACAATCATACCGCCCTTTGTGCGGCACTTGATGTAACCACGTACAACAGCCTGCTCTTCCATTGCTTTGTTTACAAGCTCCCAAGAACGGCTTGCGCGTGCTTTCTTGTGTGAAAGGTTCAACTGACCCTTCTTGTCCTCCAAGTTCTCGATGTAAACCTCTACCTGATCACCTACCTTGAGGTCTGGGTTGTAGCGGAACTCGCTGATGGGGATAATTGCGTCCTGCTTGTAGTTGATGTCTACAATAACTTCACGCTTGTTGATACCGATAACAGTACCGTTAACTACTTCGCGGCTTGATACCTTGTTGAGTGTGCCATCATAGGCCTGCTCAAGCTGCTCATAAGAAAGGCCTGAGATGTTCTCGCCTTTTTCGTACGACTCCCAATTGAAATCGGGTGTACCTGTTAGAATTTCTTTGCTCATAATTTTCAAATAGTTAATGAGTTAGACATTATGTTGATAGAATTCGGCCGCAAAGGTACAACTTTTTTATTAAATATAAGCGTTTTGTAACTATATTTTTACGGCTTTTTTAAAAATATTTACATTTGTTGCGATTGCTTATTTTTATTTGTGATTATTTCAAAAAAATATCTCTACATTTGTGGTTGTAAAAGGTTTAGAGATTGTTTTTATTAATAAAAGTTGTATGGATATTTTTTCGGCTTTTAATTTTGTGGAGTTTGTGAGCGCTTTTATTGTGCTTTTCGCAATCATTGACCCCATTGGTATTATGCCAGTTGTGCTTTCGCTTCGTGGCAAGGGCAAGATTATTAATGTGAACAAAGCTGTGATTTACTCATTTGCCTTGATGTTCCTCTTCTTTTTTGTGGGAGATTGGATACTGGGGCTCTTTGGAGTGGATATAAACTCTTTTGCCGTTGCCGGCGCTGTGATTATCTTTCTTATGGCGCTCGAGATGATTTTGGATATTGAAATTTTTAAGGATACGTCACATTTGGCAAAGAATGCAACGTTTGTGCCTTTGGTGTTCCCGTTGCTTGCCGGTGCCGGTTCGTTCACGACACTATTGTCGCTGAAGGCCGAGTATGCGTCGGTTAACATTCTTATGGCATTGGCTGTGAATGCGGTAGTGGTTTATATTATTTTGTCGGCGACGGCCTTGATTGAAAGAACTCTTGGCAAGGGTGGTATCTATTTTACCCGTAAGTTCTTTGGAATAATATTGTTGGCAATTTCGGTGAAATTGTTCACCTCTAACCTGTTGCACTTTATTAATACAATGAGCACAATGCCAACGCCACAGGGTTGATGGGCTTTGAGTGAGAAATAAAATATCGCCGTGCACTTCATACGCACGGCGATATTTTTTTATTGTTTCACATATTTGTTGAACCCATCGGTTGATAGTGTTTGCAGCTCGCCATTCTCGTCGGCATAGATGAAGAACGCGTCAAGATTGTTGGCATTGCATAGCTCAATGGCCTTCTCTAATCCAACGACCATTGATGCTGTGGCATAAGCATCGGCTTTTGCACAATTGTCGGCGACTATTGTTGCCGAGAGTAGTGAGTGTTGCACCGGGTAACCGGTGCGAGGGTCGATGGTGTGGGCGAATTTCTTTCCATTCTCGATGCGGAAATTGCGATAGTTGCCCGACGTTGCCATTGCCTTGCCGGTGATGCTCATTATAGCCTGATGCTCGTTGTTGCTTGCGCTTCGGCTCTCGGTGGGCTTGCTGATGCTTATGTTCCACGCTGTGCCCCTGTCGTTGCAGCCTTTTGTCACCACCTCGCCGCCAATCTCAACCATATAATTGGTTACATTCTTGCTGTCGAGCAGGCGCGCAACAACGTCGCTGCCGTATCCTTTTGCAATAGCGCCGCAATCGAGCATTGTATTTTTGTTCTGCTTGATAATCTTTCCGTCGACAAGCGCCACAGTCTGGTAGCCTATATTTTCGAGCAACCCTTTTATGGTTGCGCTATCGGGCAGCTCGCCCTTTTTAAATCCAAAGCCCCAAGCATTTACCAGTGGTGCAACGGTGATGTCAAAAGCGCCGTCGGTTTTTGCCGATACCTCTTGTGCAAGGGTAAAGACCTCGGTAAACATCGCATTGGCAGTTGTATCGACGTTGTTGTTGAATGCACTGATTATTGATTTTTTATTGAACATTGACAAGGCGTTGTCCACCTCGTTGAGCGCGCTCCTGATATCGTTGTGCAGGTCGTCGGTAGCTTTGTATTTTATTTGATATTGAGTGCCGAATATATAACCTTGGTTGGTTATATAAACCTCGGGCTTGTGATTTTTTAGTATGTAAAATGTTCCTACAACAAGAAAAATAAGGAACACAATTTTCCATTTGCTTAGTTTCCCGTTCATTGTTTAAGCGCTATATAATTATTTAATAGGTATATCGTATATCAAGCTATATGTCCCGCCAAAGCCGGAACTTTGGTTAATGCCGAATCCCGGAACATACCACATTCTGGAATTCTCGCCCCTTTTCTCGGAAAATCTGATTTTATATCGCACGCTCCAGCCCATATGAAAGCCCTTGACAATCTTAACCTTTATGCCGGCGCCCACCTCGCCCCACAGGCAAGAGCCGTCAACATCTTTCAGGTCGAGCGCTACCGAGCCTCCCCACACAGGGTCGGTTATTGGCGGTGTTGTAACGTTGTAGTTGAAATTTGTCCAGCCAAAGCGAACAAGGCCATAAACATAGTGCTTGGGGTTGGGGTTCTCCTTGGTTGTCAGGAAATTGTAGTTGAAGCCCACCTTGTAGTATGGGGCATTGGTGCTGTATTTTATGCCGGTGCCCTCGTCGGTGGTGTTACACCAAGCCCAGCCCATCTCAACTATGGGGTAAAGGCGGTTGCCAAAATTTACCTCTGCGGCAATCTCGGTGCTGATGCCCTCGCCAATGAGTGAATAGGCGCAACCAAAAAGGTCGGTCGAGAAACCGAAGCCTTTAAAAGAAAACAGGCTCCAAAAGTTCTCTTTCTTCTCGGCCTTGCTCTCCTTTTTGTTCTCCTTTTTGTTCTCTTGCGCGCCGGCACTCAAAGAGCCGAAGAGCAGCATACTACTCAGTAATATATAACTTAATATTCTCATTGTGGTCAAAGTTAACACTGGCTTCCTTTATTGCCAGAGAATCAATGAAAAGGCTGGTAGAAGTGGCGCCTGTTAGTCTGTGGTGCATTATAACGCCACATTCCATTGATTGATAGATGGGGATATTGTTGTGGTGTACAAATAGAGTGTCGTTGTATTTGTCAAAGAATTTCAATATCACCGTGTCGCAGTTGTTTGTGTAGCTCATTGGCAGTGTCAGCTCTTTTGCATTGGTGATATGGTAGACAACTATCGAGTCGCGCCCGTTGACTATCATCGACACGGTCAATGGCTCGGGAAAGGCATATTCTGTCTCAATGCCTTTCTCGTTGATATTGTAGAACTTTATGCGGTTGTAGGCAATGTTGTCCAGTGCGCAATCGTACCCGCCGTCACACCCAGTGCAGAGTGTAACCAACAACGCCGCCAAACAACCGAAAAAATACTTTGTGGCGCTTTTCATTATATCTCCTTTGAAATGTTGTATTTATTTCTGTCCTGCGATGTACGGCTCACAAGCTCGGCTATAAATCCGGTGAGGAACAGTTGTGTGCCCAAAATCATCATTGTCAGTGCAATGTAGAAATAGGGTGAGTCGGTTACCAATCTGCTGGGTTCGCCGTTGGCAAGTGCTATGAGCTTTGTTGCTCCCACAATGATGGTCGAGATAAAGCCAATGAGGAACATCATTGTGCCCCAAAGACCAAAAATGTGCATTGGGCGACGGCTGAACTTTGAGAGGAACCACAACGAGATAAGGTCGAGGTAACCGTGGAAGAAACGGCTGATGCCGAACTTGCTCTTGCCATATTTGCGTGCTTGGTGATGCACAACAAGCTCTCCAATCTTGTCATATCCTGCATTCTTTGCAAGGTAGGGGATATATCGGTGCATATCGCCATAAACCTCTATGTTCTTCACCACCTCGTTGCGATAGGCCTTGAGACCGCAGTTAAAGTCGTGCAGGTTCTTTATGCCCGAAACTTTGCGTGCTGTGGCATTGAAAAGCTTTGTGGGCAGAGTCTTGCTCAGTGGGTCGTAACGTTTCTTTTTGTAACCCGATACAAGGTCGTAACCCTCGTTTGTAACCATCTTATATAAAATAGGTATCTCGTCGGGGCTGTCCTGCAGGTCGGCGTCCATTGTTATTACAACGTCACCTTTGGCGCGCTCAAAGCCACAATAGAGCGCCGGTGATTTGCCATAGTTGCGACGGAATTTAATGCCGTGCACATTGGCATTTTTACTCTTTAGCTCCTCGATGATGCTCCACGAGTTGTCGGTGCTTCCGTCGTTAATGAATATTATTTCGTATGTGTAATTATTCTCCAGCATCACTCGCTCAATCCATTGTGTGAGCTCGGGCAGTGATTCTGCTTCGTTGTAAAGTGGTATTATGACTGATATATCCATAATTATTATTCTTTTATGCTATTTCTTACAAATAGTGCAATTATTGGCGGAAGGGCTAATGAACTGAAAATATTATTATTCAAAAGCTGCCATATAATATCGTTGACTGTTTGCTTTGAAAACCAATCCTGCATCTCTTCAAATTGTATTCTTGTCGCTTCGTCAATGTTGGGGGCGCTTATCATCTGCGAGAGAATATTATTAAAGTCCATCATAAAACTGCCTTGGTCGATGATGTTGAAGAAAATGTAGTTTGTCATTGCGCTGAAGAGTGTTGCGCTGATATACATACAAAACAGGAAGGTCCACGCTTGCGGGTATTTTATATCGTTGTTGCACTCTTTCCTGCGGTAGTTGATGGCAAATCTTCCTGCCAAGAATGGCGAGCAGAACAACATTGTCATTGCTATTGCCGAAAATGATGGGCTGGTAGGGAACTTAAAAAGCAATATATACATAATAGCCCAAAAGATGCCCAAATAAGTACCATATTGCATTGCATACTGGTAAAAACCTTTTGACTCTGTCTGCTCCATTTTTTTGTTTTTATAATATTCAAGGCAAATATATACATTTTAATCCTTTCAAATGCAATGCTTTCGCCATTATTTGATATATTCGTTTTTTTACACTAATTTCGTAACAGTAAAATTAAGAAACAGCTACCAAAAATAATGAAAGCAATGATTTTTGCGGCGGGGTTAGGGACTCGCCTTAAGCCTTTGACCGATACCCTTCCCAAGGCTCTTGTGCCGGTGTGTGAAAAGCCGCTTATAGAGCACGTGGCTCGTAAACTATTCTCGGCCGGGATAGACGAGGCAGTGGTTAATATTCACTATTTTGCCGATAAGGTAGAGCAGTGGGTTAATGGCGAAGAGTGGATTGTGACCGAAAAAAATGACAAATGTGCCGGTAGGATGCTCGTGGAGATAAGCGATGAGCGTGAATTGTTGCTCGAGACGGGTGGTGCAGTGCTCCACGCACGCCGTTATCTTGAGGGTTGTGGCCGTTTCTTGATACACAATGTCGATATTCTTTCAAATTGTGATATTCGTTGGTTCGAGCAGCAGGTAAAAGACGATGCTTTAGCGTCGTTGCTTGTTAGTGACCGCAAGACAACTCGTTTCTTGCTTTTTGCCCCCGATACATTGCGTTTGGTAGGGTGGATGAACACAGATACTGGTGACTACAGCGTCATCTCTCCCGATATTGTTCCTCAGCAATGTCGTGCGTTGGCATTCTCGGGTATTCACATTCTCAGCGACAGGGTGCTTGCCTTGATGGATGAGTATGTAAAGGAGAAAGGCTTGCCGGTAGACGAGGTAAAAGGCACTCGTTTCCCGATAATGAGTTTCTATATGTGGGCTGCGGCAAAGCAACCAATCTATGGAGTGGTAGCCGAAAATTTGCAGTTTATAGATGTAGGTAAGTTGGATGCTCTAAAATCCGCCGAGGAGTTTATATGCAGCAATGTTCGATAACATATGTTTACAATAAATGGGCAAGGAGATTATCCTTGCCCATTTATTATTTTTTTTATTCAGCGACCCGCAGGGCACGACTTTTGCCGTGCTGCCTGCGACTAATCGCTAAAAAACTCGTCGATGACAAAAAGTTACTTTACAAGCAACTTTTTGCCGTTTACAATGTAGATACCACCCTTGGTTATCTTCTCAATCTTGCGGCCCTGTAGGTCGTAGATGCTCTCGATAGCCTCGCCGTTGGTAACAACGCTCTCAATACCTGTAGCGTGTACGCCATAGAATGTTGGATAAACAGCCTCGGTTGTAACATCGCTCTCAGGAACTGATTTGAACTCACCATCAACGTAAACAATTACAGCACCATTGCTGCTGATAGTAGCTGTGCTGTTCTCATCGTCGGCAATAGTAATTGCCCAAGAATCCATTGGAGCATTTTTACTATAACCAAGCTTGTCTGGGAACATCATTGTGTTAGAGATGTAGTTGCCGTTAGCATCCTTGATGTAGAAATTACCGTTAGTCTCCTCGAGTGTGAGTGCATAGTAAGCACCCTCTGTTACGTCATTGTCGCTAACAGTTGTCTCCTTAGCCTTCAATGTTGTGCCATTGATTGGCTCAGAAACATAACCATTGGCAACAAGGAAGTAGTTACCGTTCTCAACTGCAACAGCTCTGTGGAATGTAACCTCCTCGGTGATGATATACTCAGCGCTTGAAGATGCACTTACGTATGTCTTGTCACCGTATGTAAGCTTAACAATAACCTTGAGTGTGCAGCTGTGGTCGATAATAATTTCGCCATCAGTCTCTTCGTCCTGAACTGTAGGCTCGTTGCCGTCGGTTGTGTAGTAGTATGTAACATTTGTAACACCCTCAAGGTCTGCTGTTGCAGAGTGAACGTTTACAGTCTGCTCACCAATGTATACACCGCTTGCAGGGTCAAATGCTGGAGCCTCGAGTGCATTCTCAGCAGGATATACCTTAATATAGGTGATGTACATAACGCTTGAGTAGTTACCACCGTTTTCACCGATTACAAGCTCGTAGATGTTACCAGCAGCCTGCTTGTCCGCAGCAATCTCAAATGTAGATGTAGCTGTTGAACCAATGCAAGCTGTACTTACAGTGTTGTCGCCAACATAAACATTCATATCAACATTCTTGTAGTCTGTTGCAGAAGCGTGGCCAACAACCTCAATCTTCTCAACTGCGAAATTGAATGCAGGGAGGATAATCTTTGAGCCGGGCTTCGAAATGCGCAAATAGTTGTTCTCGTAATAGAATTCACCCTTGTTCTTTGTTGGGTTGATAGTGATGCTCTTCGCACCATCGGTGTATGTCTCTGCAGTCTTAACTCCCTTGAAGTTTACAAAGTCATATCCCGGGATTTCCCAAGCATTGTATGTGAAATCAAATACAACAGTCTCGTTAAGACCTGTGTTTGGCTCTTCTGGTTCAACGGTAGGCTCCTCAACATTGAATGTAAATGTCTCACCGGCAAATTCCTCACCGTCTACGCTCTTTATTAAACCGGCTGGTATTGCGAAAGTATAAGCTCCCGCCTTTGTGATAGCAGCATTTCCCTCAAAAACAAAAGTAACCTTGTTACCATCGATTGTCGCAGCGTTTACCCAAGCAGTAGCTGCTATACCGTTAGCCCCCATCAACTTGATGTATTGTGCAGGACCGCTAGTGCCAGTATCACCAGTGCCAACGTCTGTACCAGTGCCACCATTACCGCCGGCAGCCTGAATAAACTCAATGTTCTTAGAGAACTCGATAGTGATAGAACTTAGGCTCTCAACAGCCTCGTCAGCCTTAGGTGACTGAGAAACAACTGCAAATGCCTCAGGCTCTGGTTTTTCTTCGGTAGCCTCGTCATCTGTTGCTGTCAAGCTCCATTTTGTAGCTTCTGCCTTTCCGGCATTGCAGAATGGATAGTATACTCCACCAACATCTTCTACTTTGAAATAACCTTGTGTGCATTTGAAGTAATATTCACCATTACCTGCATCTTCAAAAGTTATCAAAGAGTAGTTGGTGAGGGCGTCTACATTCCACTCTTGACAATAGATGTAGTAACCGCTCTTGGTTTTTAACTTGTAGCTGTTTCCACTTCCTTCGAGTGTGAAAACTTGGTCGTCACTGTCGGCCTTAGCAACAACGTTGACACCGCCCTGAGGGCCTGTAGGGTGTGCGTCGTAATTACCTGCGTTCAGATAAAGACCTGTAGCTACGTTTTTGATACGATACTCCTTTTGAGTATCAATTTGTGCCATCGCTGTGGTAGATATTGCCACCATTAACGACAACAAGAAAAACGTAAATTTTCTCATAAACGTTGGTTTTAGTTAATAAATAAAGTTATAATGTGATATTAAATGCTAAAATGTAAGTGTTTTTTGCTTGTTTTTATACTTTTTGTCATATGTTTACTATAGTAAACATTCTATCCAAGGTACAAATTTAGAAAAATATATTATTTTTTTACAAATTGTTTGTGAATTTATTTCCTACGGGTATAAAATTACTGCGAAAGGTACTTTTTCTTGGGTGGGGGGATTCTTCCTGTCGTCAGAATGACAAAGCTGTGAGAATGACAAAACTGCGTAAATAATAAATGGGGCAAGGAAAAATCCTTGCCCCATTTATTATTTATCAGCGACCCGCAGGGCACGACTTTGCCGTGCTGCCTGCGACCAATCGCTAAAAAGCTCGTCGATGACAATAAGTTACTTTACAAGTACCTTTTTGCCATTGACAATGTAGATGCCAGCCTTTGTGATATTCTCGATCTTGCGGCCTGTGAGGTCGTAGATAACCTTGGCTGCATTCTCGCTCTCAACATTGTCGATACCGGTAGTAACCTTGCTACCGTCGAATGTGAATGTGTACTGGTATGCTTCCAAGCCGTTAGTGTATTCACCAGCAACCATAATGCTCATATCCTCGATGTAAAGAGTATATGTGCCGGCTGCAGTAATAGGTGTTTCTGCAACAAGACGCAAGGTGTTGAATGGCATTTCGTTGCCGGCATTGTCCACGTATGAAGGAGTGAAATAGTACTCGTTGCCATCTGCATCAAGTACAAGGAATGCCTCTGCAAAGCAGCTGATGTCTTGATTACATTCGATAATAAATTCGCTGATAGCAGAAATCTCTTCGCCCTCAACAGGAGAGATGCTTACAATCTTCAAGCTTTCCTTGATTGTGAATACGAACTCAAGATCCTCGCTCATTCTTGTGTCTGTGCCTGCATAGAAATACTCCTTCTTGAGAACGAATGTGTATGTTCCTGCAGCTGTGATAGGCTCTGCTGTCTTCAAGCAAAGAGCGTTGTAAGGTGTGGCATCGCCCCAAGCGTCGGTGTAAGTAACTGTCAATGGGAACTCATCGCCATTCTCGTTTGTGATTACAGCGCCATCAGCCTGATCGATGATGTCCTGATTGAACTCAAAGTATAGATACTCGATGCTCTTCACACTTGCGCCGTTATCAGGGTTGGCATAGGTGAGTACAAGGTTCTTGGGGTTGTCGATAGTGTAATAATTATTAACGTTTTTGCTTGTAATATCAAGGCCATTGGGGCAGAGTGTGAACAAACCTGCAGGGAAAGTAACACCGCATTCGCAGTTCTCCTCGATTGGAGTGCTCAAAATGAACTCGATAGTGTTCTCGTCAACAACAACCACGTCGTCGAACTTGCACTCATCTGCATCGTCAATAGAGTAGGTTGCATAGAGCTCCTCGGTGCCATTGTAAGCAATTCCCTGCTCGCAAGTAACGGTTACCTTGTTAAATGTTGGGATTGTCTCATAGTTTTCAGGAGTTACAGTCATTGTTGGGTACTCTGTTACAGCGAACAATGTAGGCAATACGTTGGTTTCTGAGATTGCAGCGTATGAACCAAAGCTTTTATACTCTGTAGAGAATTGAATGAACTTGTTCATAGCTGCGTTTGTGATTGTAGCCTCGCCTGTAGTCTCGTCGATAGCTACTGTCCAAACTGCACCCTCTGCCGGCATCTCTGCTGCGACGTTGAAGCTGTCGTAAGTACCGGTCATATAAAGATAGCGGCCGTAAATATCCTGTATTGTGTAACCACCCTCAACTGCGGTGAATGTGAAAGCGTAGAAATCGTGGTTCTCAATGTAGTTGTTCTTCTCGGTAACCTCAAGCTTGGGGAGGTAACCATATTTGCTCGACTCAGACAACGCTGTAGCTACATAACTGTTTGCATAGATTAGGTACTGGCCCTCTGCGAACTCTGCAGCCTTCTTGAAAGGTTTAATAGGTGAAATATAGTATTTCTCGTTTGCAACCTCGCTATAAAACTTTTCGCCCTCTACTTCAATTACTGCAACAGCCTTTGCGTCGTATTTTCTGTATTTGTTTGAGAGCAAAGATTTATTACCCCAAACCTTGTTGCCATTTTCGATAGGGTCTTTGCCGTTGTCGGTGTAGAAGATTTCTGTACCTTCAGTCTCAGAGGTGATTGCCATACCAACAACTTTCTCATAAACGCCACCCTTAACAGAGAATACAGGAGCTGCAACTTTAAGAGAGTATGTTGCTGATGCAACGTTGCTGAGCTCGCCCTCAACTGCTGCAACAGCCTTGATTGTTGTTGATGTGTTGAACTTGTTGATTGCGATAGCCTCTGCGTAAACAGCGCTCTCTGCTGTGGGCTCTGTGCCATCGGTTGTGTAGTAAATTGTTGCACCCTCTTCTGCTGCAATCTCAACGTTGAATGGGTTGTGGTGTGTTCCGGCCTCAACAGAGAATGTTGGAGCAGCAACAGCGCTGGCAGCTACTGGAGTGTACTCTACGGCAATAGATTTGATGTAGATTGCCTTGCTTGAAGTTTGAGTGTATGACAAAACAATGTTGCCAGACGCTTCGCAGTCGAAAGAATAATCAGTTGCTGCATTTGTTAAAGATACATTGCCAACCTCTGCTCCGCCAATAGTGATAGCTAAGTTTGCGGCAATACTATTTGCACCAGAAGTGTTGATGCTGATTTTTGTGATAGTGCCACTGATGCCATTTGTTGAAATTGTCAGGCTTTTGTATGGCTTGGAACCTGAGCCTAATTGTACGCCCTTTACGTTGTTGCTATCCCAACCCCAATAGCCACCATCGCCTTCAATGGTCCATTCAACATCGCTTAAATTTACAGTGCCATTGGCCTTAATGTCGCCACTTGTAAAGGTGTGGCTGTAATTGTCTGCTGTTGCAAAGCCTACAAGGCTGAACAAACAGAAAATTGAAAGTAAAAATTTCTTCATAAAGATAAATTTTTGGTTAATAAATATAATTTGTTTTTAGTCTCTCTGTCTATGTGTTGATTTTGTTTTTGCCTTTTTAAAAGGCACTTTTTGAAGATTTGCGAAGGTACGAAAAAAAAATTTAATACCTTATAAAAATATAATACTTTTTTTTCTGTTGATGTTAATGTGTAATTTTATGTTGCTTAAAAATGATTTTTTGTCATTTTGTGGTCTGCTTTTGTTTGGTAATATGCTTGCATTGGAAATTATTTGCTCTTTCTGTTTTGATAAATGGGAAAAATGTACTACCTTTGCAAACGTAAAGGTTTGCGAAAATTGGCTGCACTCGTTGCAAAACGCTAAAAACAAGTTTTACGTTTCACTCGTTGGCACAATCTTTGCGAACGTAAATGAAACACAAGTGTGTGTTCCTGTTGAAGATTGAATTTAAACAAGTATATGGGTAAGTCCTGCACGGCCAGCTCCCTGCGAATCCTCCAGGGCTTGACCGCAGCAAAGGTAGTAGGTTGTAGCGGCGCGATGTAGGTAGCTTACCCACCCATAAGGCGAATGACCAGTCATTCGCCTTTTTTTGTTACACTCTCCGGCTTGCAAGCAATTTGAAGCTCACCGGTAAAAGTTTGGTTTAGGATTACTTCCCAATCGCATTGTATTCTACTGCAGTCCTCAACCTTAATTATTCACTTGAATTTTCTTCAAGTCGTTCTTTCCCTACTTTTCATCGCGTGAAAAGTAGCAAAAGCGCCCGGCAGAGACAAAATCAGTCGTTTGTTCCTTCTGCTCGCGAGTTGCTTTGCAACATCCCTCGGCCGTCACAAACTTGC
>JAZRMQ010000023.1:0-36385 GCA_045647745.1 Bacteroidaceae bacterium | reverse complement strand
TCAATGTAAGAGTTGGTTAGACTTGGGTCTTCGCCCCCGTGCCGTAACGCGCGACTTGAATTGGGGTATCCCTGTTCCCGTTGAGGGAGCTGAGGGTAAGGTGCTCTATGTGTGGTTTGACGCTCCCATTGGTTATATCTCTAACACCAAGGAGTTGCTCCCCAACGACTGGGAAAAGTGGTGGAAGCAGGAAGATACGCGCCTCCTTCACTTCATCGGTAAGGTCAATATCGTGTTCCACTGCATCGTATTCCCCACCATGCTCAAGGCTGAGGGTTCTTACATCCTCCCCGAGAATGTGCCCTCTAACGAATTCTTGAACCTCGAGGACGATAAGATTTCTACGTCGCGCAACTGGGCTGTGTGGCTCCACGAATACTTGGTGGATTTCCCTGGAAAGCAGGATGTGCTCCGCTATGTCTTGACGGCGAATGCGCCTGAAACAAAGGACAACAACTTTACTTGGAAGGATTTTCAGGCACGCAACAACAACGAGCTCGTGGCAGTATACGGAAACTTTGTCAATCGTGCTTTGGTACTCACAAAGAAATACTTTGATGGCAAGGTGCCAGCTTGTGGCGAGTTGAGCGACTACGACAAGGCCATTATCGATGAGTTTGTAAATGTCAAGGAAAGAGTAGAAAACCTGCTCGACCAATATAAATTCCGCGAGGCACAAAAAGAGGCGATGGAACTTGCACGCATAGGCAACCGTTATCTCGCCGAAACAGAACCTTGGAAATTGGCAAAGACCGACCTTGAGCGCGTTGCAACCATACTCAATCTCTCACTCCAGCTTGTTGCAAACTTGTCTATTGTATTCGAGCCATTCTTGCCATTCAGCAGCAAGAAATTGCGTGAGATGCTCAATATCAACCATTTCGAGTGGACAAGCCTCGGCAGCACTACCCTGCTTGCCGAAGGCCACGAGCTTGGCGAGGTTGGGCTGCTATTCGAGAAAATCGAGGACGACGCCATCCAAGCACAGCTCGACCGCTTAGAGCGTATCAAGAAAGAGAACGAAGCTGCAAACTACAAGGCAAACCCTATTCGCCCCGAGTGCTCTTTCGACGACTTTATGAAGCTTGATATGCGCGTGGGCACTGTGCTTGAGTGCACCAAAGTGCCGAAGGCCGATAAATTGTTACAATTCAAGATTGACGATGGCCTTTCAACACGCACAATCCTTTCGGGCGTTGCCAAGCATTTTAACCCCGAGGAGCTTGTGGGTAAACAGGTGTGCTTTATCGCCAACCTGCCACCACGCACAATGCGCGGCATTGTGAGCGAAGGAATGATTTTGAGCGCCGAGGACAATGAGGGCAAACTCTCGTTGCTCACCGTTGCCCCCACAGCTAAGCCCGGCAGCGAAATTAAGTAACAAGACAATGAGCAAGGAGAGCAAAACACATAATTTAAAACACACCGTCGCAAAGGGAATGCTTTGGGGCGGTGTCAGCAACACCGTGTGCCAACTGCTCAGCCTTGCTTTCGGTGTCTATCTCGCACGCATCCTCGGGCCCGATGATTACGGGCCCATTGGAATGCTTGCCATATTCACCGCCATTGCCGGCTCGTTACAAGACAGTGGATTCGTAGCAGCGATAGCCAACCGCAAGAGCGTTACGCACGACGATTACAACGCAGTCTTTTGGTTCAATATCATAATATCGCTGCTGATGTATGCCGGATTATACATCTGCGCCCCGTTAATAGCCGACTTTTTTGAGCAACCGCTCCTTTTAGACCTTTCGCGATACAATTTTCTTGGCTTTGTGGTTGCCGGCTTTGGTATTGCCCCCTCGGCCTACTTGTTCCGCGAGCTAAAAGTAAAGCAAAAGTCAATAGCACTGATACTTTCAATAACAATCTCGGGAATAACAGGCATTGTGCTTGCGCTTAACGGATACTCCTATTGGGGTATTGCCACACAAAGCATTGTATACGTTCTTGTAAGAACCATTGTTTGTTGGTATTTTACCCCGTGGCGCCCAAGCTTCAGAATAAACCTTTCGCCATTGAAATACCTGTTCGCATTCAGTTACCGACTGCTGATAACCAACCTTTTCCAACGCTTCAACTGGAATATTTTCTCTTTTATTCTTGGAAAATTCTACAGCCGCTCGGACGTTGGCAACTACACGAAGGCTGCTGAGTGGTTTAATATGGGAGGCGAGGTAGTAAACGGAATGGTAAATGCCGTTGCACAACCGGTGCTCGCAAAAGTTGTAGACGACAATGAGCGTCAACTGCGCGTGTTCCGCAAGATGTTGCGCTTTACGGCTTTTGTTGCGTTTCCGCTGATGCTCGGGCTATCGTTGGTATCAAAAGAGCTTATCATTGTCGTAATCACCGACAAATGGATTGAGAGTGCACAAATGTTGCAGGTTCTTGCCATTTGGGGTGCTTTTATGCCTTTGCAATCAATGTTCACCAACCTGCTTGTCAGCCGTGGCAGAGCCGAGATTTTTATGTGGTGCACCATCATTCAAGGCATACTGACATTGACGCTGTTGCTTTTGCTCCACCCCTACGGCATCAGGAATATGATTATCGCCTATTGCATTTTCAATGCTTTGTGGTTGCTTGTATGGCACTATTTTGCAAAGAAGGAGATAATGTTGAACATAAAAATGTTCTTAATCGACACGCTCCCCTACTTGCTTATGGCAACAACTGTGATGATTGCCACACACCATCTCACAGCCTTCATCGACAATATATACATTTTGCTCGTTGCAAGAATAGCCATCGCAGCAGCCTTGTATATTGGAACGGCAGCGCTGGTACGCAGCAAAGAACTTAACGAGATAATAAATTTCCTCTTCAAACGTAAAATCAACCAGTGATTATGAAGAAGATTTTGTATGATAATCAGATGTTCACCTTTCAGCGCTTTGGAGGCGTGACACGCTATTTTGCCGACCTTATTTACAATCTTCCGGCAGAGGAGTTTATTGCCGACGTCCCAATGAAATACTGTGAAAATCATTATGTAACAGAGACATACGGGCATAAATACAAAAAAATATCGTTCCCCGACAACTATCGTCTCCGTCGCCTGATATACTCTTGTGCCAACAACAATATATCAAAATCAGCCGTAAAAAACAGCGATTATGATATTTTTCACCCCACCTATTTCAGTCCCTATTTTCTAAAGACCATCAAAAAACGTCAAAAGCCATTTGTGCTCACAGTGCACGATATGACTTTTGAGCGTTACCCACAGGATGTGCTTATATACGACCGCACTATCCCAAACAAAAAGCGCCTCATCGCCGAGGCCGACCACATTATAGCCGTGAGCGAAAATACCAAACGGGACATTGTGGAAATTTTGGGCACCGACCCGGCAAGGATAAGTGTGGTGCATCACGGCTACAGGCCTGTAACAACCATTGCGCCACAACTTTTCGACAATTATGTACTTTACGTAGGAGAGCGCAAGGGGTATAAGAATTTCCTCCCTTGGCTATCGGCCATACTACCACTTTTCAAGCTCGACCCTGAGTTAAAGATTGTCTGCACCGGCTCACCCTTTACAGCAGCCGAGCTAAAATTGTTTGCTAAGTGGAATATCAGCGACCGTCTGCGACACATTGCTGCCAACGATGCACAGATGGCATCACTCTATCGCTATGCAAGATGCTTTGTCTTTCCATCACACTACGAAGGTTTTGGAATTCCCATTTTAGAGGCGTTTTACAGCGGATGCCCCATCTGTTTGAGCAATGCGAGCTGTTTCCCCGAGGTAGCCGGCGACGCAGCAATCTATTTTAACCCCAACGATGCACAATCGATGCACGATACATTGAAAGAGCTGCTGACAAGCACCGCCCTGTGCGAGGAATTGCGCCAAAAGGGCGCACAGCGCAGCAGAGAGTATTCACTTGAACGAATGGTGGAACAGACCTGTGAAGTTTACCGCAAAATGTAATTAGGCTTATGAAACTGACACTCTCGGAATTCAAACGTTTATTGCCAATAGCCAAGCGTCGCACCGGCGAAAAGCTTATACGCCTGATACAAAAAATGTTCGGCAGCGAAAAACTGGTGAAAGACATTTTTAAGACAAAGCGCGAGCGCAAAGTGCTGTTGTGCTATCTGCCCGAGGCTTTTAAAAACAAGAAACAACCCAAATATCACTCCAATTTCACAGAATGTTACACAGCAGCCGAGGCTTTTGACAGGCTCGGTTACAGTGTAGATTGTGCTTCGCGCAACAAGCGCGGCATCGACTACAGCCGTTACGACGTAATTTTCGGCATCAACTGCCCGGCCTACTCATCATCTTTTACTGCCGAGAGTGAAACAACCCCCTTACGAATATTCTACTCGGTGGGCGCACACACTTTCTACAATCTACGTATCACAGCCGAGCGCAACAAGGAGTTTAATAAAAGACACAACTGCTGGCTGCTGCCATCGTTCCACTACGTTCCCGGCAACGGAATGAATTACTATATGTCGCAAATGAGCGATGCTGTAATATCGCTTGGAGATAGCTTTTTGACAGAGCAGATGAGAGCCGAAGGGGAATCTACAGACAATGTAAAAAAGCTCCCGGCATTCTATTTCAAAGTATGCGAGCCCGATAAACAGAAAGATTTTTTAAAATGTCGCAATAACATTCTGTGGTTCGGAAGCTCGGGAATGATGCACAAAGGGCTAGATATTGCTATTGACTTTGCCATTGAGCACCCTCAATTTACGCTGCATATATGTGGTGGCAGCAAGCAAGAAAAAGATTTTTGGAGATACTATATGCCAAAAATCAAGAAAGCCGGCAACATTATTGTGCACGGCTTTGTAGATATTGAACGAGAGGAGTTTGCCAACGTGCTTGCCGAGTGTGGAATATTGCTCAACCCGTCACTCTCGGAGAGTGGCGCAGTGTCGGTGCTCAACGTGCTTGGCAACGGAGCTCTATTGCCCGTCTACAGCAAAGGCACAGGGCTGGATATTGCCAATATTGGCATCGAGGTTGACAAGGTGACTTATGAAAATTTTAAAACAGCCCTGCTCGACGTTGCACAGTTGTCCATCGATACTTTTGAACAAAAAGCGTGGAGCGCACACCACTACGTGAAAGAGAGATACACTCTTGAAAAATACCGCGAGACAATGTATAATCACATAAAGGAAATAATAAAGAAAAACAATAATGGATAAATCAACTTTCTGCAAAAAAATCAACTGGAAAAGCATTATTCCACACACCATTGCAATACTCACGTTCCTAGCTCTTACACTGGTCTATTTCAGCCCGGTGCTTGAGGGTAAGGATATTAAACAAGATGATGCCATAGGCTCTATGGGATGGGGAAAAGATGCTCGTGACTATCACGAGGAGAGTGGTGAATACAGTTATTGGTCCAATGCAATGTTCTCGGGAATGCCCTGCAACTACACATTCTCGCCACAGCCCGACAATGTATTCAAGCCCATTGGCGAGGTGGTAACGCTCAATGTGTTCGGAGCATCATACAGGCACATAGGTTGCATATTTTTGACTTTTGTAGGCTGTTACATTCTTTTGCTTGCTCTCGGCTGCAAACCGTGGCTCAGCATTGCCGGCTCAATAGCCTACACACTAGGGTCGTACAATTTTATCATCATTGATGCGGGGCATATGAACAAGAGCCTTGTCATTGCCACAATGGCGCCATTGATTGGCGGTATAATTCTCTGCTACAAACGCAGACTATTGACCGGAGCATTGGTAACGCTGATTTTTGCAGGACTGAATATATATTGGAGTCATCAGCAGGTGAGCTATTATCTGCTGCTCACAGCCATTATAATAGCCATAACATATTTTGTATACGCTTGCCGCGAAAAGTGGCTCAAATACTATTTCAAGGCCACAGCCGTGCTTGCCGTTATTGCAATTTTAGCAGCAGCGCCTGCTGTGGGCATACTTTTGCCAACAAGCGACTACGCAAAATCATCAATGCGTGGCGGCTCGGAGCTTGATGTAAAGGATGGAGAAAAAGCATCGGGACTCGACACCGATTATGCCTTCGCTTGGAGCTATGGAAAGGCTGAAAGTTTTACACTGCTCGTTCCCAACCTCTACGGCTCGGCCTCAAATTGCAATGTTGGAATCGACAGCGAACTCTACAAAGCCTATCGTAACATTATGATTGACGGCTATGCCGAGGCTGTCCTTGAACAAAACCCCACTGCAAGCAAAAGAGAGGCTGTGCGTTACATCACCGGCAATCGCGAAATAATGAGAGAGATTAACGCCGAGGCTGCCAATTTCGTGCGCTATGCTCCCACCTATTGGGGCGAACAACCGGGAACATCGGGTCCCGTCTACGCAGGAGCAATCGTCTGTTTCCTTTTTGTCCTTGGATTGATAATCGTTCGCGGCCCCGAGAAGTGGTGGTTGCTTGGCGCCACAATATTCTCGCTTGTGCTCGCTTGGGGAAGCAACCTGTCGGCGATAAACAACTTCCTGTTCGAGTATATGCCGCTTTACAACAAGTTCCGCGCACCATCAATGGCTCTGGTTATAACAACGCTTGCAATGTCAACACTTGCCATTCTTGCGGTGAAGCGTTTTATCGAGTGCACCAAGAAAAATGAAGTTAATTTATCAAAAGCACTATATATTGCACTAGGGATTGTTGGTGGCATAACACTGCTGTTCGCCATTGCTCCGAGCCTGTTCTTTGATTTTACATCGCCTGCCGACGGCCGTTTCGCCCAAATTCCCGAGCTTTTTGATGCAATGTTGCAACAACGTAAAAGTATGCTGGTGAGCGATGCTTGGCGCTCGCTTACATTCATTGTCATTGCCGCTGCACTAATGTGGGCATATACAAAATACAGCTTCAAGCAACAACTTTTTATTGCTATATTGGGTTTATTATTCCTCGTGGATATGTGGCCGGTGTGCAAACGCTTTGTAAACAATGATAAGTTTATGCCCAAAAAGGAGACAACCGCTATTCGTGAGACAGCCATCGACAGAGAGGTAAAATTACTTGCCGGCAACGACCCACACTACCGCGTGTTTAACCTCACCGACCACAATGGCCCATTCAACGAAGCCTTTACATCCTATAAACATAAATCTATCGGTGGTTACAGCCCTGCGAAGCTGGCACGTTACCAAGATATTATCGAGCGCTATCTTGGCAAATTGAATATAAATGTTATCTCAATGCTAAACACCCGCTTCTTTATCACTCCCGATGGCGTGCAGGAGAACCACGATGCGTTCGGCAACTGTTGGTTTGTCAACAACGTTGAGTGGGTGAACGGCGCAAAAGAGGAGATTGACGCCATTGAAAATATAGACAAAAAAAGCGCCTACATTGATAAAATATGGGAGAGTGATGTTGAGAACCCCGAACAATACAACAACGATGCTCCCGGCATTATAAAAATGACAGAGTACCGCAACCCCGGAAATATCATCTACAAGAGCAATAGCAGCGCCCCCAAAATGGCCATATTCTCCGAGGTCTATTACAAGACGTGGAAAGCATTTATCGACGGCAATGAAGTAACCCCCATCCGAGCCAATTATGTACTGCGCGCATTGCCAGTCCCCGCCGGCGAGCACACCATTGAGTTTAAGTGCGTCGATGAGTTGATGATTAAGAGCCACCGGTGGTCGACCTATATGTCAATCCTTGTGGGCATTGTAATTCTTGGACTTATTGGATTGGGAGTTTACCGCAAGACAAGAGATTAAACTATGGGCAAAAGACCAAAATTCTCAATAATAACCATCACCTTCAATGCTTCGGAGGCCATTGAGCCCACGTTGCAGAGCGTGCTATCGCAGACGTACACCAACTACGAATATCTGCTCATTGATGGTGGCTCAAAAGACGACACTGTTGCAAAAGCCAAGGCTAGCGGCATAAACTTTGCACACATTGTAAGCGAGCCCGACAACGGCCTTTACGATGCTATGAACAAGGGAATAGCGCTTGCCACCGGAGACTATCTCTGTTTTTTGAATGCCGGCGACTCCTTTTATGCCCCCGACACTCTGCAGACTATTGCAAATGCCGCAGAGAAAGAAGAGACGCTGCCCGACGTGCTTTATGGCGAGACAGCCGAGGTTGACGAGGCACGCAATTTTGTCAGGATGCGCCGCCTGCAAGCGCCCAAAAAGCTCACGTGGCGCAGTTTCAAAAATGGAATGATGGTGTGTCATCAGGCATTCTATGCCAAGCGCGAGATTGCACCAATGTACGACCTTAAATACCGACTATCAAGCGATGTCGATTGGTGTATAAAAATTATGAAACAAGCAAAAAAACTCGTAAATGTAAATGCCACAGTGGTGAATTATTTACAAAATGGGTTATCTTTGCAACACCACCGTGCCTCGCTGAAGGAGCGTTTTTGGATTATGAGCAAGCACTATGGCCTGTTGCCAACAATCGGCCGCCATCTGTGGTTCATTCTCCGTGCAGTGATAAAAAAATAGAACAAACAACAAAAACCAATAACTATGTTTTCAAAAGAGACTTATATCGCACGCCGTCAGGCGCTGAAAGAGAAAATGGGTAGCGGACTATTGCTGTTCCTTGGAAATAACTTCACAGGAATGAACTACGCTGACAATGCGTACCATTTTCGCCAAGACTCAACTTTCTTGTACTACTTTGCATCCGATTATGAAGGCCTTGCAGCCATTATAGACGTTGATAATGACAAAGAGATAATCTTTGGCGACGAGCTCACCATTGATGCAATCGTGTGGACAGGCGTTCAGCCGACAATCAAAGAGAAGTGCGAGCGCGTGGGAATAACACTCACACGTCCAATGGCCGACCTTGCAACATACCTTAAGGACGCACAAAACAAAGGACAGGAAATACACTTTTTACCTCCCTATCGTGGCGAGCATCAAGTGTGGTTGCAGGAGTTATTAGGCATCAACCCGGCCGAGCAGGCAGC
Organism: Bacteroidaceae bacterium; assembly: GCA_045647745.1. Classification (GTDB taxonomy): domain Bacteria; phylum Bacteroidota; class Bacteroidia; order Bacteroidales; family Bacteroidaceae; genus HGM04593. Next base: position 27,451 of record JAZRMQ010000023.1, on the reverse strand, counting down.
CAAAGCCTCTTTAAAATTTGTAAAAGCAATCATCTCGCAGCGCAACTACAAGAGTGAAGAGGAGATTGCACAAATTGAAGAGGCTGTAAACGTCTCTGTTGATATGCACTGCGCTGCAATGCGTGCCGTGCGCCCCGGAACAACTGAAGCCGAGATTGTTGCTGTTGTACAGGCCGAGGCTCAGAAGCACAATTTTGGGCTCTCATTCCCCATCATTGCAACCATCAACGGCCAGACACTGCACAACCACGCATACGGAACAGCACCTTTGAAAGATGGACAAATGCTGTTGCTCGACAGCGGTTGCGAGAATGCAATGCACTACGCCGGCGACCTCACATCTACAATCCCTGTGGGCAAGCAGTTCACAGAACAGCAACGCATTGTGTGCAACATACTGCGTCGTGCACACCTGACAGCAACCAACAATCTGCGCCCGGGAGTTGAGTATCGCGAGGTACACAAGCTTGTGCTCACCGAAATTGCCAAGGGAATGATTGAACTTGGGCTTATGAAGGGCGACCCACTGGAGGCATCCGTTGCCGGAGCAACTTGTATGTTTATGCCTCACGGCCTTGGTCATATGATGGGACTCGACGTTCACGATATGGAGAATTTTGGCGAGGTGAATGTTGGCTACGAAGAGGGCCGCACAAAGAGCACACTGTTTGGTTGGAAATCCCTGCGCCTTGCAAAAGCTCTTGAGCCGGGCTTTGTCTTTACCGTTGAGCCGGGAATCTATTTTATCCCCGACCTCATTGATAAATGGCGTGCCGAAAAGCAGTTTACCGATTTCATTTGCTACGACAAACTCGATGCTTGGAAAACATTTGGCGGAATGCGCGGCGAAGAGGATTATTACGTATTTGAGGGCGGTGCACGTCGCTTGGGCAAATACAAACCAATGTCACCAGAAGAGATTGAAGCAGAACATAATAAATAACACAAAAAGAGGCTACCAACGGTAGCCTCTTTTATTATCAATAATCGGCAGATAAATATCAGCAAACTCTGCCAACAACCTCTTTAATAACCTTCTCTGCACCAAGAATAATATCCTCTACGATAGCAGCAGCCGGTTCAACCTGTTTAATCAATCCGGCACATTCACCAGCCATATAACTGCCGTCAATATCACCCTCCTGCACAGCCTTACGCAGCGCACCACCGCCGAACGCAAGAATTTCCTCGGGGGTAACATTAGGATCGGCCTCCATCTTTGCAAAAGTGCGTGAGAAAGGAGTCTTTAACGAGCGTACAGGATGCCCTTGTGACTTACCGGTAACAATAGTAGAGATATCTGTTGCATTAACAAGCTTCTCTTTGTAGTTCTCGTGCGCTGTACACTCTGTTGCTGTGATAAAACGTGTACCCACCTGCACTGCATCGGCGCCAAGCATAAAGGCTGCTGCTGCACCGCGACCATCGCATATACCACCGGCAGCAATAACCGGAATATCTACAGCATCGACAATCTGTGGGATAAGCGGCATTGTGTGCAACTCGCCTACGTGACCACCGGACTCAGCGCCCTCGGCAACAATAGCATCAACGCCGGCAGCCTGCATCTTCACAGCGTGAGCAACGCACGCAATCACAGGAATGACTTTTATGCCATTCTCCTTCCACATTGGTAAATATTTTGCAGGAGAGCCTGCGCCTGTTGTCACAATCTTAACGCCCTCTTCAACAATCATCTCAGCAATCTCTGCCGCATTTGGTGCTTGTAGCATAATATTTACACCAAAAGGCTTATCGGTTAAAGTTTTGCACTTGCGAATTTCATTTCTCACCGCCTCTGTTCCGGCATTAATAGCCGAAATAAGACCCAATCCGCCGGCATTTGAAACAGCCGCTGCAAGCGAAGCATCGGCAACCCAAGCCATTCCACCTTGAAAAATAGGATACTTTATTCCAAGTATTTCACAAATTCTACTTTTAATCATAATATATTTATTCTGTTTTTAGCGTTGCAAATGTATGTTATTTCGGCGAAAAATCTGCACACACATTATAATTATTAATGACATAGCTTTAAAAACAACAACACAATAACGTCAATCGCCAATGCCCTCAAGATGACGGAAGCGATTGACAAACCTCTTCAACCGCTTTTTTGTAGAGATATCGGGGTGATAACCGGCGTTGCGTTTCCTGCGGCTCAGCTTTACACCAGCCTTAACACAAAATGCTAAAACAAGAACTCCAATTATTACAATCCATATAGTCATAATCACAGTCTTTTAGGTTAACAATCGGGGATTTACCAGTTGCAATGTAGTAAAAAGTTACAAGAAATCAAAAAACGCTGTTTTTTTTAACAAAAATTCATTAAACACAAGCAAATTACCACACGCTACACCCTTGCAATAAAATATATTATTGTTAATAAATTCTGTTTGATTTTAACATTGTTATTTGAGCGAAATAATTATATTTGCACTATTCTTTTTGGAAATAAAATCTACCTAATTATAATTATGATTCAGACAGTTGTTAAGCGCGACGGGCGTATTGTCGGCTTTAATGAAGAGAAAATTATTACTGCAATCCGTAAAGCTATGCTTCACACCGATATGGGTGAAGATATGTCACTTATCCGCCAGATTACTGACCGTATCTCTTTCAAAGGAGATGCCCAGATGACTGTGGAGGATATTCAGGATATGGTTGAAATGGAGCTTATGAAGAGTAGCCGCAAAGATGTGGCAAAGCAATACATTTCATACCGCAACAAGCGTCGCATTGCACGTAAGGCAAAAACAAGGGATATTTTCCAAGAGATTATCAACATTCAATCGAACGACGTTACTCGCGAGAATGCCAATATGAACGCCGATACTCCGGCGGGAATGATGATGAAGTTCGCCAGTGAAACAACAAAGCCCTTTGTCGACGACTTTCTTTTGAGCGAAGAGGTTGCCGATGCTATCCACAACAACTATCTGCACATACACGATAAGGACTACTACCCGACAAAGAGCCTTACCTGCTGCCAGCATCCACTCGACAATATTCTGTTGAACGGTTTCAACGCCGGCCACGGCGAGTCTCGCCCGGCAAAGCGCATTGAAACAGCAAGCATTATTGCTTGTATTTCAATGGAGACTGCACAGAACGAGATGCACGGCGGTCAGGCAATCCCGGCTTTTGATTTTTATCTTGCGCCATACGTTCGCGCAAGCTTCATCGAGGAGCTAAAGGCTATTGAAGAGCTCACCGGTGCAAACTACGCCCACCTTTACAACAAAGAGATTAACGACTATATCACACAGCCACTCGATTTTCTCAGTGGCGACGAGCGCATTTTGCAGCACGCAATGAACAAGACCGTTGCACGTGTACACCAAGCAATGGAGGCGTTCATTCACAATATGAACACCATTCACTCACGCGGTGGCAATCAGGTTGTGTTCAGTTCAATCAACTACGGAACAGACACATCAGCCGAGGGTCGTTGCATTATCCGCGAGCTGCTCAACAGCACCTATCGTGGCGTGGGCAATGGAGAGACAGCTATTTTCCCAATTCAAATATGGAAAAAGAAACGCGGCGTAAGCTATCTGCCCGATGACCGTAACTACGACCTCTACCAGCTTGCTTGCAAGGTAACAGCACGTCGTTTCTTCCCTAACTTCTTGAACCTTGACGCTACATTCAACCAGAATGAAGAGTGGAAGGCCGACGACCCCAAGCGCTACATTCACGAGGTAGCAACAATGGGTTGCCGCACACGTGTGTTCGAGAATCGCTTTGGCCCCAAGACATCAGTAGGCCGTGGCAACCTCTCATTCTCGACAATCAACATTGTGCGCTTGGCAATCGAATGTATGGATGTTAAAAATCAAGACGAGCGTATAGCACTCTTCTTTGCAAAGCTCGACGGCCTGCTTGATATTACAGCACGCCAGCTACACGAGCGTATGGAGTTCCAAAAGACAGCTTTTGCAAAGCAGTTCCCATTGTTAATGTCAACTCTTTGGGTAGGCTGTGAGAATTTAAAACCCGGCGACACAATCGCACCGGTCATCAACCAAGGCACGCTCGGTATCGGCTTTATTGGCCTTGCAGAGTGTCTTGTAGCGCTCACAGGCAAACACCACGGTGAGAGCGAAGAGGCGCAGCAGCTTGGTGTACGCATAGTCACCTATATGCGTGACCGCGCCAATGATTTCTCAGAGCAGTATCAGCACAACTACAGTATCCTTGCAACACCGGCCGAGGGCCTTTCGGGACGTTTCACACGCGGCGACCGCAAGCGTTACGGCAAGCTCGAAGGCATCACCGACCGCGACTATTACACCAACAGCAACCACGTTCCTGTATACTACAAGTGCAGTGCGCGCCACAAAGCCGAGGTTGAAGCACCTTACCACGACCTCACACGCGGTGGACACATCTTCTATGTAGAGATTGATGGCGATGCGACACACAACCCCGAGGCTATTATGAAGGTTGTTGATATGATGGACCAGTATAACATTGGCTACGGCTCTGTAAACCACAACCGCAACCGTTGCCTTGACTGCGGTTTTGAAAACTCGGCAAAGAACCTTGAAGAGTGCCCAAAATGTGGCAGCAAAAACCTTGATAAGCTACAGCGCATCACCGGTTATCTTGTTGGAACGACCGACCGTTGGAACAAGGCCAAGCTATCAGAACTTAACGACCGCGTCATACACGAGTAATCAAATTTGATATGGCAACAATCTCTATTCTTGAGATAGTAGAAGATACAACAGTTGATGGACCGGGGTTTCGCACCTCGGTCTATTCTTCGGGTTGCCCCCATCACTGCCCCGGTTGCCACAACCCACAATCGTGGAACATTGAAAATGGCCATTCGGTTGAAATTGGGGATATTCTAAAAATTATACTCGATGACCCCTTTGCCGATGTCACCTTCTCGGGTGGCGACCCGATGTTCCAGCCACAGGGCTTTACCGAGCTTGCAAAAGCCATAAAGCAGCAAAGCAACAAAAATATATGGTGCTACACAGGATTTCTTTTCGAGGAGTTACTGCAAAATCCCGCACAAAAAGAGCTGCTGAAATATATCGACGTGCTTGTTGACGGCCGCTTTATCGAGGCATTGAAAAACGAAGAGCTACGTTTCCGTGGCAGCAGCAATCAAAGAATCATAGATGTTCCCGCCTCGCTCGAGAGAGGTGAAATAGTGGTGATAGATATTTAAACAATATATGCGAGCAAAAGCTCGCATATATTGTTTATCATAAAAACTAATATTTTCACTTAAACTTCACTGTAAAATAATGTTTGCCACCGGCGAAACGATACAGCAATCCAAAATTATAATATCCTGCTATTGACTTTACAAGCGCAAGACCAAGACCAGTAGAACCAGTCTTGCCGCTTGTGTAGAAGCGGTCGAAAAGCCTAGCCTCATCCAAAGCCTCCTCGCCTTTGTTAGAAATTGTCAATTTATTATTAGAAATTGTTATATCTATTATCGCGCCATCCGGCGAGTGGACAAAAGCATTTTTAATCAAATTACTAACCATTGTTGTCGCGAGCATCTCGTCTAACTGCACAACAAAGTTCTGAGGCATTTTCACATTACATACAAGCTCTTTCTCGGCAAACACCTCTTTATAAAGCTCAAGTTCATTATCTACCACAGAGACAATATCAACTGCGACCTTATCAAGAAAATGTCCGCTGTCAATTTTTGACAACAGCAACAAAGTACGGTTAAGACGCACAAGGCGATGTATCGATTGACGCATCTTCGATAGTTCGGCAAACTGCTCCTCGGTGAGCTTTGTACTATCCATCATCCACTCGATGCGGTTACCAAGCACAGCCAACGGTGTCTGCAACTCGTGCGAGGCGTTACCAATGAACTGTTTTTGACGCTCCAGATGATTCTCGGCACGCTCAATAGTTTCACGCGCAGCCTTTGTGAGTTTTTTAAACTCAAGAACAGACTCCTCGGAGGGAAAATCGGCCGTACCATTGCCGGGACGATAGCCGTCGAGCCACCTCAAGAGGGAATACAAAGGCCTCATACTGAACTTAAAAACCATCACTGTTACAACAAGAATGGTGCACAATAAAACCGTATATATTATTGCCAAATGAATGAGAATAGCCCTTATAATATCGTCGCGTTCAAAAGTGGGCGTTGAAACAACAAGTTTATATGCAGCGCCATCAGCATCGTGAAAAATCTTTGTCAACGTACGCGCAGGTTCAAACTCTTCCTTTAAAGGAATATAAACCTCCCTATCCTCAAAGCTCTCAGAATCCCAATGGTGCTCTGTCGCAGGTAACAATTCAATAGAATATGTATTGTTACTGCCATCGCCGGGTGTTGGCAGCTCTTCGCCGGCAATGACACGATATGCTATCATCTCGGCATAATCATCGAGACTATCATCTGTCTCATCATTCACCTCGCGCACCATTGTAAAATAAAATACCGTTGCCCAAAGTAGCAAAACCGGCAAAATCACCAATGCAAGGCGAAGTGTTACTTTGTATATAAGTTTCATACCTCTGCGTCTGTGAATTTATAGCCAAAGCCGTAGACCGCTTTTATATTCAGCGAAGCACCAGCATCGGCAAGTTTTTTACGAAGATTTTTTATCTGCGCATAGACAAATTGGAAATTATCCACCATATCAATATGATCGCCCCACACCGACTCGGCAAGCACAGCCTTATCAACAATGTGATTGGGACGCTGCATAAAATAGAGCAATATGTCAAACTCCTTTTTCAAAAGAGCAACCACATTGCCGTCCACCGTTACACAGCGACTCTGCAGGTCGAGGGTAATGTTCCCGGCAGTCATTGTCTTGTTTACAGAGCCCGCTCCGCGACGCATAACACTTTTAATACGCGCCGACAATTCAGCCATATAAAAGGGCTTGGGCAAATAATCATCGGCGCCCAAGTCAAGCCCCTCGATTTTGTCGTCGAGCGAGTCGCGCGCCGATATTATGATAACCCTATCGTCTTTATCGAGTGCCTTTATCTGTTCTAGAAGCCTCAATCCGTTGCCATCGGGCAGCATAATATCCAGCAGGATACAATCGTAACTATACCCCGCAATCTTGTCACAGGCATCAAAATATGTTGGCGCAACCTCCACCACATACCCCTCGCCAGTGAGTGCGCGATGCATAATTTCACGCAACGACTTATCATCTTCTACAATCAACAGTTTCATATTCTTGTTTTTTTTGCAAATAAAAGCCCTAATTTAGAAAGGAATTTGAAATCAATCGTCTATCAGTTCAAAATCGAGCTGTTTTTTATCGAGATTGGCACGCATAATGCGAATACGCACCGGGTCGCCGATTGTAAATTTACGTTTGCGACGACGACCGATGATACAATAGTTAGCCTCGTCAAACTCATAATAATCATCCTGCAATGTGCGCATAGGTATCATACCCTCGCATTTATTCTCATTAATCTCGGCATAAAAGCCCCACTCGGTAACACCACTTATGACAGCATCAAACTCCTCGCCAATATGCTCGCTCATAAACTCAACCTGCTTGTATTTTATGCTTGCACGCTCGGCATTTGCCGCAACCTGCTCCTGTGCCGAACAATGTTCACACAAATCCTCATATTTTGGTTTGCTCACAGTGCGTGCCTCGAGTGTGAGATAACGGTGCAACAGACGATGAACCAATAAATCGGGGTAGCGACGAATGGGCGACGTAAAGTGTGTATAGTAGCGGAAAGCAAGGCCGTAGTGACCAATATTCTCTGTTGAGTATCTAGCCTTTTGCATTGTACGCAGAGATATTTGCTCGATAACATTCTGCTCCTTGCAGCCGTGAACCTCTTTCAACAGGCTGTTGAGTGCCGATGCCGACGTTGTGCGCCCCGTTGCACTCTTCATTTTATAGCCAAGCTTGCTGACAAATTTAGAGAGCATAGAAATCTTCTCGGGATTAGGCTGGTCGTGTATACGATAGACAAATGTCTTTAACGGAGCATTGGGAGCCTTACGGCCAATCTTCTCGGCCACGGTGCGGTTGGCAAGCAACATAAACTCCTCGATGAGCTGATGCGACTCGTTGCTCTCGCTAAAATAGACCGACAGAGGTTTGCCGCTCTCATCGAGACGGAAGTGTACCTGAGCCTGCTGAAAATCGATAGCACCAGCCTGAAAACGTTTCTCACGCATCTTTTGCGCAAGAGAATTAAGTATCTTTATCTCGTCGTAGTACAACCCCTCGCCCTTCTCTATTATCTCTTGCACCTCGTCGTAACAGAAGCGATGATTGCTGTTAATGACAGTGCGAGCAATCTCAAACTTTTTCACCTCGGCCTTTTCATTCATTATGAAGATGACCGAGTAGGCGAGTTTATCCTCATTGGGACGCAAAGAGCATAAATCGTTACACAAGCGCTCGGGGAGCATTGGTATTGTGCGGTCTACAAGATATATTGACGTTGCACGCTTAAAGGCCTCTTTGTCAATTACACTACCCTCTGTGACGTAGTGCGATACATCGGCAATGTGCACACCAACCTCCCACAATCCCTCGCCTGCACTGCGCAGAGAGAGAGCATCGTCAAAGTCCTTGGCATCGGCAGGGTCAATGGTAAAGGTTGTCACATCACGGAAATCTTTTCGTGCAGCAACCTCCTCGGCTGTTATCTCGGCCGGCAGCTGCGCTGCAGCCTGCTCAACGGCCACAGGATAGGTGTAAGGCAACCCATACTCGGCAAGGATTGCATTCATCTCGGTATTATTGTCGCCACTTTTACCAAGCACATCAATAACCTTTCCAACAGGATTTTTGCTATCGATAGGCCACTCAAGCAACTTTACAACAGCTTTTTCGCCACTCTTGCCCCCTTTGAGCAAATCTTTTGGTATAAAAATGTCATTAGGCATAATGCGATTCTCGGTAATCAAGAAAGCATAGTGCTTTTCAACGCTCAGTTCACCCACGAAGGTATCGTGAGTGCGCTTGATTATTTCAACCACCTCACCCTCACGACCACGACCACGTCGCCTTGCAAAGAGCGCCACACGCACAATATCATCAGTTAAAGCGTGAGCTGAATTACGTTCACTGATGAGCACCGGCTCACTGCCATCCTCGGGGTAGAACTCATTATAGCCATCTTTGCTGCGCAAGAACGTACCCACAAGAATCGAGGAGTTGTCGGCCAAACGATATTTTCTAAATTCAGGCTCCATCAGATAACCGTCAAAAACCATATCATCGAGTGTCTGCACACACAATGTACGCGCCGAGGTTGATGTAAAACCAAGCTCCTTGAAAATCTCTTTCGGGCTCACAATGCGACTGTCGTTGCGATTAAAGAAATCAACCATCATATCAATGACAGCAGCCTTGTTCAGACGTCCTTTTCCCTTTGCACCTTTCTTTGACATAATCATAAAATTTTACTGTTGCTAAATTAACAATAAAACAGCACAATACAATTATAAAACCACAAAAGTATTAACCTTTAAACAGTTTTTAAACATCAGGGAGAACGAGCAAATTGCCACGCTATACAAATGGCTACCGTAAAATAAAATATCAGCATACGCTTTATTTCTTGCACGTTTGTAGCTATCTTTGCACCGTTTTTCAGTTTATTTTAATAATGACTATAGATTTTTTCAAACGTAAAGAGGTTGAGACAAAGTTCATCGCTGTTGAGAAGGTAAATTTATTCTATAATTTCTTCACCACACTACTCATCATAATTTTCTACAACAAGCTTAGCGACCCACAGAATATGCTTATGGGGCGCTTTTTCATACTCGTTGGAACATTCACACTTATATACGCCTACACAAAATACCCATCGCGCTTTCTCATTCTTGTTCGATTGGTAACACAGATGTTCCTGCTCAACTATTGGTATCCCGACACATTTGAGTTCAATCGTATATTCCCCAATCTCGACCATCTTTTTGCAACAACCGAGTACAATATTTTCGGCTGCCAGCCAGCCTTAATCTTTGAGCAGATTTTAAGCGGAGACTTCTGGCGCGAAGCTTTTAATATGGGTTATTGGCTATACTACCCAATGATTACCATAGTAATATTTTACTATTTCTTCAAATACCCATCAAAGGTGGAAAAATGTTCGTTCGTGATAATAACAGCATTTTTCCTCCACTACCTTATATATATATTCCTGCCGGTTGCCGGGCCGCAATTCTACTTTCCGGTCATTGGCGAAGCGGCAGCAAGCAGTGGCGTATATGAGAATATTGGCCACTACTTTAACCTGCACCCCGAGGTTTCTATTGCACAAGAGGGCAAAGGAGTATTCTTTACAGAGCTCGTAAATATGGCACAAAGAGCTGGCGAACGCCCGACAGCAGCATTCCCAAGCTCACATATTGGAGTGTCGTTGGTTGTTATGATATTCATCTTTAAAGCAAGCAAAAAACTTTTTGCACTATTCGTGCCATTCTTCGTACTATTATGCTGCGCCACAGTGTACATTAAAGCACACTATCTTATTGATGCTTTTGCCGGGATACTCAGCGGACTATTATCGTACTACATTGCAACAGGCCTATATAAATTACTGTTCAAAGAGGAATAAATGATATATAATAGAGATAAATCAACGGAAGTACATTAAAAACTTCCGTTTTTTTTATTTTTTTTCAAAATTTCAAATTCATTTCAGAATTGTATATAATCTTTGCATCAGAAATAATGAACAGCACACCATTTAAAGGTGTTAGAAACAAAAAAAGAATTATACTAACCAATAAAAAAGATTTATTATGAAAAAGATTTTATTAACTCTGATTGCTATTTTTTCAGTAGGTATTTTTGCTGCATCGGCCGACAATGACAAGATTATAAACAAAAGCCAGCTGCCGGCACAGGCACAACAGTTTATTGAAGCACATTTTGCAGGAGTCAACCTCACATACGCAAAAGAGGAGCGCAACCTTTTCTTCAACTCGTACGAGGTTAAACTTGCCAACGGTGCAAAGATTGAATTCTCGAGCAAAGGTAACTGGGAAGAGGTTGACTGCCGCTTTGGAGAAGTCCCTGCAGCCATTATTCCACAGGCAATAAAGGACTATATCGACCAGAATTTTAAAGGTGAAAAGGTGCTGGTTATTGAAAAAGACCGTAACGACTACGATGTTAAATTGTCGAACCGTCTGGAGCTGAAATTCGACAAAGATTTCAACATCTACGATATTGACGACTGATAACAACACTAACCAATACAAAAAAATTGAGGCAACAGACTGTTGCCTCAATTTTTTATCAATGAATATCTATTGGATTATTTTTTCAAAGCCTTCACCTTGTTGTAAATTGCTTTCCAATCATAATTTCTCTTGAGACCGGTAATTGTCAAATAGGTCATAAGGAAACAAGAAACGAAACATACAACAAGCACTGCAAGAATAAACAAACCAATCTTAAGTGCCAATATTATGTAGTTAGTTGGGTTCTCCTCGCTGTGAGTAGAAGTACTGCCATCGCTCCAATAAGTCTTAACAGTTGTGCTTGGGAAGAACTGCATTGCAAGACCCGCACCAAACAAACCGGCAGCGATACCAAAACCTGTTTTCTTAATTTTCTCAAGGATAGTAGCCTCTTTCTGGTGCTTGGTGATGATGTAACCATACTGATAAGATGCCATCACATACAATGGAGTCATTATCAAGAATGTAACAAACAAGAACCATACAAGGAAACCATCACTCTCAGCCATATCAATAGCATCCTCGGCAACGTCAATATAAAGATCCTGAATATCATCAAAATCCATCTTGTTTATCTTGTTATACTGCTTCAATGCCTTCTCTGCACTCTCCTCGCACTCCTCGGCCGATTTCAAGTAAGACTTTTTATTTGATTTTACAGTTGCTGTATCAGCTCTTTGTCTGTAATTCTCGGCATTTGCAGTATAGTTGAGATATTTCTCGTACTCACCACACAACAAGTCAGATTTTGCATACTTTGCATTGGTAATATCATTGTAATATCTTATCTCTGTTGGATACTCTTTGAATACAGTATCAGCCTCAACCCAATTCTCGATGGTTTTCAATCTATTTTCAGCTTTTCTAACTACTGATTGATTATCAGAGTTAAAGCTTGCCAAAATGATAATTGAGAGGAATACACCACCAATAATCATCCAAGAGTGAGTCCAGTGTCTTTTCAACGCCCAACTAACAGTATATCTAAGATGAGATACTTTCTCAAAGAAAGACTCCTCAATTGGATCGTCTGCAATATCCTCGGCTTTGTCAAGGAGTTTATCAATCTCAACAGCCTCATCAACCGAAGCAAGGTCAAGTGTCTCCTCGGCCGGATTACCTGAATTTAGCGCAATATTCATCGCCTCGTTCACATATGTCCAAGCCTCTTCATTTGGATTTTCAACCTCATTTACCACAATTGGCTCCGGCTCGTTGCGTGGACCCTCGTGTTTCTTCTGCCACAAGAATTTAAAGAATAGCTTAACATCAGCACCAGTCTTCTGTAACTTTTTCTTTACAGTAAATGCATTCAAGAATGTGCCGGCCTCAAGATCGTAAGGTGCATTCTTAAAGATTGATTTAACCTCGGTCAAAGTGCAACCAAATTCATATTTCAGAATCTTTGTCAACTCTTCACGATCGGCTGAAGATGTGTCTTTTACACAGATGTAATACTTCTTAAAACCCAAGAAGTAAACCAATAAAATTAAAATAATAAGTCCCATAAATTAAATATTTTATAATGTGTTGTGCTATATGTTTGTGGTATATCCGGAACCTTGCTATTTTTTCAAGAGTAAAAACTCATAACAAATTGTTTTTCACAAGATTCATATTGCGAAAGTAAGTGTTTTAATATTTTTAAACAAATTTTTAGATAAAAAAAGGTGAGGCTGTATAAACAACCTCACCTGTCACTAATATGTGGGATTATTAATCCTTCAATTTAGCCTTGATAAACTCGCGGTTCAAACGAGCAATATTGCTGATTGATACACACTTAGGACACTCAGCCTCACAAGCACGAGTGTTTGTGCAGTTACCAAAGCCAAGCTCGTCCATCTTTGCAACCATAGCCTTAACACGCTTTGCTGCCTCAACCTTACCCTGTGGCAACAACGCAAACTGGCTAACCTTTGCCGAAACAAACAACATTGCTGAACCATTTTTACAAGCAGCTACACAAGCACCGCAACCAATACAAGCAGCAGCATCCATAGCCTCCTCGGCAACGTCCTTGCCAATGGGAATTGCATTAGCATCGGGCATACCACCTGTGTTGATTGATACATAACCACCAGCCTGCTGAATTTTATCGAACGCTGTACGGTCAACCATAAGGTCGCGGATTACAGGGAAACCTGCTGAACGCCAAGGCTCAACGGTAATTGTGTCACCATCCTTGAAACGGCGCATATAAAGTTGGCAGGTTGTTGCACCTGTCGCTGGGCCGTGAGGATGACCATTTACATAGAGCGAACACATACCGCAGATACCCTCGCGGCAGTCGTGGTCGAATGCAACCGGTTCTTTATTCTCGTTTACCAACTGCTCGTTAAGAATATCAAGCATCTCGAGGAACGAAGTATCGCCCGGAATGTCCTTCATTTGATATATCTCAAATGCACCTTTAGCCTTAGGACCTCTCTGGCGCCATACCTTCAATGTAAAACTTATATTTTTGTCCATTGCTTACAAATTTAGGGATGATTAGTTTTTGTAGTTACGTTGCTGTACCTTAATGTACTGATAGTTGAGGTCCTCTTTGAGAAGTTCGGGCTCCTGACCCTCACCGGTGTATTTCCAGCAAGCTACGTATGAGAAGTTCTCATCGTCACGCTTAGCCTCACCCTCCTCGGTCTGGTGCTCCTCGCGGAAGTGACCACCACAAGATTCCTCACGGTTGAGAGCATCGTATGCCATCAAGCGACCAATCTCAATGAAGTCGAGCAGGCGAAGAGCCTTCTCAAGCTCAATATTGAGAGAATCGGCCTCACCGGGGATGCGAAGCTCGCTCCAGAACAATTTTTCAACGCGGTCAATCTCTTTAAGAGCCTTCTCAAGTGACTCTTTAGTACGTGCCATACCTACATTGTCCCACATCACAAGACCAAGCTCCTTGTGGATAGAGTCAACACTGCGTGTACCCTTGATTGCCATCAATTTAGCAATCTTGTCGTTAACAGCCTTCTCAGCCTCGGCAAACTCGGGAGCATCGGTGCTGAAACGTGGAACCTGAATTTGGTCGGCAAGGTAGTTCTGTATTGTATAAGGAAGAACAAAGTAACCGTCGGCAAGACCCTGCATAAGAGCCGAAGCACCAAGACGGTTAGCACCGTGGTCGCTGAAGTTAGCCTCACCAATAGCAAACAAACCGGGAACAGATGTCTGCAACTCGTAGTCTACCCAAATACCACCCATTGTATAGTGGATAGCAGGGAATATCATCATTGGCTCTTTGTATGGGTTAGTATCTGCAATCTCCTCATACATATCAAAGAGGTTACCGTAACGCTGACGAACAACATCCTCACCCAAACGCTGGATTGCATATTTAAAGTCGAGGAACACAGCCAAACCTGTGTTGTTCACACCGTAACCCTTATCGCAACGCTCTTTGGCAGCACGTGAAGCAACGTCACGTGGAACAAGGTTACCAAATGCCGGATAACGACGCTCCAAATAGAAATCACGGTCCTCATCAGGAATATCGTTAGGATGTTTTGTTCCAGCCTGAAGAGCCTTTGCATCCTCGAGTTTCTTTGGCACCCAGATGCGGCCATCGTTACGCAATGACTCAGACATAAGTGTCAACTTAGACTGCTTGTCACCGTGTACAGGAATACAAGTGGGGTGAATCTGCGCGTAGCAAGGGTTAGCAAACCAAGCACCCTTACGATAGCACTGGAGAGCAGCGGAACCATTGCTACCCATTGCATTTGTAGAGAGGAAGTATGCATTACCATAACCGCCGGTACCGATAACAACAGCGTGAGCAGCAAAACGCTCAACCTTACCTGTTACAAGGTTACGCGCGATGATACCGCGTGCACGACCGTCGATAATAACAAGGTCAAGCATCTCGTAACGTGTGTAAACCTTTACTGTACCCTGATTTACTTGGTAGTTAAGCGCAGAGTAAGCACCGAGAAGAAGCTGCTGACCGGTCTGACCGCGAGCATAGAATGTACGCGATACCTGAGCACCACCGAATGAACGGTTAGCCAAAAGACCACCATACTCGCGTGCAAAAGGAACACACTGTGCAACACACTGGTCGATGATAGCACCAGACACCTCGGCCAAACGGTGAACGTTAGCCTCGCGTGCACGGTAGTCACCACCCTTGATTGTATCGTAGAAAAGACGGTAAACAGAGTCGCCGTCGTTCTGATAGTTCTTTGCAGCATTGATACCACCCTGCGCAGCAATTGAGTGAGCGCGACGTGGAGAATCCTGAATACAGAAGTTAAGCACGTTGAAACCCATAGCACCCAATGATGCAGCAGCCGATGCACCGGCAAGACCGGTACCCACCACAATAATATCCAACTTACGTTTGTTGGCAGGGTTCACCAATTTCTGATGTGCCTTGTAGTTAGTCCACTTTTCAGCCAATGGGCCTTCAGGGATTTTTGAATCCACCTTTATTGAACTTATTTTAGCCATAATATATATGTTTTAGATTTTACACTGATTTGTTATTAGCAACAAGCTGCGCCACACTCAATAGTACCCAAAGCACCAAGACCAAAATAACCGGCAACAACAACTGCCAAGAAACCAAGGATAATCAAAGTAACAATAACGTTACCGATAGCCTTCCAACGGCAGAACCATACCTTGTTGTTGATACCCAGTGTCTGCATTGCACTCCAGAAACCGTGTGTAAGGTGGAACCACAAAGCTGCCAACCACACAACATAAAGAGCTGCGTAAACAGGGCAAGTGAAGGTTTTTGCAATGTAACCCGAACCATTGGCAACATTTTCCATAGTAACAGGCTCAACGTGCATACCCAACTTGTGAAGAATCTCGGGCAACTGCATATTTGCCCAGAAATTGAAGAGGTGCAAGCCCAAACCAAGAACTACGATGATACCAAGAACAAGCATATTCTGCGATGCCCAAGATACACCCTTTGGTCTCTCGGCAACAGCGTAACGCTGATTACCGCGCGCCTTTCTGTTCTGGATTGTAAGGATGAAAGCATACACAAAGTGCACAAGTACAAGCACAGCAAGACCTGCTGTTCCCACCAATGCATACCAGTTAGCTCCCAAAAACTCACAAATCATGTTGTAACCCTCGGTGCTGAAAATAGCAACCAAGTTCATTGCCATATGGAAAAGAAGGAAGAGTACAAGGGCAACACCCGACACACTCATTACAACCTTTCTTCCCACAGAAGATTTAGATAACCACATAATGAATTGATTTTAAATTATATAATAAATTAAATAGTTTACTCCACGTTAATAAACGCATTTTACAAATGACAAAAATAAACTTTTTTTCATAAAAAATAGCAAAAGGCACTTTTTTTTTGGCTTTTGCCACTATTTAACCAGCCTAGTACAATACCAATGAACAAAAAAAACATTTTTACAGCTACCTGTTTTCAAAAAAAACACCTACAAATTGGCATTAATACACACTTTTACTACTTTTGCCAAAGTTTTAACATAAAAACAAAACACAATGGCTACTTTAAAAGAGAAAATAGGATACGGATTAGGCGATATGGCCTCATCAATGTTCTGGAAGGTTTTTAGTGCATATTTGCCCATATTCTACACAAATGTGTTCGGGCTCGACCTTGGTCTTGCGGCACTACTATTCCTTGTGACAAAAATCTGGGATGCAGTGTCGGACCCAATGATGGGTATTATTGCCGACCGCACAACAACAAAATGGGGAAAATACCGCCCTTATCTACTATGGATTGCTGTGCCATTTGCCATTGCAGGCGTGCTGCTGTTCACAACACCCAACCTTGGCGAGACAGGGAAAAATATTTGGGCTTTTGCCACATATATTCTGATGATGACAATATACACAGCCATCAACGTACCCTATGGTTCAATGCTTGGAGTTATGACAGAAGATACCGATGAAAAGACGGTTTTTTCATCATACAGAATGTTTTTTGCCTACACCGGTTCATTCATTGTACTAGCCCTTTGGGAGCCTCTTTGCAACTCCATTGCAGGGGTAAGCGGCAAGCTCACCTATGAACCACAAGCGTGGCAAACAGCAATGATTGTTGTGAGCACAATATGCCTTATTCTCTTCGTGCTCACATTCAAGATGACACGCGAAAGAATCAAGCCGGCCATCAAACAAAGCAATATTGCAGATGATTTAAAATCACTGCTCCACAATGGTCCTTGGTGGATTTTATTAGGTGGTGTGCTATTCTTTAATTTCTTTGGCGCTGTTAGATACGCCGTAATACCATACTATTTCACCACACAAATAGCCGAAGGGGCAACCCTTTCGTTCTTCTCCATAGAATTTTTGTTCTATGCTGGCATATTCTTTACAATAGGCGAAATAGCCAATATGATTGGCGTTGCTATTGCAACACCAATAACATTCAAGATAGGCAAAAAAAGCACATTCCTATACTCCCTGTTTGCTATAATGGCATTGTGTATATCATTCTATTACGTGCCCACAAACACTGTAAACGGATATTGGACACTGCTTATATTGCAAATTATGACTGGTATTTTCACCGGAATAATATCACCGCTTGTATGGAGTATGTATGCAGATATTTCAGATTATGCCGAGTTAAAATTTAAGACCGCATCAACAGGATTAATATTCTCATCATCGTCAATGGCGCAGAAGTTCGGTGGTGCTTTTGGAACATCGGCAGTGCTATGGTTGCTTGCAGCATTCGGGTTCAACACAGCCGAAAATGCAGTGCAGACAACTGAAGCCATCGAGGGATTACGCCTGCTGATAAGTTGGATACCAGCCGGCATTGCAGCACTGTCAGCAGTGTTCATATTCATCTATCCACTAACCACAAAACGAATGAAAGAGATTAATCTCAAGCTAAAAAATATGAGAGAAAAGTAATATTCTCACATTGATATATTATGGAACGATAGTGCCTTTGAAAGGTGCTATCGTTTTTTTTTGCAAATTTTCCAATATTTCAAATTCATTTCAGAATTGCATATAATCTTTGTAGCAGAAAAGATAAACAACACTACATAAAACAACGTTAAACAAAAACCAATACCAAAAATTAAAAAACAAAAGATTATGAAAAAGTTATTACCTATATTATTGATTTCCCTAGCAGCTCTTTGGGCGTGTGATGAAAAAGAGAACATAGCTCTGAATAACACTATAACAGAGTTTATTGAGCAAAAATACGCCGGAGCAAGAATTTTATACGCCGAGCAAGAATTTAATGGAGATATTGAGGTGGAGATTATTCACAACAATATACGCAAAGAGGTAAAATTTAATCGCAAAAACAAATGGATTAACACAATTTGGGATATTTCTATAAACCATCTACCCGATGCTGTTAAAGAGAGTATAGGAAACAACTACCCCGAATATTTGATAGATGATGCCGATTATATAGAATCTCCAAGCGGCAATTTTTACAAGGTTGAGATTGAAAAAGGCGAGTGGGACAAGACAGTCTTTGTAACAGCTAATGGTGAGATAATAAACTAAACAACTAATTACAGATTTATGGCAGGGGTTAAAACCCTGCCATAAATTTATAGACTCGCTAATGAGTTAATGTTTTACAAAGAATGTATCAATATAACCTTAAATTTGGTCGTATTGATACATTTTTTTTGTGTTATTCTAATCTAAAAGATATTATTGTCTTGTATCTGCTTCTATAGTCATCAATAATTTGGATATTTGAGACAGATTTAAATTGATATATTCTATATTAATTGTTTTTTCAGGTGCACTACGATGAACTATATCTTTCCTTAAAGAGTGAAAGGTATTATAATCATTCCATATATCTGTAATTTGAATAATAGATAATTTTTTATGCTTTTTTAAAATATAAAAATACTTCTCTATATCAGAAATATTATTTCTTGGTTGTCCATTATTTGAGTATTCTCTTATCGCTTTCTTCCTTGTATATGATAGCCGAGATAATAAGACTTCAAAAGATTTTTCTGCATAGGAAAATACTTTTATTAATAACATCTCTAATGCTTCTTTTTGAAATTCTTTGTAAAACTCGATTTCCTTTTCTTGCATATTTATCATGCTTTGAAGAATCTCAAAGTCTTCATTGTGATTGTTTTCTTTAGTCTTTTTTATATTATCCTCGATGGTGATTATTTTATTATTGTAATAAGAGTTTATATCTGTTGCAAGAGATTCTAGCATTGCTGCTGTATCTTCTATGCTTGCTTGTAATTCGTTTCTTCCTTTAGAAATAGTCATTTTAATCTCCGTTTACAATTATAATACAAACAGCTTTACTTGCTAGTTCAACTTGTTGTGGCAGTGTTTTCCCTTTTAATAAATTGTATTGTGGCAAAGTTATAGATGTTGGTAGTAAATCAATTAAATTTCTTATATAGCTAGCTTTAATGGCGTATCCTGCATTTTCAGCAAAAGAATGTTTAGCTTGTATTATTCCTATAATATTACCATTTTTATCAAATAATGGGCCACCACTATTCCCTGGTTGAATTGGTGCTGAAATTTGATATTGAGACACATTCCCATCATAACCAGTTTTTGAACTTATAATACCACTTGTAAGTTTTATATCCTTTCCCATAGAAGATATAAGTGGATAGCCCAAAACAAAACAATCCTCTCCAATGCT
The DNA here is from genome assembly GCA_045647745.1 of Bacteroidaceae bacterium. Lineage (GTDB taxonomy): Bacteria > Bacteroidota > Bacteroidia > Bacteroidales > Bacteroidaceae > HGM04593. The sequence continues at coordinate 7,625 of JAZRMQ010000023.1, read as the reverse complement.
TGAAGTATCAAATTTAAATGTGTAAGGAATACTTTTAATAGGAATGAATGAATTATCTTCAATTTTTAATATTGTAATGTCATTTTGTTTATCACTAACAGCTACTTTAACTGTATATGAATTATTATAATCCCCACTAATACCTGTTACTTTTATGTTGTTATTCTCTGCATCTTCTATGACGTGATAGTTCGTTATTATATATCCATTATTCGACAAAAAGAACCCCGTACCAGAAGAAGCATTCTTTCGTTGTTTTTGCATGGCTAATGCTTGATTGTACATCTCTACAGAAGGAAAGGTTTTTATAGCTTCGTGTACACATATAACTTTTACAAAGTTACTTATTCCCGTAAATATTCGCTTTTTTTGAGATAGGTTCATTTCATAACTACAGTTAAATTTGAAGCCATTAAATAAGAATTTTTGTTTTACATCTAGTTTCTTATCAATAAAATAATAACTATCTCCGCCTGAATTCTTAAAAAACATATCTCTTCCACACCATTCTTCATCATCTAATTGATATTTGTAAAAATTTCCATCATTATCTTTAACAATGGCAATATTACATTCTTCAAGTATTCGGTTTTCTCCATATCCTTGTGCTGATTGTATATATCCACTATTAATGATATAAATACCTTCCAATGGGTCTAATGAAAGAATATTCTTTTGAAAATAATTGTTAAAATCATTCTCGGTCTTGCAATCTTTAAAATTGAGATACTCTTGACTATAAACTATATTGCTAATAGACAAGAAAAGCAAAAAGATTATTTTTCTCATATTGAATAAATTATAATATAATTATGTAGAACTACTTTTTTATGTAATAATATCAATTTCATCAAATAATTTAAAACTGGTGTTTCAGCAAATTTTCCAATTCAACCCTACTATTGAATTGATATATCTTTCCTCTTATCTTAATAAACCTCTCTACAGCCTCATCGCCCATTGGTTCAAACAGTGATTTTACGCTAACACCCAAAGCAACTGCCATCTTTTCTATGGTATCAAGTCGAGCGTTGCCATACATCGCTCGTGTTAGACTTGAAGCATCTATATCCATATCTTGCGCTAAATCTTTCAACTGCTTGCGCTGTTGCTTGCAAATGCGCTTCACATTCTCTGCTAAAATCTTTTCCATATTTTATGTAATTTTCTGCGAAGATATAGAAATTATCATAAAAAACAAGATTTATTCAAATATTTGTATGTTTATGCTAATTTTAATTTATTTCTTAATTTTATTATATGTGTATTTGCGTTGTAATAATTGATTTATAAAACAAATAGAGTAGAAAAATATGAAAACTATAATTTTGCAAGGGTTTCAACAAACATACAAGAGTACGACAGACAAGTAAACGAACTGACAGCACTTGCCAAGAGCAAGGGTTGGAGCGTAGAGGCTGTGTTTGCAGAGAAAATTTCGGGTGCAAAGGCAAACGCAGGGCGTACAGAGTTGCTTAAAGAGGAACTGAACGCTGTTATCAAGCGAATGGATAGCGTACAAGACAAATATATTGATGGAGATATTGACAAAGAAACATATAACGGTATGATGGAGCGATATTCAAGAGAGGTAGATAGTGTAAAAGAGCGCATCACTTTATTGGAAACCCAGAACAATGCCAAAATTGAACCAAAGATGGGGTATGGTATCTCTTTGATAAATAATATAGATAGATTTATTTTAGATGCTCCCGTTGCTCTTAAAATAAAGTTGCTTGGTTCAATGTTTCCCGAAAAAATAGAATTTGATTAAAAAAAATATCGAACCAAAAACTACAACAAGGTGCTTGATTTTATATATCAGCAAACCAATGAGTTACAAAATTTTGAAACAAAAAACGGAGAGAGTTTTTTAGACTTTCTCCGTTTCAGTAGCGAGACCCGGGATTGAACCGGGGACCTCATGATTATGAATCATGCGCTCTAACCAGCTGAGCTATCTCGCCATTGCATTTTTGCGGTGCAAAGATATATCTATAATTTTGATTTGGCAAATTTTTTATTGTTTTTCGTCAAAAAAAATTCTATAACAACAAAAAAATGTAATTTGATAGATAACAAACTTTAAAATAACGGGCAAAAATTTGTTTTATAGTTTATATTTACTAACTTGCGACAGATATATAACTTGTTTAAACATATAACTTTGAGTTACAATGAGTAAAGAGAAGATTTTTCTTGAATACCCACTTAAAGGCAGCGCTGTAATGATTTGGAAATATATTGGAACGACAGCCGGATTATCTCCTTGGTTTGCCGACAGGGTTGAGAATTTTGACCGTACATACAATTTCTATTGGGGTAAAACAGAGAAAAAAGTGGCTCATCTTGTGGCACAAAGGAATGGTGTGTATGTGAAATTCAGATGGGAAGATGAATCTCCAAACACCTTTTTTGAAATGCGAATTTCATATAATGAACTTACACGTGAAAACACTCTCGAGATTATTGATTTTGCCGACAAAGATGAAATTGAGGACCAAAAAGAGTTGTGGAATTCACAAATTGAAAATTTAAGAAGACAATCGGGTATGTAATGGTGAGTTTTTTTGCCATATAAACCAAAAATTATGCTAAATTTGCACAGAAAACTGTAACAACATTTTTAAACTACAGTTTTTCTGTGCTTTTGTATATAAATAACCCATTTAAACAGCAAGGTATCACATCAAAAAGAATATGAAATTTCCCGGTTTTCACATAAAGAAGTTGGATATTTTCATTATAAAAGCCTTTTTAAAAAATTTGATGGCTACCTTCTTTATTTGCCTTTTTATATTCATTATTCAATTGCTGTGGCAATGGATTGACGATTTTATTGGCAAGGGACTTGATATGTCTATAATAGCCAAGTTCTTTATGTATGGGTCGGTATCACTTATATCAAAAGCTCTTCCGTTGGCTATTCTGCTTGCAGCACTAATGACTTTTGGCAATTTTGGCGAGAAATTTGAGCTACTTGCTATGAAAGCTGCGGGTATTCCCTTGATAAGGACTATTATCCCATTAGTTATTTGTTGTATATTCTTTGGAGGTGTATCGTTCTACTTTCAAAATTTTGTAGCACCAAAAGCACAGACAAATCTTCTGAGGATGATGTATTCTATCAAGCAGACATCACCCGAAAGTGATATTGTAGAAAAGATTTTCTATAATAAAATCGATGGTTACAGCATTTATGTAAACCACAAGAATAACGAAACCGGAATGTTGTATAACGTTACAATCTATGATATGTCGTCCGGTTTTGAAAAGACTAATATTCTTGTCTCTGACTCGGCTATAATAAAGAATACTATCGACGAAAAACATATGATATTGTCAATGTTCTCGGGAGAACAATTTTCAAACCTTGATGAAGAGAATTTTGACAAAAAGAACACTCCTTACCGCCGTGAAAGTTTTACAAGAAAGGATGTTATAATTGAAACAGATGGTGGCTTTGAGATAAAAGATGCCGATTTTCTCAAAACAAGAGCCGATGGAAAAAATATGAAGAAGTTGGAGACAGATATTGACTCTCTTACAATTTCCAACGATAGTATAGGAGAAGAAAATTTAAGACACCTCAGACGAAGCAATTATAGAGATAATATTATTTTGAGTAAAAATGATTCTATCTCAATGACAAAGGATAATATATACTACATAGATTTTGATAGCATATATAATTCGGCTACAAAAAAATCTAAACTAATGTGGAAAAGAGATGCTTTAAGAACAGTTACAAGCCTCAAAAACACACACGATATAAATCATAAGATACTACATCAACTGGATAAAGACCTTAACAAGCATAAAATATTCTGGTGGGAGAAGATTACTCTTTCGCTGGCTTGTGTAATATTCTTGCTTATAGGTGCTCCGCTTGGCTCTATCGTTAGAAAAGGTGGATTGGGATACCCTATAATTATTTCTGTGGCAACATTTATATTATACTACATTTTTGAAACATCGGGGTCAAAGATGGCTAGTGAGGGTGTTTGGAAAATATGGTTCGGCGCTTGGCTCAGCACAATAATTCTTGCACCACTGGGATTTTTCTTTACATATCAGGCAAACAAAGATTCAGGAATTCTAAAAAACGATTCTATAAAAAACTTTTTTCTGAAGCTATTTGCAATATCAGAAAAGAGACATATTACCGTTAAAGAGGTGATAATCGATAACCCCGATTATGAAAAGTGTTACACTGATTTAAAAGATATATACTGTATTGCACGACTCTACAAGATAAAGAATAAACTAAAACGACTACCATCTATAAAAAAAGTTTTCTTTAACAGAAAAGATGAAATGCTGTATACGTTAAATGAAAAACTTGAAAAAAGTATTGAAGAGCTTAGCAATAGCAGGAATAGTAGAATTATAGCTCGATTGAATGACATACCAATATTAGCCGTTAGGCCTATTTTATCTCCTTTTAAAAAGAGATGGCTTAATATTTTATTGCTTTTTTTACTGCCAATAAATATCTTTGTATACGCAAGGTCTATAAGATTTAGAATTAAACTATTAATAGACCTTACAAAGGTAGAAACAAGAGTAAGAGAGATTATGAAAATTATTAAAAAAGAAAACTTGTAAATATAAATAAATGAACAACTTTAAATTAAACACGATAGAGGAAGCTCTTGAGGATTTTAGAGAGGGAAAATTCCTTATTGTTGTCGATGATGAGGATAGAGAGAATGAAGGTGACTTTATTATAGCTGCCGAAAAAATAACACCCGAGGCTGTAAACTTTATGCTAAAGAACGGCCGTGGTGTGCTATGTGCCCCAATAACATTGTCACGTTGTAAAGAACTTGATTTAGCTCCACAGGTAAGCTCAAACACCAGCCTACTGGGAACACCATTCACTGTCACTATTGATAAGGTTGAGGGTTGTTCAACAGGTGTTTCTGCAACAGACCGTGCTGCAACCATAAAGGCATTAGCATCACCCGATAGCAAACCCGAGACTTTTGCTCGCCCCGGACACATAAATCCTTTATATGCCCAAGATAATGGAGTTTTGCGCCGTGCCGGACACACCGAGGCAAGTATTGACCTTGCACGCTTAGCTGGATTATACCCTGCTGCTGCTCTCATTGAAATTATGAATGAGGATGGAACAATGGCACGCTTGCCACAGTTGATTGAAATTGCTAAAGAACACAACCTAAAGATTATATCAATAAAAGACCTTATAGAATTCAGACTTAAAAAAGAGTCTATTGTTGAGCAGGGTGAAGAGGTTGATATGCCCACAGAATTCGGACATTTCCGCCTCATACCGTTCCGTCAGAAATCGAATGGCCTTGAACACGTAGCCCTTATAAAGGGCGAGTGGGAAGATGATGAACCTATACTTGTTCGAGTTCACTCGTCGTGTATAACAGGAGATATTTTTGGTTCTCAGCGTTGCGATTGCGGCTCACAGCTACACGAGGCTATGAAACTCATAAACGAAACAGGAAAAGGTGTTGTTGTCTATCTTAATCAAGAGGGACGAGGCATTGGACTTATGAATAAAATGCGCGCTTATAAACTACAAGAGGAGGGAATGGACACTGTTGATGCAAACTTGTGCCTAGGATTTAAAGCCGATGAAAGAGATTATGGTGTAGGTGCCGAAATTCTTCGCAAGGTTGGTGTACGCAATATGCGCCTAATAACAAATAATCCTGTGAAGAGAATAGGATTAGAGAGTTACGGCCTTAAAATAACAGAAATTGTAGGTATTGAAATTGAGCCAAATAATCACAATTCGCGTTATTTACATACTAAAGCTGAACGTATGGGCCACACTTTGCATTTTTGTAAAAAAAATAACTAATTTAAACAATATGAATAAATTATCTGACCGCGTAAACCGATTAGCGCCATCGGCAACATTGGCAATGTCACAAAAAAGCCAAGAGTTAAAAGCACAAGGCGTAGATGTTATAAATATGAGTGTTGGTGAGCCCGATTTTAACACTCCCGATGCTATTAAAGTTGCTGCAAAGCAAGCAATCGATGATAACTGGTCGCGTTATTCACCTGTTCCGGGCTACCCCTCACTGCGCAAAGCTATTGTTGAAAAGCTGAAAAATGAGAATGGTCTTGAGTTTAAAGAGACACAAATTTCTGTTTCAAACGGAGCAAAGCAAGCTGTTTGTAATGCTATTATGGCACTTGTAAACCCCGGTGACGAGGTTATTGTACCAGCTCCATACTGGGTTAGCTACCCCGATATGGTGAAACTTGCAGATGGTACACCAGTTATCGTAAGTGCAGGAATTGAGCAAAATTTTAAAATTACCGGTGCACAGCTTGAGGCTGCAATAACTCCAAAGACAAAGATGCTTATTCTTTGTTCACCATCAAACCCAACAGGTTCGGTATATACTAAGGAAGAGCTTAAAGAACTGGCAGATGTTCTTGTTAAATATCCCGAGGTGTATATTGTTGCTGATGAGATTTATGAACATATTAGCTATGTGGGTAAACACGAAAGTATTGCACAGTTCCCCGAGATTAGAGAGCGTGTAATAATTATAAATGGTGTTTCAAAAGCATATGCAATGACAGGATGGCGCATTGGTTATCTTGCTGCAGCCGAGTGGATTGTAAAGGGTTGTAACAAACTTCAGGGACAATATACCAGTGGTCCTTGCTCTGTTTCACAGATGGCTTCACTTGAGGCTTATACCGGTTCACAAGAGCCTGTTGAGGAGATGCGTAAAGCTTTCCAACGTCGTCGCGACCTCATTGTTAAGCTTGCAAAAGAAATTCCGGGATTAGAGGTTAATATCCCAGAGGGTGCATTCTATCTCTTCCCAAAATGTAGTTCATTCTATGGAAAAAGTTATAACGGAACAATTATTAACAACAGCGACGACCTTACAATGTATCTGTTAACAGAGGCTCACGTTGCAGCTGTTGGTGGAACATCATTCGGTGCTCCTGAATGTTTTAGAATGAGTTATGCAACAAGTGATGAGAATATTATTGAAGCTATACGCCGCATAAAAGAGGCTCTTGCAAAGCTCGCATAATTTACATCATATACTATAAAGGTGGGCTTTACACAGCTCACCTTTTTTTATAATTAACAAATATATGTTGATATGTTGTTGAAAACAATTTGATAATTTGATTAAAAAAAATATTATTTCAATTTTGTTTTTCTAAACAAATAAATAAGCTAACACTGTTGTTAAAACACCAAATTATTTTACCACTTTTTTTATTCTTTTTTTCAAACATAATATCAACACATTTCAACATAAAAACAAACTTTAATTATCAATAGCAGTGACAATATCAAAATTGTTAATAACTATACACAATATATTATTAATCAATATTTTATATTGTTTTTAAAATGTGAATATCTATTTATCTTTAACTAATAACTCAAAAAGCAAATTATATTGACATTTTTTCTCTACACTATTAACAGGAGTTATTGTTGTTTTTAATCTTTTTAAATTTTTAAAAAGGATATATATAATATAAAATCGGTTGAAAGGGTGGGTAACAAAATATTTTATAAATTTGAATGATATATAAAGAAAGTAAACTCAAAGAACATGACTATAGCTATAACCATATTGATTGCCCTTTTTGGCATG